>CANQMF010000007.1 GCA_947624915.1 uncultured Bacilli bacterium
AAATAATTTTTAAATAATGGATCTAATAAATAAGACTTGCCACATCTTCTAATACCAGTTATAACTTTAATCAATCCGTTTTCCTTTCGATCAATTAATCTGTTTAAGTAAATATCTCTTTTAATTTCTTTCATAGTTTCTCCTTTTGAAGATTTTTGCCACTTGTGGCATTTTTCTTCAATATAATTATATAATTTTTTTTATTTTTTTGCAATATTTCATTGAAGATTTTTGCCACTTCTGGCATTTTTCTTCAATCATACTTTACTTTTACAGGATTAAGCAAACGTAAAACAAAAAAGAAGTTTCGTGTCTTCCTTTTTATAAGCAGCTAATCTTTTTTTGAGATTACATCATCTTATACCCATTAAATAGCAAAAAAAATGAATACTTAGCCAATTTTATGTTCTTTTTTTATTTTTTCTTTGATCTGATAATATTCTAAGCTTGCAATAAGATTATTTCTTAATAACTAATTGATACATGCTTGTTTTATACAATAAGTAGTTAAATTATCTACTTCTTTTCAATTTTCTCTTTGCCACCCATATAAGGCCTTAGCACTTTCGGAATCAGAATTGAACCATCTTCTTGATAATTGTTTTCTAAGAAAGCAATCAACATTCTTGGGGGAGCAATAACGGTATTATTTAAAGTGTGTACAAATTCCTTTTCACCACTATTTTTTTTATATCGTATCGCAAGACGTCTTGCTTGAGCGTCAGTTAAATTAGCACATGAACATACTTCAAAGTATTTTTTTTGACGAGGTGACCAAGCCTCAATATCACAAGAACGATATTTTAAATCAGCTAAATCTCCACTACAACAAACTAATTTGCGAACAGGTATATCTAAGCTTCTAAAAAGTTCAACAGAATAATTCCACATCTTATCATACCAAACGTCACTTTCATCAGGTTTACATAAAACAATCATTTCTTGCTTTTCAAATTGATGAATACGATAAATTCCACGTTCTTCTATACCATGAGCCCCTACTTCTTTTCTAAAACAAGGTGAATAGGAAGTCATTGTAATTGGCAAGTCATCTTCACGCAATATTTGATCCTTAAATTTAGCAACCATAGAGTGTTCACTAGTCCCTATTAAATATAAATTTTCCCCCTCTATCTTATACATCATATTTTCTTTTTCTTCGAATGACATAACGCCATCAACATTTTCACTTCTAATCATGTAAGGCGGTATACAATAAGTAAACCCCTTATCAATCATAAAATCGCGAGCATAAGCTAAAACAGCACTATGTAATCTAGCAATATCACCCATCAAATAGTAAAAACCATTTCCACTAACACGTCCTGCTGCTTCTTTATCTAATCCATCAAAACTTGTCATAATATCAGCATGATATGGTATTTCATAATCAGGTACAAAAGGATCTCCAAATCTTTGTTCTTCAACATTTTCGCTATCATCTTTACCGATAGGAACATCATCGGCTATTATGTTTGGTATCATCATCATCTTTTCTTTAATGATTTTGCTAAGCGTTTCTTCTTCTTTGGTAAGTTCTTCGATCTCTGTACCCATTTTTGATACCTCATCTTTTATTTTCAAAGCTTCATCCTTTTTTCCTTCACGCATTAACATACCAATCTGATCACTAAGACGATTTTTCTGAGCCTTTAAATTATCACCTTTAACCTTAAATTCACGACACTTTATATCTAAATCATATATTTCATCTACCAATGGTAATTTTTGATCTTGAAATTTCTTTTTTATATTTTCTTTAACTAAATTTTTATTTTCCCTTATTAATTTTATATCAATCATCTTTTTTTCCTCCTTATATGAAAACAAAAAAAACCATAACTAGGAGCGCTACAGCGCGGTACCATCCTATTATAGTCTTAATTTAGATAACGGGTTGCCCCGGAAATGTTTACATTTCACTCCAAGGTAGAAACAATATGTTAAGACTATTACCTTACACCATCCGATAACTCTCTTTTAAGTCGTTACATAAAGTCATATCCTTATCATCATTTTATATGCGAATTGTATCATCATTTTTAATATTTGTCAACGTTTACATCTCTAACTTCGTTAAAGAAGCTAAAATATTTTTTAGGAGATGTTCATCATCTGCTGATGACACATATTTTAATCTATTCTTAACATCATTTGTAATATCACTGATCATAACCTTCTCTAAATTGTAAGCTTCAACAAACATTGGATATACTTCCACATCATTTTTCAACCAATCATTTTTATCACAATTATTAAAATCAAAATACTTTTGATGTTCAATGCGTTTTTTTATATTTCCTAAGATTGCATCTTCTCCTTTTAATAAATAACTGTGTAAAAAGACATAAGTATTTCTAAAACTTATTAAATGACTATACTCATCATTATAAGCATTCAATGTTTGATAATAAATCTTTGGTGGTTTAAATATCCTTTTTAACAACATAATAATAACATTGTAAAGAAAGCAAAGAACCAAAGAGATAGCTATTTTATCCTTAATATCACGAACAAACGAATTTGTAAATAATATAATACTAATAAAAATCATCGTTTGAATTTTAGCCCCTGCTAACAAAGAAAAAACATAATATTTATTTAATCGATGTTCATATCTTCTAAATAATTGCTCTCTTTTCTCCTGATTAGTGTGCAAATGTTCATCAATTTTCGCAATACGTTTTTCAAATGAATCCTTTTTATCCATAAATCCCCCTAATACGGTAGTATATTATATTGCTTCAACTAACTATTGTCAATATATTTTTGATAAGGCTCTATATGGATATTAATATACTCAATTGCTTCACTATAAGCTCTAATATTGTCTTCAATTAAATCGGCTGTTTCATGTGTTTTAATTAATGGTAAATTACCATCCATTAAAATAGTTAATGTCATACTAGATCGTGGACCAAACTTCATAATAACCATAGATTTAATATCAATAACATTAGGTGTCTTTTTAATAATTTTACGAATTTGTGAAACGTAATGGCGATCTGTTTCTTGTTGCCCTAAAACAATACTAATATTTTCTTTGATAACCATGTATCCTATACGCAAAATAAATATCCCTACTAAAATACTAGCTAGCTTATCCGAATATTCAAATATCTTATGAACACGCCCAAGTTGCATAAACAAAACAGAAATAAGAACAACAACTGATGATATAACATCTGTTTTACTTTCCTGTCCACTAGCAATTAAGATTTGATTATTCATCTTTTTCCCTTGATATGTTACGTAACGTGATAACAACAGTTTAACTACAATGGTAATAAAACTTATTAAAGCTGCTAAAATACTTGGAATAACAATACTTCCCTTTATCGCCTGACATATAACCCCTATACCTACCATGATAATAACAATACCAATGAATAAACTAGTTAAATATTCAATTTTTCCATGTCCATAAGGATGCTTATCATCTGCAGGTTTCTGCGCCAAATGTCCACCAATAATAGCTACAATATCAGTTACTAAATCACTAAAGGAATGAATACCATCAGAGATAATAGCCCCTGATTTAAATATAAAACCAGTTATAACCTTAGAAATAGCTAAAAATATATTAGTAATAACACTTACAAACATTACTCGTGATACATTATTTTTCATTTAATCTCTCCTATTTAGCTTGATACCAATCTATTCCATATTCAATATCTACTTTAAGTGGTACGCGCAAATGAAAAGTATTTTCCATCTTTCTTTGAACAATTTCTTTTACTTGCTCAAATTCTTCTTTTAAACAATCAAATACTAATTCATCATGTACTTGAATAACCATTTTACTCTTTAAATGTTGTTTTTTAAACTCATCATATATTTCAACCATCGCTTTTTTTATAATATCAGCACTAGTTCCCTGAATAGGAGCATTTAAAGCCATACGCTCTGCACCACTTCTAATCATATAATTTTTATTTTCCAATTCAGGTAAAGTACGACGACGATTAAATAATGTTTTAACATAACCATCTTGATGAGCTTTTTTAACTACATTATCCATATAATTTTTAATACCTGGGTAAGTTAGTAAATAATCATCAATAAACTTTGCTGCTTCTTTTGGCGTTAATCCAATATTAGCTGAAAGTCCATAACTACTAATGCCATAAATAATTCCAAAGTTAACAGCTTTAGCATTTCTTCTCATTTCTTTAGTAACACTATCCAATGGACATTTATAAATATCGCTAGCGGTCTTAGCATGAATATCAATACCTTGATTAAAAGCCTTAATTAATGATTCAACGTCAGCCATATGTGCAAGCAACCTTAATTCTATTTGTGAATAATCACTACTAACAATTAAACCATTATCACTAGGTATAAAAGCCTTACGAATTAATTTTCCATATTCATGTCGAATAGGAATATTCTGCAAATTAGGCTCTATTGATGACAAGCGACCTGTCCTTGTTAACGTCTGAGTATAAATTGTATGAATCTTTTGATCATCAAATACACTATTTATTAACCCTTCTATATAGGTAGAATATAACTTAGTAAGCATACGATATTCTAATATCTTATTAATAATAGGATGTTCATTAACTAACTTTTCTAAAACATCTTGAGCAGTAGAATACCCTGTTTTACCTTTTTTACCATGTTTTAAACCTAACTTTTCAAATAACACGTCACCTAATTGATTAGGGGACGATATATTAAATTCCATCCCTGCTAATGCATAAATTTCTTTACTTAACTCATCAATCTTAATTTTTATATCTTGACCCATTTCTTTTAAAGTATCAATATTAACACGAATACCGGTATATTCCATATCCCCTAAAACAATACTAAGTGGCATTTCAACATCATTAAATAAAGTTAACATTTCTTTCTCTTCCAATTGTGTTAATAACTCATCTTTAGTTTCATATATAAACTTAGCTTTCATAACACTAGCTTTTCTTAAGGCCTCATCGTCCATTATACCATTTTTTGGATACAATACCTCTCTAAAGGGAATATCAACATTAAACTGATTAGCTAAATACGCAATATCTTCTTTTAAATTATATTCTAATAAATAGGTAGCAATAGAAGTATCAAACACAATATTATCTATGTATATGTTATGCCATTTTAAGGCAACGATTAATCTTTTTGCATCATAAGTATATTTATTTGCACTCATTAAAAACAAAGGATTTTCTTTTAATACTTCATATGGAATAAAAGCACTTATTTTATCATTATATATACCCATTCCAACAATATCTGCCTTATGATAATTATTATTAGTAATCTCTAAAAAAACGGCTACATCATCGATATTATCTAAATCCTTAACATCATTAATAATACTATATTCAATATTATCATCTTTCTTAACTACCTTACTCTTTTTCAAAAACGAATAAAATTCTAAATCTTCATACAACGCATTTAACTTATCATAATCATGCTCTTTAACAATAATATCATCCATATTAATTTCAAGAGGTACATCCTGATAAATGGTAGCTATTTCATAACTCATATATGCTGCTTCTTTATCATTAACTAATTTATCATGAATTGAACCTTTAATTTTATCAATATTTTCATAGATACCGTCTAATGTTTTATATTCAACTAATAATTTTAAAGCCGTTTTTTCCCCTATTCCTTTAACCCCTGGGATATTATCACTGGCATCACCCATTAAGGCCTTAAGATCAATAATATTAATAGGATCAATACCATAATCAGCCTTAAAAGTATCAACGTTATAGCGTATATGATCTTTTTGTTTTAACAATTTGATATCTACTTGAGGAGAAATTAATTGTAATAAGTCTTTATCACTACTAATAATAGTCCCCGTATAATTATCATCTAAATTACACATTTTAGCAAATGTACCAATAATATCATCAGCCTCATAATTATCTATTTCATAATACTTAATACCCATGTAATTTAACATTTCTTTAGCTACTGGAAATTGCTTTTTTAACTCATCAGGTGTCTCCATTCGTCCACCTTTATAAAAATCATATTTATCATGACGAAAAGTCTTACCCTTATCAAAAGCCACAATCATACGAGTAGGTTTTTCTTCATCTAATATTTTGTTAATCATATTAGTAAATCCAAATAAAGCATTAGTTGGAAATCCTTTACTATTTTTCATAAAATTACCATTGTAGGCAGTTGCATAATAACTTCTAAATAACAAATTATTACCATCAACCAAAAGTATTTTCTCCATAAACGCCTCCTATTAAAGTTATAAATATTATACCATGTATGCTGACTTCTTTGTAAATACTTTTTAAAATTTAACTCACCAAAGCCATATTCTATGATATGATATTGATAGTAAGGTGGTGGAAAATGGAACTAATAAAAAAGATTAAACTCATTGCTTTAATCATTATTCCTATATTTATTATAATTATAAGCATTACTACTATCCACCATCAATTATCCATTAAAGATTTAAATAATCAACCTAAAGGAAGTACATATCTCAAACAGCTTACTATTGATGGTCATGATCTTGATTTTCATCCCGAACAAGAAACTTATGAAATCGCCCTTGATAATCAGGAAACAAGTTTGTCAATTAATGCAAAAGCCGAAGATAAAAGCGCTACAATAAAAATCTTTAATAATGATGATCTTACTAATCATAATGCTGTATACATATATGTAACTAGTAAAGATCACAATATTCGTAAATATACCATTAATTATAATAATCAAACTGCAACCAACTACTTCAATAAAAATATTGATAATTGTAGTGATGTTTCTTCTGATTACTGTATTAAATTTTTTAATCTAAAAAATGATGAACACACCAACTTCATTATTTTCACTTACGATTACTTAGAATCTAAAGGTTACCCTCATACTAATATTATGAGTATAAATGACAAACAAGTATTTGCTAAAAAACTCAATAACGGTGAATTCCATAATTTCAATATTATAGATAACAACGTAATTTTTACTTATTATAATCAAAAAGAAAAAAATAAACAATTCCTATTCGGAACAGATATTGATGGTAATATCATCTTAAACTATGACATTATAAACAATAACTATAAAAATTTATATACTTATGATATTAACATAATGCCATCGCAAATATCTTTAAAAACGCGTTTTCCAAACCAAGACAAAGCATCTATTTGTAAACTTCAAGACAAAGATATTATCGAAGCACGTTATACTATTAAATATGAAAATGGGCATTACTCCAAACCAATATTAAATAATACATTAACCGTTCAAGAATATAAAATTATTATGAACATAAAATGTAATTAGTCTTTCAAAGTACACTAAACCTTGGTAGCAGTATCTTACTATCAAGGTTTTCATTCATAAACTAGATCATATAACTTACCTTTATTATTATAAAAAACATAACAATAAAAACAGCCATAATAAATTACAAATAGGAACAAAAATTACAAACTTCAAATGTTTATTTTTATGATGAAAAAACATTATGCCAAACAAACTCCCTAAACATCCACCTACGATAGACAGAAAAAGCAAATACTTTTCCGCTATACGATATTGATGCTTAATAGCTCTTTTTTTATCAATTCCATATAGTACAAAACTAACTATATTAATAACTATTAAGTAAATTACCATTCTATAATCCCTATATCAATTATTTCCTTCTTTTTAGTTTTGTTAGTACTACACCATCACTAGACAAATTACTTTGTATATTATAAAAATCATCATTACCACTAATATAAGCATTCTTTAACATAATATGAAATTGTTCTAAAGATGGCAAGTCATTTGGTAGATCATATTCATAGCCAACCATAGCTCGCCATGGTTCCCTTAAAACATATACCATATTATCTGTTAAATCTTGAATAAAAACTTGATAGTATATATATTGCTCCCCAGGTAATATCGCTGTTCCTGAAAACATACAAGTATACACCTTATTAGCTTTAAGCGTCTTCAAAATAGGTGTAATAATTAATAAATGATCAGGTAATAAATAATTAGAGCGATAATTAAATTCAAGATATCGTTCGATATCATCTAATTCACCTAAAGACGGATTAAAAGAACCCAGTCTTTGTCCATCAAAATGATTATTCTGTAACATTTCAAATAGTATTTGATAATCTTCATAATTAGGTAAAACTCTACTGATAGGGCTTTCCACAATTTGTTTGACATTAGTAAAAAAATCTGCTAAAACACTAGTACGCTGTTTGACGTCACTATTTAATAATGTTAAAAAGTCACTTCTAATTAATTGATCATCAGTAATTTCTTTTAAAAATGCTGTATGATAAAATTCATAATCATTAGTTAACTGTTCAGTTACTTCTGGTTTTTGTTCAATCATTAAATTACCATCAAGATTACATAAACCATCATCAATACCCCTAAAAACCACTGCCTTTTTACCATAATAAGGATTAGTAATTAAACAATTAGACCCATTTTTTTCGATGAAATGTTCCTCACATTGCTTATTACCTATACCAGTTATTAAATCATGCATATAAATAATATTTTTACCATCTAAAGTAGCTGCATAATACTGATCTCTTTCTTTTATAATTTGCCAATAACCTGAACTAGCTTTATCTACTAAAGCTAGTCGTTTAGCATTAATTAAGATATTAACACTATACTTTCCAGCCCCATCAGCTCTAATACAGGCAACGTTACCTTCTATCGTATATTTATTCTTCACAACCATCACTTTCTCTTTATTCTTCTAATCTCTCTAAGGAAAAGTTGGCTATATACTACCACAAAATACCTTAATTGACAAATTTAGCAAATTAAACAAATTTCTTCATGATTTATTCTGTTTATATTTAAACAAGGCAGAAGGACGATGACCAAACCCCGATTGAATTTTATCCGTCTTTTCGACCTTATCAGCTATCATTCTCCTAAAGGCAGGATCTAATAGTTTTTTCCCTAAAATAACTTCATACACTTGTTGTAATTCACCTAAAGTAAAATAAGTAGGCATCATATTAAATACAATATCTGTATATGTTAATTTATTTTTCAACCTATTTACTCCAGATACAATAACTAATGGATGATCAAAAGCTAACTTATCATTCTTTAAAACCGTAAACTGATAACGGTCAGTAGTTAATTCTTTTAACTTTTTACCGATTTTAAAACTAATTTGCTCAATACCATTATCCAAAACAACATCAATACTTTTATCATCTTCAATATAATTAATGTTAAACCAAGACGCATTAGGAGTTAAATTATCGTTCAAGCGATTCTTGTCTATTAATGCCATATAGGATGTTGATATTATTCGCATTCTTGGATCACGATTAACAGATCCATAAGTATATAATTGTTCTAAATAAATATTTTTAATGTTCGTTTCATCCTTTAATATCCTTTTTGGTGCATCTTCTAAATCCTCATCAATCTTAACAAATCCGCCCGGCAAACACCACATATCCTTAAAAGGATATTCTTCCCTTTTTACTAATAACACACTAAAATGTTTTTTACTTAATTTACGGTAATTACCCTGTTGCTCACTCGAAACACTAAAAATCAAAATATCTGTTGTTATGGCAAAACGATCAAATTTACTAGGATCATAATGTTTCAAAAAAGTTTCTAAAGAATCATACATATATGCACCTCTTTTCCATTTTTTAAATTATAACACATCATCAGTTATATAACAAATCTAATCATTCATTAATATCTTAAGCAATAAGTTCTGAACTTCCTTAATAATTATATTCTTACACTGAACTCGCTCAATATTGGGTAAAGTAATTTTATTATTATAATATGAACCACTACTTTTTTCATAAATAGATATAAAAACGATATTATCATCACCACTTAAATTATTAGGATCGATCCTATTAATTTTACCAGTCACCCCTATCCCATAATCAGCACTAGCATATTTAACAATATTATAACTCATTTCTTTAGCTACCTCTTCACTGTAAACACTATATGTATCAATTGTATCCTTGTTTACACCCATCTTAATTTTATATTCATTAGAATAAGTTATAGCACTAAATTTTAATACTTCACTAGCACCAGGGATATTAGTAATAGCATTAACAATACCACCACCAGTACAAGATTCCATAGTTGCAATAGTTAATCTCTTTTTAGCTAATAATGAAACAATTTTTTCCATATCAAATCTTCTTTCCTAATTATACATCTTTTCTTTAATCATTTTTAATATTTTTTCTTTACCATTTTTTAATTCTTGAACGGATTGTTTACTATGTAAATTATTAATAATTTGAGCAATAAACAAAGAACAATCTACCTCACAATACCAGTCATTTTGTTTAACAGTTTCATCTACATATGATAAATTAGTAGAATATAGCTTAGTAAAAAGTCCCTGATTATAAGCTTCAATAAACTTACTTGTTCCTTCCGTAAAAAGAGCAAATGTAGAAACAAGATAAATATTTTTAGCCCCTCTAACTTTAAGTTCTGTAGCTACATCAAGAATTGAACCTCCTGATGCAATCATATCATCAACGACAATTATGTTCTTATCTTTAACATCACTACCCATATAAATATGATCAATAATTGGATTTTTACCATTAACAACACGACTCAAATCACGACGTTTATAAAAAATACCAACATCACAACCTAATAATTCAGCATAATATTTAGCTCTTTCCATAGCGCCCATATCTGGACTAACCACTAACAAATCATTTATATCCTCATTATTAATTAAATCATTTAAAATGATATTACTTGGATAAAAATTTTCAAAAGGTAGATTAGGAATGGCATTGCATACATTTGGATCATGTGCATCAAATGTAATAATCCGATCCACACCTAAATTTTCCAATTCTTGTAATGCTAAAGCACAGTCTAAAGATTCTAAACCTTTTCGTTTGTGTTGGCGTGATTGATATAAAAGCGGAGTAATCAACGTCACTTTCTCAGAACGACCATTAGTAGCAGACAAAACTCGTTTAATATCTTGAAAATGTTCATCTGGTGACATATTATGCTCAATGCCATGCATTGGATAGCTAATACTATAATTACCAACATCACTTAAAACATATAAATCCTCACTCGAAATATTATCTTTAATCTTTGCTTTTGCCTCGCCATTAGAAAAGCGAGGATTTTCTAACTCGATTATGTAATTAGTTTTTTCAAGCCTAAGTTTTGCTAAATGCTCATTAACTTTCTTTCCTACCTCCCAAAAATTTTGAAAAACAATTAGTTTAATGTGATTATTTTCCATACTACATCCTCCTCTATCATAGAACAATACCACTTAAAGATATTTTGTTATTATCATTATATTAAAAAGTAGATAGTGATGTCAATAACTAATTAAAAAAAACTATTAATAAATTAATAGCTAGTCAATATTTACTAAATGAATACTGTAAATATTCTCATCATCACGTAATTTAATAATTTCTCTAGCCGTATCTTTAGAAGCCAGCTCATACGTTAATTCTACTTTATCATTTTGATAAGACTCTGTTTTTAAAACACACTTTTTCTTTTTGCATAATATTTTACTTATTTTATCAGCATAAGCTTCATGGGCTTTTACAACTAATAAATACTTTTTTGGTGCCTTAAACTGAAATGAATAACTAATCATATAAAATACACCTAATAGTAAAGTTGCCACAATAGTGACTAAATATAACCCTGCACCAGACATAATACCTATAGTAATAGCCCAGAACATAAATATGGTATCAACAGGATCTTTTACTGCTGTTCTAAAACGAACAATAGATAAAGCACCAACCATACCTAATGATAAAGCTAAATTAGAGTTAATAGTTCTAATTACTAGCGAAGTAACCATTGCAAGCAACAAAATAGACAATGCAAATGATTTTGTATAAGAAACCCCTGTATATGTTTTTTTATAAATCACAGTAATAATAATAGCTGATATAAATGCTACTAGCAAAGAAAAGAAAATATCACCAGTAGCTAAAGAGCCTGTAAATTGTTCCACCACGCTCTTTTTAATCATGTCTAAAAAGCCCATTTTATACCTCCTTCTTTTCGCGACATAATGCAAATTTTGAAACAGCTTGACGAATCATTGGAATTGTCATAACAACACTAGCAATATGACTAGGAATAACATTATTAAATTTAACTTCCAAAACCACTTCATTAGGTTCCAAGACTGCAAAACTTAAAATATTTTGATCAAACAAATTATTCTGAAAACGCCCTGAACGAATATCTTCGTCAAATGTAATACGAACATCTTCAACAGGATATGTATAAGCTAGTCGTTGATAATCAACAATGACACTAGGTTTAATATGCCTTAATTGCCATTTAATAATAAAATCTTTAAGTAAATCATCACTGATCGTATCTAATGTTGGAAACTCACCATTCATAAAAGCTAAACATTGTTCTTTCGTTATCTTGGTCTGTTTTTTATGTGTTAAATCTCGATCTTTCTCCTTGCGTTCTAAACGAATAAATGAATCATCTAAATTATAAAGACGAATACGATACTTTTCTCTTTTTTCTAAACCGTCTATTTTTTCATAATAAGCTGAATCATAAACATCATCAAAATACAAACTTCTAATAAAATAAGTATTATCTTTATTTATTGAATTAGAATCTACATCCATTAAAAGAGATAAACGATATTTTAAAATACTAGCCTGTTTCTTACTTAAAACGAATTTCAATTCGTAGCGGTATTTCTTCTTATTCAAAGTATTGTTTCACTTCCTTACTACTCAAATTGAAATAACTCTTAGTATGATTAATCATATATGCACGTCTTTCATCTAGATAATTCTCTAAAATAGCACATTCACTTTTCCAAGTACTCATTGTTAAATTCCATCTTTTTTGATTACGTTCCATCTCCGGCTTAATTAAATTAATTAACTCATTATAACGTTTATCAACCTTTTCCTTTGACCAGACATTTTTTAAATTCCAAGATACACGTTCAACAAATCGTTTACGAAATGATTTATTTTGCAATAATCCTCTTAAGATTGAATTATCATAATTCCACTTTCCCAAACCAGTAGGTGCTACAATCCACTGCATATAGTTATTTGCATAATTATAAAAAGCATAGTCAAAATCATAAAAAATCATTTTTATCTTACCATTATCAAGCTTTGGATTATTAAAGAAACGAGTATTAACAATATCATTATTGGTTGTAAATAACTCCCCTACCCAAAAATCAATAAAATTATCAATATCAAGTTTTGACTCAACATATTTATAATTAGCATCATCAGCTAAATTATGATTTCGAATATAACTAACCAATGAGCGATAATCCTTACTAGTGCCAGCACTAACATTATTATCAATACGAATAATATTAGTTCCCTCTTCAGGTACATTATAATGATGCGCTACAAACTCTTCATCAACCTTTTCTCTAATAAAATATATTCCCCAATATTGACCATTAATATAGAGAATTACTGCTTTATAAGCTTGAACATCTACTGTACCATAATCATCCATAAGACTAGTAGCTAACTCATCACGTATCATGGCCCCAGTGCTATCTTGAGAACCGCTTCTGACGACAAGGGTATCATAATTAACCGCATCACGATTTTCAAATACTTTATAAGCTAAGGAAGAAGGTCCATACTTTGAAGAAAATTTAAGAGAAAAACTTTTCTTAGGTAAAAACCTTGTTGAACCACCAAAAAGTTTTAAACCACAATCAATCGAAAACGACTTATCTTTTTCATATAACTCAGCATGAGCTGGAACCGTTAACTTAGTATCATTAGGATTAGTTTGTATCTTAGTAAATGAGGCATCTGGTAAACTAATTGATAAAACTGGTAAAGTATGATTTTCATTAATAAAATAGGTTCCAGTTAACACTGCACTAACTTTTTTTTTAGCTACATAAGCTACAGCTTTAATAACTGTTGTCTTATTTAAAACAATAGGACTATTATACACTTTAGACTTAGTTGTTGGTATTGATCCATCCAAAGTATAATATATAGTCCCTTCACCCTTTAATCCGACAGCTAATTCTTTTTTATTATCATAAACACCCGGTTCTTGTGTAAAAGACGGAGTATAAGCAATTTCTAAAATACCCTTACCACTATTCTTCTTACCTGGTGTAGGCGTTTCAAAATAATAAAGACCTGAACTAGTTCCTCGACCGAAACTATAACCAATTGGTATATTAGAAATAAACATTGAATCAACCAGTATATTATTTTTATACAAATATAAACTTTCAGTAGGTGATATTTTGAAATTAGTATGATAATATTTAGAATTACTGTAATCAGGATTACCAGAAGCCATTAAAATATAATACTCTCCAGCTTTTAATTCCTTATTAGGCAATTGATACATTTTTTTGTTATCATCATCAGTTGTTATACTGTATTGATTCAAATTAATCGTTTGATTCGTATTATTATACAACTCAATCCAATCGTAATATTCGCCACCATTTTGAATTAAATATTCTCTATTAGAACTCATTGCTTCATTAATAATCAATTCACTAGGATTTTTACGTTCTTTACTAGAAAACATTTCCATACCAGATGTTGTATTTGGATAACCAGGGGTTATATTAGTAGCTTCTTCAAATGTTCCATCACTCATTTTTATATAAGCATAACCATTCGTTAATCCCTTATATTCCACTTTTTCAACAATTTTATTTGCTTTAGATAAAATAACAACACCAGTCTTACTCTTTAATGAAAAATCAGCATGATTATCATGATTAAGAGACGATGTATATATTAAATATGTTTCGTCTGGCTTTAATTCAACATCAGGTAACTTGTATAAAAATGGTCTATTTATATCATTAGAAACATTATAATCTTTAAGTGAAATATTTTTACTTCCCTTATTTTGTAGTTCAATATAACCATATAAATTACCGTCAAAGCTAATATTACCTTTATTATTTGGTAAAAATTCACTTATAACAAGATCATCTTGAATTACTAATTCTGCTAAATATTTTTCTCGACCTTTCGTATTATTTGCATAACCAGGAGTTATATCTTCTGTTTCAATCCACTTACCGTTACTATTTCTAGCCATAACCGTATTTTTAGGAATAGACTTTGTCCTAACGCTATCAACAACTTTACCTGACTTTTTCTTTAATGTTAAAGTTTCTCCACCTGATTTTCTTAAAGCAAAATTAGCATACATTCCATCAGCATTGGTTCCAGCTAAAAAGACAACTAAATACTCATTACTTTTAATTATAGCATCAGGAAATATCCATTTAGTATTACCAGAATCCTCATCTGAAAGGCCATATCCAGACAAGTTAATATCTTTACTAGTTCCATTATAAAGTTCAATCCAGTCATAAGTGCTTCCTGTCTCATCAGCATAAGCACCTTTATTAGATGTCATAATCTCATTAATAACTAACTTATTAACATTTATCTGATCATCACCTAATGTTTCCAACTCATCGCTTAATTTAGATGGTACTTCTTCAATAATAACTAAGATCACGATGGCAACAATCATTAATAAAATAAAAGGGAAATTTTTTTTAATTTTACTTTTTTCAAAAACTGCCATAGTCATCTACTCCTTTTAATATCATACCATACAATTCGACAATTGTATACAAATTTTTTAGACACACTATAAATTGTGTAATTCGACTTTTTTTGATATAATGGTAGCATATGAGAAAAATAAACGAGGTATATTATGAAAAAAAGCGTAAAAAGGAAGATTAAAAAACAGCTAATTTTTAATTTATTAAGTATTATCTTTGTTGTAACAACTGGCATTTATTTTTTAAGTAGACTTATATATTACAAAATAGAAAGCGATAAAGAATTTGTTTATTCTGATATTTTCTATAAACGAATTATTGAACAAAATGATAATTACTATCTACAAAATCAATTAGTAAAAACAAATAGTATTTATCGCTTTGTTGGTGATACCAAAAACAATTTTGTCAAATTTAAAGGATTCTTGTGGCGTATTATTCGAATTAACAAAGATAATTCAATTACTATGATAACAGAAGATTCTGTATCGTCTTTAGCTTATGGTTCTTCTTTAAAAAATGATCTTTTAGCTTGGCTTAATAAAACAGATCAAAGTAATACTGGTTTTTTTGAAGTAAGTCTTGAAGATGCAAAACTAATGAACAATAAGTTGTGTACAGATTCTTTTAAAGATATTCAAGTAGCTGGATGTTTTGAAACTAATAACGAATATAAAATTGGTCTACTAAGTATCGACGATTATTTAAAAGCTGGTGCGAATGAGAGTTATTTAACTAATGGAAATTATTTCTGGACATCTAATAGCTATGATAATAATCATGCATGGTATATTGCAGATAACGGCCTTGTTAGTAGTGATGATTATAACAATAAATATGGTATAAGACCAGTTATAACTATCAATGGTGATGTTGATGTCTATAATGGCGATGGTACAGCCGATAACCCATATATCATTGAAATAAAACCTATAACCAAATTAGCTGAAAGTTACGTCGGCCAATATGTCTCATTTAATAATACATTATGGAAAATTGTGTCTAAAGATACCAATAAAATAAAAATAGTTAGTGAAGAATGTTTAAAAAAGGATGATGACACTTGTCTTGCTGATGCTTTTTCCAAATACGATAATGAATTTAATGCCAAAAAAAAGGATTCACTACTATACTATTTAAATAATACCTACTATAAATCCATTGAACACAATGATTATATTGTAAGTGGACCTTTTTATACAGGAACCTATTCTTTAAGTTTAAATAATTATCGTACTGCAACAAACAGTAAAACTAATTTAAAGGTAGGAATGTTATCAATGGTAGATTTATTTGCTTATGAAGTACCTAACACCTTTCTATTAACAACCAGTCCTGATAATGACTCTAGTATTTTCTCTGTAAGTGATGACCATGCATTATATGAGACAATGGTAACCCAAGAATTAAATATAAGACCAGCTATCTATTTAAAAGACAGTCTTAGAATTGTAAGTGGCGATGGCTCTTATCTTCTACCATTTGTTTTAGGAGATGAATAAATATGAAGGAAAAAAAGAAATCCGTAAAAAAGAAAAAAAAGATATCTATACTAACTATTTTATGTGTCATTGCTGATTTATTAGTTTTAATCTTTCTCTTTGTTGTTTATGGACCATTCTCATCATTTAAAAACTGGTGGATTACAACAGCTTTGGCTACTGGTGATCATAAATATTTTGCTAATGTCTTATACGATGATGAAGATATTGAGAGAATTATTAAAGAAAATAATGTTATAGAATCCAAACAAGATTCTGATATTGAGGCCATTACTTTTGATAATAGTGAAAAAACAACATATGAATCAGAATATGATCGTCAAATATTAGAACGTGATCAAGGTAACGATCTATATAAATTAATTGAGTTAGAAGAAAAAGATTATAGTGGTTATTTGGTAGCTATTTATGACCCTTCTAGAATATCATTAGTCACATCATCTAAAATTCATTTTGGTGGACAACAAATGACTGACTTCGCCAAAGATGAAAAAGCTCTAGTTGCTATTAACGCTAGCGGTTTTTCTAGAATTAATGGTGGCCTAGTTCCAACTGGTACAGTTATTCAAAATGGTAAAGTGGCATCAGTTGGCCGTCGAAATACCCATGGTGGTGGTTTAATTGGCTTTACAAAGAACAATGTCCTAATGTTAACTACTAGTAGTGCTCAAACAGCTATTAAAAATGGTATGTGGAATGCCATGACATTTGGCCCATTCCTAATTGTTAATGGTAAACCAACCGAAGTTACCGGTAATGGTGGTTGGGGTTATGCAAATCGTACAGCCATTGCACAACGTAAAGATGGTATTGTACTATTCCTTGTTATCGATGGAAGAGGCGCTAATGGCAGTGAAGGTATTTCAATAAAAGACATGATTCCCCTACTTCAAAAATATGGTGCTTATAATGCGTCTAATCTAGATGGTGGTGGTTCATCTACTCTAGTTATAAATGGCAAACTTATCAATGATCCTCGTGGTTGGAGTTATGGTGGTGAACGCTACCTACCAAATGCATGGATGGTTAAATAACATTTGATTAAATTTTATTAACCTTTATAAAATATCAAAAAAGCATGAAAATGAAACAATGATTTAACATTTTCATGCTTTTTCTTTTTTGTCTAATACTTCAAAACTATTAGCCTGTCATTACAACATATGGATCCTCTGAAGTTCCATCTCCGCCATCCCAAGCAGCGCCATAGCGCAAAGACACAACTGGACGAATATTATTTGTAGAACTAGATGAAGTATAGCTCAAAGAACCACTCCACATTTGAAACAAAGTAGAATCAGTCCTATCAAAATAATAAGGCGACATCATTAAGCCCTTACCACCTATATAATAATCAGAACTGGCACTATTTGACACACCAGCATATATTGCTTCATCACTTGTTAATAAACCTATAGGTTTACTTGCTCCACCATTAGCTACTGTTAGTGAATCCTTTTCCTTACACTTTAAACTAGGTGTTCCATTCTTAAATCGATAATATGTATCAAAATATAAATACTGACTCATTCCACCACCATTTGGATTCCAACCACTGTTTACTTTAGAATCTTCATAACTTCGGTCATTGCACCATACCGTATCTTCCAAATATTTCTCATAATCAGTTATATGATTTACATACCAATCATCTTCTAAATAGTCTTTAATTATTGAATCATGTTCACTTTTAAACATTTCTGCTAAAGCCGTTTCTACATTTTTACCACCAGTTAAAGGTATATAATAAAGAACACTATTATAAGTATTAGTTGTGCTACTTATCGAATATACATAATTAATACTTGTACAGGTATCTGTATCATCTAAACATGTATAATGGTGAGTAGCTAAATCTTTTTCTACAGCTTGTGGACTAAAGACTTCAATCGGATCAGTCAAAGTATACTGTTTAGTTTCATTATCATAAGTAAACGATTTCCCGTATTTCATTTTTTCAACATTAAAACTATAATAGTTGTCACTATAAGTTTCGGTAATATAATGTATATCTGTAAAATTACACGTATCACTAGTCAAATCATTTCCACATATATAGTAGCCACTATAACTACTGTATTTGTCATACCAATTACTCTTTTTAACATTTACTGTATTTTTTAAAGTATAAGTACCATTACCATTATCTTGAATACTTTTACCAAAAATCATATTGTCAACATCCTCAGGCAATGTACCACCTGTTAAAAGTGAACAATAAGCGACCGATGTACTTGAATTCACGATATAACAAACCTCGCGACACGAAGTACTCAACCTAGCACCACACGTATAATATCCTTTTAATTTATTCCAATTATTATTCCATGGATATTGCTTCTTATCAGATCCCAGTTCATACTGTCCATTTTTATAATCGACAGTTGTTGAAAAATAAACAAACTCTTCGCCAGATAGATATTTAGTAGGTAACATTTTTTTATTAGTTATTGGTCTTGATTTTGTGTTATATTCATATACCGTTCCATACTTATATCCTACATAAGCTGGCGAATTTCCATTCTCATTAAATTCTAAACTAGTATAATCTCCTTTATTATTACAGATTTTTTTATTATTTTTAATAGTTGGTGTACCATTATATATGAGCTTTATGCCGCCAGTTTCTGTTGTTCTTATGATCTGCCAACAAAGATCGGCAAATAACACATTATTATCTGTAACCTTGCCTCGATAATAATAAATTGGATATTCATCGTTTGCTGTGTCGGCTATCATATATACCCCTTTACCATTTGTATCCGATGAATTATACTTAAAGTTAATCCCATTTTCACTTGCGACATATGCACTTTTTATATTATCTGGTATAGCTTGATTTTTTATAATCTGGTAAAAAGTTAATTTATTATCAAAAATTGTTCCTTCAGTACTTTTTACTAATTCCGTTTTACTCCATATTCCCTTTACATATACATCATAGTTAGGCATTATAAATCGATTATCACCAGTCCACGTTACATCTGTTTTTACTTTCCAACCATTAAAACGGTACCCCTCACATACTGGTGGAATACCCGATAATTCTACTGATTCATACCAATAATGATCTTCTTTTATATCATAAGTTAAGTCACAATCACTAGGATAATTGCCATCATAATAAACAGTATATCCATATTTTAATACGGGCGTTTCATCACTTTCAGTATGTTTTTCTTCTTCATCAGGTAATTTAGTCGTAACTTCAACTTTTTTATTGGTTGGATAATAGCCCGCTTGTTTTTGACAATCTTTTTTTAATTTAACACTTATTTCCATGTGTGAATTAGCGCTAGTAATTAAAGTATCAGATTCAACAGTCCATATAACTTTTTGACTACTTTCATTAGTTTCTAATTTAACACTTCCTATTGATACTTTTATATCATCTTCACTTATTACTTCAAAATAATCATTACTTATATAATCTATTATCTCAAACTTTTCATAATAGTTTAAAGTATCATTAAAAGTTGCTTCATAAAAATGATCATATATATCATCCACATACGCATCATACTGAACATCACTAGCTTGTTTTAAATAACTAGTTATTTTACTGCCCATTTCATACTGAATACCAACTATTTTTATACTAGGATACTTATCCTTTAAATATTCATATTGTGATTTTATCATTGATGTATCTTCATTAGCAGCTCCATCCGTCATAAATAAGACTACTAGTCCTCGATCTTGAGATATTTTATAATCAGTTAGTTGTTCCTCAACTTTCTTAAGTCCTGCATAATAATTTGTGTTACCACCAGCTACTAACCCATCGATATCAGTTATCAAGGTATCTACATCATTAACAAATGGTGTAACAATAGAGGAATCAGATGAATATTCAATTAAAGAAATAGTATTATCTACACTTGAGTTTAAAATATCATTGACATATTTTTTGGCACTATCCTTTAACTTAGTTAACTTAGTTCCTGACATACTACCAGATACATCAAGAACCATAATAACATCAAAATTAGGAGACCTATGAAAACTAGGGTTAGTATCAACATCAAACACTATTTTAGCGTTGGTGGTACTAGTCCAATCAGCACTTTTCTCCATATGCCAGCTACCTGGGGTTTTATCGGCATATCCATCTGACTCAATAACGACCTTCTTAACTTCAACATTATTATCTAGACTTGTTAAAGCTGTTAAGGCATTCTTTAAAAAGTTTAAACCTCCTATTGGAAAAATAAAAATATTTAGTATAAATCCTAATACAACATATAAATAAAATAACTTTTCTTTCTTCATAAAGCACCTCACTAATCCTGAAGTAAAATACTTAAAGACCAAAGGTGCCATTAAAAAATAAGGTATTTATATGTTTACAATATTAAAAAACTTTGATATAATTTTCTTAGTAAAGTGGGATTTTTACTTTATATAGTAAGTGATTAAAAAATTAATAATGGTCCTGAAGTATTTTACTTAAGGCCCTTATTATAAAAGATAAAAGTCTATGCAGATTGGCATAGACTTTTTATTTAACAACAATGTTAACAAGTTTCTTTGGTACTACAATTTCATTAACTATCTCTTTACCATCAAGATGAATTTTAACATTATCTATATCTTTTGCTAATTTTTTCATTTCTTCTGTTGAAGTATCGGTTGATACCTCTATTTTACCTCTTACTTTACCATTTACCTGAACAACCATTTCATATGTAGCCTCAATAGTTTTACTTTCATCATAAGTTGGCCAAGTGCTGTTATATAAATATTCGCCTAATGAACATACTTCATTAATCTCTTCAGTAATATGAGGCGCAAAAGGATTTAGTAATTGAATAAATGTACGATAATCATCTCTACTAATAGTATCAACCTTGTCAAATTCATTTAATAGAATCATTAAAGCTGAAATAGCAGTATTATAATCTAAGTTTTCAATATCCATTGAAACCTTTTTAATAGTTCTATTAATGATACCTTCTAAATGCTTAGTATAACCACTATTATCATTTAATTTTGTTTGTAGTCTCCAAACACGCTCTAAGAATTTCTTACATCCTTTTAAACCATTTTCACTCCATGAGGCATCTTTTGAGTAATCACCAATAAACATTTCATAAGTACGTAAAGCATCTGCTCCATAATTTTCTATCATATCATTAGGATTGACAACATTACCTTTACTCTTACTCATTTTTTCGCCACCTTCACCTAAAATCATACCATGACTAATACGTTTTAGGAATGGTTCGCTATATGGAACAATGCCTTGTTCATATAGAAATATATTCCAAAAGCGAGCGTATAGTAAGTGACGAGTAGCATGTTCCATACCACCATCATATAGATCGACTTGTCCCCAATATTTCATAGCCTCAGCACTAGCAATAATATCTTTATTAGGATCCATGTATTTTAACCAATACCAACTAGAACCAGCCCAATTAGGCATTGTATCTGTTTCTCTTTTAGCTTGTCTACCACATTTTGGACATTTTGTATTAACCCATTCATCTATTTTAGCTAAAGGACTCTCCCCATTATCAGTTGGTTCATAAGAATCAACATGTGGTAATAATACTGGCAAGTCTTCTTCTGGTACTTCTACCCATCCACAATGTGGACAATTAATCATTGGAATTGGTTCACCCCAAAATCTTTGACGTGAAAATACCCAATCTTGCAAACGATAATTAATCTTACGTTTACCAATACCCGATTGTTCCAAATAAGAAATCATTTTATCAATACTATCTTTTTTATTGTTAATACCATTTAGAATTGGCGAGTTAACCATTTCTCCATCACCAACATAAGCAGATTCACCATTAAAATAATCTTGAACGACTTTCTTATGAGTTGCAAAATCTAGGGTATCCATTAATTCATCAGTACTAACCCAGAAAGCTTCTTGCGTATTTTTTTCTTCATCACTAATCGTATCCTGCGTTAGCGTTGTTAAATGTCCAACAATGACATGACTTGTAATATTACGGTTAACATCTTTATGTTCAGCATAGAATTTTTCTCTAAACATAAAGTCAAAAGTCCAATCATAGACAAAATTAGTATATCCTGATTCTTCTCTTAATTCTCTTTTAGCAGTCTCTTCCGGTGTTTCGCCTTCTTCGATGCCACCCATAAGTAGACTCTTCCAACCTAATTTCAAATTTTTAACGCATAGGTATTTATCTTCCGTTGGATGTTTTACCATTAAAACAACAACTTCACGTTTATTTTCTTCTTTATCTGGACGAGGTTTATTTTCACCTTCATAAACTGGAATGATAACTTGTCTAATAGGAATATTAAACTTTTTAGCAAAAGCATAATCTCTTTCATCGTGGGCTGGAACGGCCATAATAGCCCCTGTTCCATATCCAGCTAGAACATAATCACTTACCCAAATTGGTATTTCTTCATTAGTAATAGGATTAATAGCTTTTAATCCTTTTAATTCAACACCTGTCTTTTCTTTAGTTGCATCGGTCCTTTCAATATCACTCTTACTTCTAGCTAAATCTTGATATCTTTTTAATTCATCAATATTTAAAATATGTTCTTTATATTTTTCTAAATATGGATGTTCAGGACTCATAACCATAAAAGTTACACCATATAAAGTATCAGCTCTAGTAGTAAATACTTCTAGATAATCATCTAGATTTTTTAGTTTAAAGTTTACTGAAGCTCCAACACTTTTACCAATCCAATTTACTTGAGCTGTTTTAACTTTATCTAAAAATTCTGTATGATCTAGGCCATCAAGCAATTTTTCTGCATAATCGCTCATCCTTAATACCCATTGATTTTTTAGTTTTTTAGTTGTAGGTGTACCACATCTTTCACAGACACCACCCTGAGCATCTTCATTTGATAACCCCATCTTACAAGTTGGACACCAATTTATTTCTTTTTCAGCTTTATAAGCTAATCCTGCTTTATAAAACTTTAGAAATTGCCACTGCGTTAATTTATAGTATTCTGGATCAGTTGTAGAAAATTCTCTCGACCAATCAATAGCTAAACCAAGCGACTTCATCTGTTTTCTAAAAACACCTATATTATGTTTAACCGCTTCCTCTGGATAAATATGATTTTTTATAGCATATTGTTCTGCCGGTGCACCAAAAGCATCCCATCCCATTGGAAACAAAACATTATATCCACAAGCTCTTCGATATCTTACTTGGGCATCAGATGCACTATAAACGCGCCCATGACCAACATGAAGTCCTACTCCTGAAGGATATGGAAACTCACTTAATATATAAAACTTTTTTTTAGAACTATCTACATCGACTTTAAAACAATTACTTTCATCCCATTTTTTTTGCCATTTTTTTTCTATTACACTAAAATTATACATTATTTACTTCGCTCCTTTTTTAATATCTTACCAATTAATTTATATACCAATATAATGAATGGTATTAATACAATAAATGCCATTATCGCACCAACTAAGATCCATATGTAAAAATTTTTAATATAATCACTCATAATAATAATGACTGTGGATATAGTTGAAATAATAAAAGCATTTCCTATAGATAAAATTCTAACTACTTTTTTAAGATCATAGTTTTTAACATTAATTTTGCCTAACTGTTCTAATATTTTTATTTCTTTACTATTACGCATTTTTAATAATGCATTTTCCTTCCTTATAACAAAAATATCATAAAAGAAATATATTAGTACTAAAAGTACTACAAAGAATAACAAATAACTCATAAAATCCTCCTAAAAAAAGTATTATGATTATAGGAACGCTTGCACGTGGTACCATCCTATTTCATAATACTTAGTTATGCTCTTTAATCTTTAACGCAGACATACGTTTTATACTTATCATATAAACAGCTCCAAAGCAAGTTCATAATATCTAATTAAAAGTTTACACCAACCACTTTTTCTCTAAATAATTATCAATTATTACTACTCTTTTTCTTTGCTTTATGTCAATATTATAATATAATTAATTCAAATATGCAAGGATTTATAATAAACTTTGAAAGGGTTTAACTAGTTTCAAAAAAAGATGACAAAGTTATCAACATTTTCATCTTCTTATATATAACCATAGAATTTATATTATATTATATTATATTATATTATATTATTTTACTTGATCCATATATTCTAATAATTCAAGGAATAATTGAACATATTTTTTTTCGAAAGCATTCTTACCTTTTGTTAATTTACGTAATTCAATTCGTTTCTTTTCTTTAGGTATATTTTTATCAACTAAGAAATTGTAAATAAAATCTTTTTGCGAAGTTGGTAATGGCAAATCACTTATGATTTCTTCAATATCTTCAATAACAATTCTAATAGCATCTATCTCAATATTTTTTCCTTTGCAATTTAGAATAAATTGTTCTACTATTGGTACATCTTTAACTTCTACAACGAAATCGGTACCATCAATATATGAAGTACAAGGTATAGGTGTTGATTTAATATAAGCCTTAACATTATCAGATTTTCTAGTGTTACGGAAACGAATAATATAATTACGTTTATCTGGTACAATACCAGTCTTACCTTCAAGTGGCCTTATAATAACTGTATAATTACTAGGTAGATAGTTATAATCTATTAAAGTAGTTAAATAATATCCTTGTTTATATAAATCGCTTATACCATCATCTTCATACAATTTATAACTGTTACTTTGACCTGGGAATATTTGTATTTCTACTGTAACTGGTGGCCTAGTATCATTAATATGTGAATGAGTAGCCATTGGTATAATCGCTCCAGCCTTAACGAAAGCGGGATATTCTTCATTACGAAAGAAAGATATATGCTTTCTTTTACCTAAATATTTTTTACCTGTTTTAAAATTATACCAAGTTCCTTCTGGTAAAAAGAATTTATGAATAACACGATTCATGACAGGATCCTTTTTGGTAATAATAGGACTAACAAAAAACTGACTGCCAAAATAATACTCATTACGATACACGGTATCGTCATATAATTCTGGATATTGATAATATACTGGTTGAATAATTGGAATACCATATTTATGATAACGATAAGCTTCTGAGTATAAATATGGTATTAAACGGTGCCTTAGAGTTAAATACTCGTTCGCAATAGCATAAGTTCTAATTCCCCATCTCCAAGGTTCCCTTTTATAAAATCTTCCGACATCGGCACTAAGTTTTAAAATAGGTGAAAAAGTACCTAACTGAATATATCTTTCATATAACTCATTATCTTCAGTACCATTAAAATAGCCACCTATATCATGACTCCACCAACTAACACCAATATTGGCAGCTCGGCCATTAAAATATGGTATAGAAGCTAAAGTATCCCAACTAACAATACTTTTTCCAGCATAAAGTACTGGATAACGATGGGCTGCCACCCTAGCATTATAGCCATAAATCATTGGTCTTCTCTTATAATCACGTAACATATCATAGAAATGATAATGTTTTAATAATACCAATTCATCTAAACGATTCTTATCAATCCAATCAATCCAAAAGAAATCAATACCATAATTATCTAATGGATGAATAAATACTTTTAAATAAACATCTAAAGTTTTAGGATCATAAACGTTAAATGGTATTATGTTGTTTTCATTTTTATTTAAGTATTTAGCAGCTGTTTCGTAAAAAGCTTCAATTGGATAGAAACCCTCAATAGGACTAATATTAACGCCTAATCTAATATGTCGTTCATGTAATCTTTTAACCAATTCAGAAGGATTTTTAAACAAATTACCATTAAATGTAAAACCCGTTTTTAGATATTTACCATTTTCTTCTACTCTTAAATGCCAATCTTTATTTAACATTAACACAGACATAGGTATATGATGTGATTCAAAATTTTCAATCAACTCATCAAGGGTCTCATCATTATAAGTATCATTTCTACTCCACCAATTACCTAAAGCATAACGTGGTATTAAAGCAGGATATCCTGTTAACATATAGTAATCTTTTAACGCTAACGAAAAATCTCTACCATACATAAAAACATAAACGTCAATTTCTTTATGGTCACGAACTGTACAATTACCACGTGCATTTAACAAACTGCTATTAGAATCATCAATACTTGCAAAACCATCTATTGAGTATAAACCTCGCATATTGAACATTGGATCATCATCAGCTGCCTTATTCTGTTGAAAAACAGGTGCTCCAAAATTTTTAATTTCAGGATGTCCATAATACCATGTTTTATCAACACCTACTAAGTCAATTCTTAAATTACTCATTTTATTTAAATTAGTTCCTATAAAAGGTGCCTCTTTAACATAAGTAAGTGAAAAATACTTAGTTTCAATAATTAAATTTATTTGATTATTAATAACATTAAACTCTGGTTTAGGAAAATTTCGATACCAAACAAGTTCTGTCGGACTATCTTCGAATTGTCCTTCTTCACTATATTCTAGCCTTATCAATCGCTCTGTTAACACTGTAATACGATATTTATCACCTGATAATACACAGGCAGGATTAGCTAGTGCTTTATTCAAATCTAATTTAAATTGGTCTCCTAAATCATACATACCAATCACCCTTTTTCTAAAGTTCTTCTATTTTCATGAAATTAGTATATTTAACATCCTTAAAAGGATATCCTCCTGTAATAATAATCCTATCACCTGACTTAACTGATACTAATTTGAATGTTACTCTTTTAGATACTTCAATAATCTTATCAAAAGAATTCAATTCATCAATAAGAACAGGTGTAACAGCAAAATTCAATTGTAATGACTTTACTGTGTCAATATTAGGACTAACAGCAATAATAGGACAACTAGGTCTAAAACGACTCATTAATCTAGGTGTATATCCGCTATTAGTTGGTGCGATAATCGCACAACACTTTAAACGACTAGCAGCATCTGCTACATTTAAAGAAATAATGGCTGTAATATCCTCCTTAATTAAATTAGAACTTTGACTAATAAAGTCAGCATAGTCTACATCTAACTCTGCTGAATTAATAATCTTTTGCATCATTTTTAAAGTTTCAATAGGATATTTACCAATCGTTGTTTCTCCTGTCAACATAACAGCATCTGCTCCATCTAAAACAGCATTAGCTATATCACTTACTTCAGCTTTAGTTGGACGAACAGTCCTTTCCATTGAAGATAGTAATTCAGTTGCTACAATACTAATAATACCTTCATTATGACAGTGATTAATAATCTTTTTTTGAATACCCGGTATTCGTTCAATTGACATTGTTACACCTAAATTACTACGATCAATCATAATACCATCACTAACACGGATAATTTCATCTAAATTATTCATCCCATCTTCATTAGCTATTTTAGATATAAGACCAATATGATTATTTTTTAAATTAATTAAAATATCATTAACCATTAAAACATTTTCTGGTTTTGATACATAAGGAAGCGCAATAAAATCAAAATTTAATTTATGCGCTACAGTAATATCAGTTTCATCTTTATGTGATAAATAAGGTCTTTTCAATTTGATATCTTTAACAGTGACATTTTGATGATCTTCAATTAAAGCATCATTCAATACTTCACAACCTATATAATCACGTGAAATATCAATTACCTCTACCTGAAGCTCACCATCTTTAATACTAATAATATTATTATATCCAATTTCTTGAATTAAATTAGGATAATTAATAGAAAACTTTGTATTATCACCCAATATTTCATCCATATATATCTGAATTTTATCACCTTTTCGAAATGCTGCATGACCATTTCTAAAACATCCTGTCCTTATTTCTGGTCCCATTAAATCCATCATAAGGGCAACATTCATATTTAATTCACTGTTTAATTCGTTAACATTTTCAACAACTAAACGGCAAAAATTATAATCAGCATGACACATATTAATACGAAAAACATCTGTACCATTTTCCATTAATCTTCTCATCTGTTCTTTTTCAATTGTTGCTGGACCAATAGTAGCAATTACTTTTGTCTTATTTAACATACCATTCACCTATTATAATTATATCATATTTCTTCTCTATTACAACTAAGAAAATCCAATTAAGATTTAATATTCAAAAGATTTATTTTTAGCTGATTATCTAGTACTAACGTTATTTTATACTTTTATCATTGCTAATATGATTAACTTTATCCATATAGATGATTATATACTAAAAGAGCACTGTCTTTAGATCCATACACTAAAGATAAGTGCTCCCATACTTAAAATAAGTCCAATTACCCAAAAAAACTTAACAATATCTCTTTCTTCCCATCCAAGCTTTTCTAGATGATGATGAAATGGTGTCATCAAGAATACTTTTCTTTTAAAGAAAACCATACTCACCGTTTGAATAATACATACCAATGTTTCAAATATAAAAACGCCCATAATAACAATAAAAGTTATTTCATGTTTTGTAATTAAAGCAACACTAGCTAAAGTAGCACCCAATGATAAAGAACCAGTATCACCCATAAACACTTTAGCAGGATAAGTATTAAATAATAAAAAGCCAAGTAAAGTACCAAATAAAACAAAACAGAAGATAGCAATTCCTTCATTACCAGAAATGCCAACTGAATTCCAACTAATTAAGCCTAGAGTTAAAAAGGCAATTAGGGATAAACCACCAGCCAAGCCATCTAAACCATCAGTGATATTAACGGCATTGCTACTAGCGACCAAACAAAATAATATAAAGGCACCGTAAAACCAACCCATATTAATTTTGATTCCCAAACTAGATATATCAATAGTTGGATTAGCTCCTGATTTCATAAATATAATAAAGAAAATAATAGCTATAACTGTTTGACCACATAATTTTTGAACTTCCGTAAGTCCAACATTATTACCTCTTTTAATAATCAAATAATCATCCAAGAAACCTAAAAAAGCATAAGCAATAAAGACAAATAAAACAATACCTAAATTATGTGTCATTTCTATTTTATTTGTTAACAGTAAAATAATCATAGTAATAATAGTAGGAACAATAAAGATAAGCCCTCCCATTGTTGGGGTACCATCCTTATTACGATGACGCTTTTCTAAATAAGTACTAACTTTTTGCTTAACATTAATCTTTTTCAATAAAGGAACCATGATAGCACCTACTATAACTGATATAATAAAACCAATCATCATTGAAAGTACAGCCTTAGCTAAAATTAACATATATTCTCACCTGTAATTCATATATTTTCTAATACAATTTTTTTATCATCAAAGGGTATTTTGTCATCACCTATAATTTGATATTTTTCATGACCCTTTCCCAGTACCAATAGTATATCATCATTTTTTAATAGTTGTATACCCTTTTTAATCGCAATTTTACGATTTGACTCTATTTCATAATTATTATTGTCAAGTGATAAAGTCATTTCTTCAATTATTTTATTTGGATCTTCATAACGGGGATTATCGCTAGTAAAAATAACATAATCAGAAGTATCACAAGCAATCAATCCCATAATTTTTCGTTTACCTTGATCTCTGTTTCCACCACAACCAATAATTGTAATAATTCGTCCTTTAGTAAGTTCTTTAGCAACACTAATAATATTTGCTACTGCATCAGGGGTATGAGCATAATCAATAATTATTTTACTTTCCCCTTTATTAATTACCTCCATACGTCCATTAGGACCCTTTAATTCACTAACAAAATCATATAGATTAGAATAATCATACCCCATTTCATATAATAAACTAATAGCAGCCAATACGTTATACTTATTGTATCGACCTAATAATGGTATATCATATTTATTACCATTAATATATCCTTCATCATTTATAACATAATCACTATTTTTAAATCCATACGTCTTATAATTCTTTATTTTAAACTTTTGAACATATTCATCATCATTATTTAATATAGCTACCCCATCATCCTTTAGTAAATAAAATAACTTTTTCTTAGCCTCAATATAATTATCAATATTATCATGATAATCTAAATGATCTCTTGTTAAATTTGTAAAAATAGCATAATCATATTCCAAATAATCAACCCTTTTTTGATCTAAAGCTTGGCTACTAACTTCCATTACAACATATTCACAATTATGATTATAACTATCTAAAAGTAAACTATATAATTCTAACTTACCAGGGGTAGTATTTGTAAGTTCTGTTACATCATCATCAACAATATAACCTAACGTTCCAATATAAGCACATTTATGACCTAATTTATTGAGTAATTGATAAATTAAATAACAGGTAGTTGTTTTACCATTAGTACCAGTTACTCCAATTAATTTAATATCAATGTTATTTATCTTTAAATATTTATCCAAATATTCATTAGTACTATCAACAATTAGCGTTGGTACACTAAAGTTTCCTCGTTCCGCTATAATCATTTTCGCACCTTTTTGTATCGCGTCTTCTATGTATTTATGTCCATCCTCTTTATAACCATGTAAAGCAATAAAAGTATCCCCATCTTTTACTTTTCTAGAATCATCTTGTAACATAAAAAACACCTCACTATATTCTATGATAAATATAGTAAAGTGCTAGTGTCACGAATTTATATGTTCAAGTTCTTCCATGATCTGCAAAACTGCCTTACGATCATTATAAGGTATTTTTTTATCTTTAATAATAATATATTCCTCATGTCCCATACCAAGAATTAGTAATACATCATTACTTTTTAAATGCCTTATAGCCTCCTTAACTGCTTTATAACGTTCTTCAATCACTATATAATTACTCTTTTTATTATCTTTAAGCATATCTTTTACAATATCAGCAAATTCTTCATCATGTAAATCATCACTAGTTATAAAAACATAATCAGCTGTATTAAGCGCTAAAGAAGTCATAATCGGTCTTTTTTCACGATCACGACTACCTGTACAACCAAAGACAACATATAAATGTTTATAATTTATGTCTTTAATTGTAGTAAATAAGTTTTCCATCGCATCAGGTGTATGGGCATAATCAATAATAATGGTATTGTTGCCCTTTTTTAACATATCCATACGTCCAGCTGGTGCTTTTAATTCCTTCAACACACTACTAATCTTGCTATCTTCATAGCCTATTCTAGATAGTAATATATAGGTTACAACTGTATTATAAATATTATATTTACCTAATAACTTAGTCGTTACTTTTAAAGAATCATTAATTGTAAACTCAGAACCATAAGCAGATAGTTTATAGTCAGTTACCCGATAATCACCATCATTAAATCCATAAGTAACATAATTACCAAGTTTATAATATGAAACATACTTATCATCAATATTAATAATACCTAAACCCTTTTTCTTTAGTTGTTTAAACAATTGTTGTTTAGCTAAAGCATAATTTTCCATTGTTTTATGATAATCTAAATGCTCCCTTGTTAAATTAGTAAAAACAGCATAGTCAAATTCTAAAGTATTTATGCGGCCATAAGCAATACCCTGACTACTTACCTCTAATACAACATAGCGATATCCCTTGTCATAAGCTTCAACAATCATGTCATAAGTATCACAAATATCACAATTAGTATTAGGTAAATCAGCTACTTTACCATCTAAATAAAACCCAATTGTCCCAATATAAGCACACTTACTTCCCAATTTATTTAAAGCCTCATAAGTTAAATACGAACTAGTTGTTTTACCATTAGTACCAGTAATACCAATAATAGTCATCTGATCAATTATATCATGGTAATGACTATATAAATAGTTATTTAAATAATCCCTAGTATCAGGTACAATTTCTGTTTCAACACTATATGTTCCATACTCAGCAATAACTTTAGTCGCACCATTTTCAATAGCTTTATTGATATAATCATGCCCATCACTGCTAATACCCCTTAAAGCCACAAAGATATCACCAGTTTTAACTTTTCGGGAATCTGATTTTATATTAATCATTAATTTCTCCTTCTTTTATTATTTTATAATCATCATAACTCAAATCGTATTCAGCAATATTATTAATATTCTCTAAATTAACTTCAACTTCAACTTGCCTAGATGGCTGATCTAAATATTTACTCAAATCTAATTCAATACTACTTATGATATTACTATATTCAGTTACAACCATATCTATTATATGATTATCATAACTTTTATATGTTAAATTGCGTACCATCGATCCATCCTTATAAGTAGTACTATTTTGTTCTTCACTAGAGTTAATCAAAGTATACATGCTATCTTTATTAAAGAGACGAATATCTAACATATTTAATATATTAGTTGAATCACTTTTATTAAGTGTCGTAAGTGTTTTACTATCTTTATCTACATCATATAATTCATTATCCAATATATAATAATTTCTATTATTCATTTCAAAATAATATTTATCATCATAGTATATGCCATCAATCTCATATGTATTAGTAATATTATTAGAGTCAGTTATCTTTATTTCATAATTATACTCATAATTTTCCATTGCCTTAAAATTATCTATTGCTGACCCAGATTTATTGGTTGGTTTACTACTATCAAGATATTCTCTAGGCAATTGATTAGGTCCTCCTATCATTATAAAAACAATAACAAAGAAAATAATCCATAAAGCTAAACTAACAAAAGCCCGTTTTCTTTTATCATGCCACAATGATTTTATGAATTCTTTAAAATCTTTCATACCACACCTATCCCAACTTTTTATTTAATAAATAATTTTTATCAACAATACCATTTAAAAATGCGTTAACATCCATTCGCTTTTTTCCCTCTAACTGAACATTAGTTAAAATTATTTCACCATCATTAACTTGAACTCCAATACCATCTTTATATAGTTTAATAATAGTTCCATTAGGTTCAGTAGTCATATTACTACTCCCCTTTTTTACTTCCCATATTTTTAATCTTTTTCCATCTAATAAAGTATAGGCAACAGGCCAACTATTAAGCCCTCTTACTTGATTAAAAACCTCTGTTCTTGTTTTATTAAAGTTGACTACTTCCTCATCACTTTTGATGTTATAGGCATAGGTTACCTTTGACTCATCTTGTTTAACTCTTTTATTACTACCACTAATGATATCTGGTAACACTTCTTTTAAAAGCTCCCCACCAAGTATAGATAATTTATTAAATAATGTTTCGGCTGTATCACTTTCTAAAATATCTTCCTCTTTTTGACATATGATATCCCCATCATCCATACCTACATCCATGTACATAATAGTAATCCCTGTTTTTTTATCACCATTAATAATAGCCCGATGAATAGGTGCTCCACCACGATACTTTGGTAATAAAGATGCATGAACATTAATACAACCTAAACGAGGATAATCTAAAATTTCTTTAGGTATAATCTGTCCATAAGCACAAGTAACTATTAGATCTGGTCTTTCATTTAAAATATCTATATATTGTTCTCTTATTTTATGAGGCTGAAATAATTTTATATTATGATTTAAAGCTATTTCTTTAACGGGTGAAATACTCATTTTACCACTTCGTCCTACTGGTTTGTCTGGCTGAGTTACAACTCCCACCACATCATAATTATCAATTAACATATTTAATACAGGTACACTAAAATCAGGCGTCCCCATATAAACAACTTTAATATTGCTCACACTATCACCTATAACCATTATAGTCTTTTTTATCTTATTTTTCTACTTATTAAACACATTTTGTTTTGATAACATCAAAAAAAGAAAGGTTTTAACCCTTTCTAATTTAAAATATAAATACCAATAGTCAAATAAGTAGCAAAACTTACCCACAAAATATATGGTATTAGTAAATAAGAAGATATAGTACGTTTTGGGTAATATAAAATAGCTAACCATATAACTAAAATAAGTAAAAATATAATCCAAATAATCGCAATAAAACGCCACTTCCATAAAAAGAAAATAATAGACCATAAAGCATTCACAAAAAGCTGTACATAATATAATAAAGTTATTTTCTCCTCATCACTAGGATACTTTTTTCTAAATAAATAATAAGAAATACCCATTAGTAGATAAATGATAGACCACGCTATTGGGAAAACAATCTTAGGTGGCAATAATGGTGGCCTTTCTAAAGCTAAATAATCTATATGGTCACTAATAATTAAACTAACTATTCCACCTATAACTAGAGGGAAAAAAATATAAAATAAATTTTTTAATTTCTTATTCATATAAACCTTTCCATTATTAATTATATGACAAATAACTTTTTATATACTATAAACAAAAAAAGAATGATATTTACCATTCTTTACTAATCAGTCAAAATGACATACGGATTTTCTTTAGTTCCATCTCCATCACTGTAAGTTATTCCTGATTTTAATGAAATCATAGGGCGTACGCCATACAAAGCTGAGTCGTATCTTCCAAGCAAGCAACCATTCAAATACACATGAAAATATTCAGAACTGCCACCGTTAAGAGTAAAACGATTAGGTGACATTGTCCAATACTCCTGACCAGTGTACAAATAATAATCATTGTTGCTATTATATGCTCCCCCAGCATACATTACCTCATCAGCGGTTATTAAACCTACTGGTTTGGTTACCCCCTTATTTTTTACTGTTAAGGCTTCATTATTACTACACTTTAAACTTGGTGTCCCATCATTCCATCGATAGTAAGTATCAAAATAAATAGTAGATGGCATTTGATCACCATTGGGGTTCAACCCACTAGTTATTTTATCATGTTCAAGACTCTTTCCAGCACACCATACGGTATCTTCTAAATATTGTTCATATTCTTCCATGTTATTAGAATACCAATCATTTTCTATGTAATCTTTAATAGTAGAGTCAATGTCATTGCTAAGAATTTCAACTAAAGCTTCTTCTATCCCTTTTCCATCACTTATTGTTATATAATCTATCGAATTTCCGTATTGATAAAAAACATAATTAATATCAGTACAAGTATCGTCAACACTTAAGCATGTATAATGATATTTAGTTAATCCACCTTCAATTGTGTTAAGATCATTTGTTTCTATTGTTTCTTTTAAAGTATATTTATTCTCTTTCTTATCGTATGTAAATGAGTTACCGTACTTAATTTTGGCAATACTTAAACAACTAATAGAAGCATTATAAGAACTTGTAATATTAGACATATTTTCCACAGTACAGGTATCACTAGATACGTCATCTTTACACACGTAATAATTTTTATAGTTACTGTAGTTATCAAGCCATTCAGTCTTTTTCAATGTTGCAGTATCCTTTAAGGTATAAGTACCATTACCATTATTTTGAATATTTTGTCCTACTACAATATTAGTATCAGTATCATCAAGTAGCTTTCCATCCTCCAATGGCAAATAATATACATGGTATTGCGTTTCACCAAGCACTATATACCAAGGATCAATACATGTCGTACTCGTGTCACTATGACAAGTATAGTACCCAGCTAATCTTGAATAATATGAATTCCAATAATACGATTTTGCATCGGACCCCAATTTATAAGTTCCATCTTCATAGCTAATAGAAGTAGAATAGTAGTACCTGCTAGCTCCTATATAATCGGAAGAAATAAAGGTTATCCCAACATGACCACCACTATGGGTTTCATAGCCACTACCATATGCATAACCCATATGAGCAAGAGAGTTAACGTTAACATCTCTATACGCCATTTGATCCAACTGTGTATTAGTTCCTGTATTATTACATATTTTTTTATTACCTTGCTCAGTTGGTACTCCATTATAAATTAATTTAACACCACCAGTTTCAGTGGTTCTTACCATCTTCCAACAAAGATCAGCAAACAATACATTATTATTGTCAACGGCTCCACGATAATAATAAATTGGATATTTATCTCTAGATGTGTTAGCTATCATATAGACACCTTTACCATTTGTATCTGATGATATAGTCTTAAAATCAATACCATTTTCTCCCGTCACATAAGCACTGGTTATATTATCTGGTACCGATTGGTATTTCATAACATTATAAAGGGTTGGTGGTGGTGCGATATAAACTGTCCCCTCAGTACTTTTAACTAACTCTGTCTTGCCCCATGTTCCTTTTACATATACATCATAGTTAGGCATAATAAAACGATTATCACTAACACTTTCTACTTTACTTTCAACTTTCCAACCACTAAACTTATATCCTTCACATGCCGGCGGAACACCTGCTAATTCTACGGTTTCATACCAAGAGTACAACTCATCTGCTCCATATGTCATATTACATTCACTAGGATAATTGCCATCATAATGAACAATATATCCGTATTTTAATACAGGTGTTTTGTCACTTTTGGTATATTTTTCTTCTTCATCAGGTAATTTGGTTGTTACCTCAACACCCTTATTAGTTGAATAATAACCTGCTTTATTTTGATACTCACTTTTTAATCTAATATCTATTTCCATGTGTAAATCATCACTAGTTACTAAGGTATTAGGGCCAATAGTCCATATAACTTTTTGACTACTATCATTAGTTTCTAATTTAACACTTCCCATTGATACTTTTATATCATCTTCACTTAACACTTCAAAATAAGTGTTATCAATATAATCTACTATTTCAAACTTATCATAATATTTTAAAGTCTCACCAAATGTTGCTTCATAAAAATGATCATATATATTATCCATATATGCGTCATACTGAACATCACTAGCTTGCTTTAAATAACTAGTTATTTTACTGCCTATTTCATACTGAATACCAACTATTTTTATACTAGGATACTTATCTTTCAAATATTCATATTGTGATTTTATCATCGATGTTTCTCTATTGGCTGAACCATCAGTCATAAATAAGACTACTAACCCGCGATCACTTTCTATAGTATAATCTTCTAGCAACGTTTCAACGCCTTTTAAACCAGCATAATAATTTGTACAAGAATTTACTGGACATTTTAAAGTAAGATTATTAACTTCATTGGTTAAAGCATTTAAATCATTACTAAATGATGAAATGACAGAATAACCAGAGTGATATTCAACAATAGCTATACGATTATTTTCATCAGCTAGTAGTTCATTAATATATTTTTTAGCACTAGTTTGTAAATTATCAAACTTATCACCCTTCATACTAGTTGATACATCAAGCACCATGATAACATCAAAATTAGGAATATCATGAAAACTAGGATTAGTGTTAACATCAAACACTATTTTGGCATTAGTAGTGCTAGTCCAGTCAGCACTTTTTTCCATATGCCAGCTACCTGGGGTTTTATCAGCATAACCATCTGACTCAATAACGACTTTTTTAACTTCAACATTATTATCTAAATCCGTTAAAGCAGTTAAAGCACTCTTTAAAAAGTTTAAACCTCCTATTGGAAAGATAAAAATATTAAGTATAAAACCTAATACAACATATAAATAAAACAACTTTTCTTTCTTCATAAAGCACCTCACTAATCCTTAAGTAAATTACTTAAGGCCTTATCATCATTTCGATAATTACTTTATATATAAGCTAAAACTCCTATATTACTAGAAGAATTATATCAAAATATCCCTAGTTTGACAGTTTTAACATAAAAAACTCACATAGATATTGAAAAATCTAGTTTTTTTATCGTTTTACTCTTGC
>CANQMF010000008.1 GCA_947624915.1 uncultured Bacilli bacterium
AAAAGAAAAACCAATCTCTCGATTGATTTCTATATATCAATATTCGAAAAAGTTCGAATAGAAACGTCAATGGTGCCTGTGGTCGGACTCGAACCGACACGATATTGCTATCACTGGATTTTGAGTCCAGCGCGTCTACCAATTTCACCACACAGGCAAACACAATATAATTATATCACATAAATAGGTAATTGTTTTATTATTTTGAAATATTTTTTAAAATTATAATTAAATTAAAATAATCTTAAGGGAAAAATCAAATTCCACTTTCAGTATATTGATATAGAACTAAGTTAAAAGTTAACATAAAATTACTTTTGAGTATATAATACTTGGTATATCTATTGGTATTAACTATTGGTTATTAACTAAAAGGAGAAAGTCATTATCGCAGGCTTTCTTCTTGCTCTACTTCTTGGTATTTTGAAGTAAATAGATCAGTAGTTGTTTGATTTGGAACAATTGGCGTTAACTTAGGTAAATCTTTAGTACTATTAAGGCCAAAGTAATCTAAAAAATCATTTGTTACAGCATATAAACGTGGCCTTCCAGCTAGGTCAGCTCTTCCAACCTCTTCAATTAGGTTTCTTAATAGTAGTTTTCTTACAACATAAGAACTATTAACACCTCGAATTTCGTCGATTTGTAGACGAGTGATAGGCTCATTATAAGCGATGATTGCTAAAGTTTCTAAAGCCGATTGACTTAGATTAGAATTAGCTTCCTCAAATGTTAATTGTGCATATAAGTCTTTATGTTTTTCTTTAGTAGTCAATTTATATCTATTGCCTAATAATTCTAATTGAATGCCTCGTTCATCACTTTGGTAATCTTCATATAATTGGCGAATAGCTTTCTTTACTTCTTCGGCACCATTTTTTGTAAGTTCGACTAATTCTTCTAAAGAAAGACCATCACTTCCCTTAACGAAGAGAAGACCTTCAATCATTGCTTTCATTTTACCTCCTTAGATTCGATAATGATATTATCGAAATTATTTTCTTGTCTAATTTCTATCTCTTGTTTTTTAGACATACTTAAAATTGCCAAAAAAGTTACTACAATATATTCTCTAGTCGGCTGTTTGAATAATTCAAAAAAGTCAACCTTTTTCTTGTTACGTAATATGTCTCTTATTTCAATACTTCTTTGGCCAATAGAATATTCCTTATTAGTTACTGTTGTTGATAATGGTTTACTAGTTTCTTTGTTTTGCAAAAATCGGTTTAAAGATGCAACTAAGTCATCTAGTGTAATACCTAGATTTAGATCATTAATAATCGGTTTATATTCTTCTAAAGACGGTTCTTTAGTATATACCTCTTTTCTTAAAGCTTCGTATTCTCTTAATTTTTCTGTACTTTCTTTATATACTTGATAATCCAACAATTTGTTAATTAGTTCTTCTCGTGGATCAACATCGTCATCAATTTTATCTTCTTGTGGTAATAATGTTTTTGATTTTATTTCAATTAAACATGAAGCCATGACTAAATACTCGCTAGCTATATCTAGATTCAATTCCTCCATTTTATTTATATAATCTAAATATTGCTTAGTTATCTCATCAATACTAATATCAAAAATGTCTATATCGGACTTTCTTATCAAATGTAGCAATAGATCTAGTGGCCCTTCAAATATAGGCAGATTAACGTTATATTCCATAAAATACACTCCAAACAACACAACAATTATAATCTTTTTTAAATAATAATTCAATACAAGTATTTTTATATTATTTATTTAATTACTTTTATTTTCACTTTTTTTAAGGTATACTATATATGACAGTAGAAAGGGGATTTATATGGTATTTAGGAAACCTTATGCCTTCTTAATAAAACATTTTAAATTGCTTCATGTTATTTTAACTGGTGTTGTTATTTATTTAATTATTAGGATGACTGGAACAATCTCTTTTATTAATGATTATTTAAATGCTAATGTTAAATTGATATCATTAGAACAGTTTGAGAGTGCGTATAATGCTCTGGACTTTGTATTCCCTGTAATCGTTTTATTGTTTTCTGTCATATTGTTTTTTGTTATGACACTTAAGAAGAAGCCTAATAAGTTTTATATGTATGCCATGTTGATTGCTTTAGTTACTCTTATTCTAAATGTATATGGTTATTATACGCTACGTAGTTTAACTGAAGTTTGGCTAAAAGCTAATAGACTGAGCATGTTGTCAGATTTTTATGTTTTTGCTCTTGTTGCCAACGTTGTTTTATGTGCTATGTCAGCATCTAGAGCCATTGGATTTAATATTGGGCGATTTGATTTTAATAATGACATCTCACAATTTGATCTATCTGAGGAAGATAGCGCTGAATTTGAAGTGTCAGTGGATTTTGATATAGATGTTATTAAACGTAATGCTAAAAAAAGAATACGTTATTTGAATTATTTTTATAAAGAAAATAAAAGAACAATATTTGGGACTTTACTTATGATTATTTTTGTATCAGCAATTTATGGCCTTTCCTTATATTTTCGTTATCGTAAAGATGTCATTAGAGGAAATATATTAAGTTATAATGGATTTAGTGTTCAAGTTAATAATGCCTATGTTATCAATAGTGATAGTGAAGGTAATCAGTTAAAAGATAATAAACATATAGTGGTTGTTGATACTTCAATAACAAACTTAAGTGGTAAAGATAGTTATTCTTTTCCCACTGGTACTTTAAGTCTTAATGTGGGGGCTATGTCCTATACGTTAACTAAACAGTATAACGCTTATATATCTGATTTAGGTAAAATGTATAATGATGAAAAAATCAAAGCCGGTAACACTGTCAAAAGTATATTTGCATTTGAAGTGCCAGAAAGTAATCTTAATAGTACAATATTATTGGGAGTTAGAGATTTAAATGGACAGAAGACGCACTATCTGAAATTGAATACGACTAATTTAAGCAATGAAGATGACACAATTAAGGAGGAATTTTTAGGCGAAGAGCTAGTATTTGATAATAGTTTATTTAAAGATACTAGAATAAAAATAGATAGTTTTGAAATCAATGATAAATATAAAATTAACTATCGTTTTTGTGCTAATAGTACCACATGTTTAAATTCGGTTGAATACCTAGTACCAAGGAATAATACATCTAATTATGATATGACTATTCTTAAAATAAACGGTAGTTTTGATATTAATAATAATGCACTATTTACTAATTTTTATCAGCTATTCGAAACTTTTGGATATATCGAATATAAAATAGCAGGTAAAACTTATCAACAGACATCAGGATTTAAACAAATTAGTAGTAAAAAAATAAATAATAATAATACATACTATATTGGTGTATTAAAAGATATTAAAAATGCTGAAAGCGTTTGTTTAGGGTTGAAAATTAGAAACATTTACTATCGTTACTATTTAACAAAGGAGGTAAGTTAGTGTGAAAAAATGGCTATTGTTTTTAATTTGCTTTTTACTTTTTCCTGCTACTACCAAAGGTGCTAACTATTGTACGAGTCAAGCTAGTGCTTTAGCTAGAGCCTTTGTATCTAATGTTAATATTGACTATGAGATTTCTGTAGTTAATAATACGCCTAATTTTACTATTACCATGACTAATTTGACTGATGATATGTTAGTTTTTGATAATGTTACTTCTAAAACTTATAAACAATTTAGTAAAAATGGTAGTGAATTAAAAATTACAACTAACAAAAATGGCCAATATAGATTCACAATATATTCAATTAAATGTAAGGAAAATATTGGAGAAAAGTCAGTTATATTACCAATATACAATGCTTATTATAGTGATCCGTTATGCAATGGATTAGAAAGTTATTCTCCATGTCAAAGGTGGAGTGGATATCAGGGATCAAGACAAAAATTTGAAGCTGATATTGCAGATTTGAAAAAACAAATTGCAGCGAATAAACCTTTGGAAGATGTGGAGGTAGATCAGAAAAAATCGTTATATGATCAGGCTGTTGAAATTATAGTCAATTATTGGTGGTTATTTGTCGTTTTATTCACATTGGTTGGATTTGTCACATATTTAATTAGAAAAAACAGTAAGAAAAATGAATATAATTTTAAACTATAGTAAGCATGACTTTATCAATATTTTTTGCATTTAGTTGTAAATAATGGTGAAACAATATCGGTTTTGAATAAATAGTGTTGGTGAGAAATTTACCGACATTATTTTTATATATAAAGATTATAATTCTCAAAGACATTGAAAGGGGTTGTTCACATGCTTCACAATGAAGAAAATAAATTACAGCAACGTGTTATTTTGTTATATCCATAAATATTATCATTAGTAAAAAGTTTATTGATATTGAATTCTTTAGAAATTATAACAAAAATAGATAAGCTAAAGATAAAATTATTCCCTTAAATTTATTTAAACACTACTAATATTTAACGTATCATCTTTTCCTGGCAATTTATGGATATAACAAATTTTCTAATTTAGAGGTTAAAATTATGATTATTAAAATGATTTATAATCCAATTAAATCAAAAAAGAGAACTAAAATTTTAGTTCTGTTCTAACATTTATCATTAGTTTTTGGTTTCATCAATACTATTTGAGAAAGAATCGATTATCTATTGAGTAACCGGTATAAGTTAATTGATGGCTTATTAAAAATACGTGCATTAAAATTTGTAGTACCAATACCGCTAGATATATATAATTCAGTATCATCAAACTTGTAGTGGTCATTAATATATCTGTTATCTTTTATCGGCATAAGCAATTGCCTTAGTCCAGGTATATTTAATTGTCCTTTATGCGTGTGACCAGCTAATATTAAATCAAAATTATGATAATCAATTTGTTCAATTAAACTAGGTTCATGCATAATTAAAATATTATATTTAACATCACTATTTTCTGTAGCTTCATAAATTGAAGCCATTTTCTCACTAATATCAAGGTGTTCATTTCGTGTTGAAATACCACCAATTAAAATAGCTTCATAATCATTATTATATATTATTTCATAAGTATTATCTAGCAATTTAAAATTAGTCTTGTTAATAATCGTTTTAAAATGTTCATTATTTAAATCATTTTCACCCGTTATAATATATTTATATTGCCCATTAATACTATTTAATAATTCAATTAAGTCTTTATCATCATTATCAGTATAATGTATTTTTTTATCTAGCAGATCACCAGATATGATAATTATATCTGGTTTACTTTTGTTTAGAACTTTAATAATCTTTTTTAACTCTGTTTTGTTAGTGGTTTGATTATAGTGAATATCACTCATTTGGATTACTTTGTATCCATAAAAAGAGGTTGGCACATTATCACTTATAACATTATACTCCTTAACTTTAATACCTTTAGGACCAAGGTAACAAGCATAAAGGACAGTAGAGAGTGTAATCAAAAACGTTAGTAGCACAATTTTCAACCATAAAAAGCGATGCTTTTTTTCTTCTTTCTTTTCCATGATATCACCTATTATCATTTTAACACACTGTTTACAAAAAAAGAATAACACATTATGTAATTAGTGACAAATAAATATCCAGAGTTATACACTTATGCACCTTTATCTCAGAACTTCTTGTGCATAAGTGTATGAATGTGTATAAATCGTGTTTTGAGTATTAATTCTAATTAGTTCAAGAAAATCAAAGCTAAATTTGATATTTTTGATATAATTATTTTTCATTTATCAACAAATTAGTTCAAACATTGTTTTAGCTTATGCACTTATCCACATTCATCTCAAAGGTTAATGTGGATAAAAAATTTATAGTTGAAAAATTTAAATAATGTGGTATAATTAGGTTAATTATGTATTAAAAAGACGCCGAACAAGAGGAGTAACTACTTAATGTTTTGTAGAGAGTTAGTGATTGGTGGAAACTAATAATAGATAGTAGTGAAGGTAGCTTGGAAGTTGTATAACTGAGTTTAGTAAGTTATAACGTTAACTGCGTTAAAGTTTCAAGATAAACGATAGTTTATAAATAAAGGTGGTACCACGGTTTTCGTCCTTTCCAGGATGGCCGTGTTTTTTTATAGGAGGGATAATATGCTAGAGACTAAATATAATCATAAAAAGGTTGAAGTAAATAAGTATGAAACATGGAAAAATAAGGGATATTTTAACAGTGGTGATTTGAGTAAAAAGCCTTATTGTATTGTTATACCGCCACCTAACATAACGGGTAAACTACATTTAGGACATGCTTTAGATACGACGTTACAAGATATATTGATCCGTTATAAAAAGATGGATGGCTATGATACATTGTGGTTACCTGGGATGGATCATGCTGCTATTGCAACTGAGGCTAAGGTTGTAGCTAAATTAAAAAGTAATGGAACCGATAAATATCAAATGGGCAGAGAAAAATTTTTGGAAGAATGTTGGAAGTGGAAAGACGAATTTGCTAATAACATACGTAATCAGTGGGCTAAGTTAGGATTATGTTTAGATTATCATAAGGAAGCATTTACATTAGATGAGCATTTGACGAATGCTGTTAAAAAAGTATTTGTAGATTTATATAAAGAGGGATTAATATATCGCGGTGAACGTATTATTAATTGGGATCCAGTAGCGAAAACAGCTTTATCTAATGAAGAAGTAATATATAAGGATGATGAAGGTGCTTTTTACCACTTAAAATATTTTATCGAAGGTACAGATGAATATTTGGATGTAGCTACAACGAGACCAGAAACATTGTTTGGTGATGTAGCAGTTGCAGTAAACCCTGAAGATGAAAGATATAAACATTTGATTGGTAAGAAAGTTGTTCTTCCTGTTGTTAATAAACTGATCCCTGTTATAGGGGATGAACATGCTGATCCAAGTTTTGGTACTGGTGTAGTTAAAATTACGCCAGCCCATGATCCCAATGACTTTGAAGTGGGTAATCGCCATCAATTAGAACGTGTAATTGTGATGAATGAAGATGCTACTATGAATGAAAAAGCTGGAAAGTATGTTGGTTTGACACGTGAAGAATGCCGAGAAGCATTAGTGAAAGATTTGGAAGAAACAGATATTTTAATTAGTGTGGAGAAGATGGTTCATAGTGTGGGACATAGTGAAAGAACCGATGCAGTAGTAGAACCATATTTATCAAAACAATGGTTTGTTAAAATGCGTCCTTTAGCTGATGCAGTTTTAAAAAATCAGTTAAATGGTAACAAAAAAGTCAACTTTGTACCATCATATTATGAAAAAACAATGAATCATTGGATGGAAATTACTTATGATTGGTGTATTTCAAGACAATTATGGTGGGGACATCGCATTCCAGCTTGGTATAAAGGTGATGAAATATACGTTGGTATGGAAGCCCCAGACGGTGATGGCTGGGTACAAGATAACGATGTATTGGACACTTGGTTTAGTAGCGCTTTATGGCCTTTTGCTACCTTGGGTTGGCCTAATAAAACAGATGACTTAAAAAGGTATTATCCTAACAATGTCTTGGTGACTGGTTATGACATTATTCCTTTTTGGGTCAATAGGATGACTTTTCAAGCTTTGAAGTTTACAAAGAAGAGACCTTTCAAAGATTGTTTAATTCATGGAATAATTCGTGATTCACAAGGCCGTAAAATGAGCAAATCATTAGGTAATGGCGTAGATCCTATGGATATTATTGATGAATATGGATGTGATGCATTAAGATTTTTCTTAACTACTAATGCCTCACCTGGTGCTGACTTTAGATATGATGAAGAAAAAGTACGTTCAGCATGGAATTTTATAAATAAACTATGGAATGCGTCACGTTTTGTTTTAATGAACCTGGGGGGTTTTGAAAAAAAAGATTATACCTTAGAGAATCTATCTTTAGTGGATAAATGGATATTAAACAAATTAAACAAAACGATTAAAGAAGTACGTAAAAATATGGAATCATATGAATTTCATAATGCTGGCAATGCCCTTTATGGATATACTTGGGATGATTATTGTGATTGGTATATTGAGCTATCTAAAAGTGATATGTCTAATACTAATAAGAGTGTTTTATTACATGTATTAACTTCTATCTTAAAAATGTTACATCCTTTTATGCCTTATGTTACAGAGGAAATATATTTAAGGTTACCAATTAAAGATAGTGAATCAATTATGATTAGTTCCTATCCTCAAATAAATGATGATAATTATGGGATAGAAGAGGAAAGAGTTAATAAGATTATTGCTGATATTATTGCTATTCGTAATTTAAAAGCAACCAATAATATTACAAAACAAGCTAAAGTTAAGTACACAGTTGACTCGTCTTTAGAAAGTATATATTGTTCACAATTAAAAATTAAAGAAGAAAATATTTTAAAAGATAATTATGATTATTTAACAAGTAATTACAAGTCTAAATATATTGATATTACATATTATTATGAAGGTAAACAAGAGGATGATACTAAAAAGGAAGAAGAAATAAAGAAACTAGAAGAATCTATTGCTCGACGTGAAAAGTTATTAAATAATGAAAATTACATATCTAAAGCCCCAGCCAATATTGTTGATAATGACCGAAAGAAGTTAGCTGAAGAAAAAGAAAAATTGGATATTTTATTATCTAAATAACGTTACAAATGATTATTGGCCTTATAGCTGCATTTAATGTATTACTAGTATAATTTAGATGTTAATGGGCACATGTCAATATTGTTATCAATTACCTTTCTTTTTTCTTTTATTAAGTATTGTGCTATAATTAAATTGAGGAAGCAAGAAATATTTTAAGCTTGTTAATATATACTTAAAGTAGGTGATAGTATGGTTTATTTTTGGGTGTCATTAATAATTTTATTAACAATAGTAGAAGTGGCTACAGTTAATTTAACAACGATTTGGTTTGTAGCTAGTGCCATTATTGCTCTTATTGTTTCTTTGTTTACAGATAATTTATTGATTCAAATTGGTACTTTTACTATTTTAGGAATTGTTTTCTTAGTGCTTACTAAACCATTTTTAAATAAATGGATACATGTTGACAAATTACAAAATAATTTGGAACGACTGATTGGCATGAAGGGAATTGTCACCCAAGAAATTACACCAACAATAGCCGGTGAGGTAAAAGTTGATGGTAAGCTTTGGACGGCTGTTTCTAAAGAAAGATTAAATAAGGGGGACGTTGTTAATATTTTACAAGTTAATAGCGTAAAATTGATTGTAGAGAAGTGGGAGGATTAAAATGGAAATTTTTATTGTATTATTGATTTTGGCTTTTTTGCTTATTATACCTAATATTAAGATTGTGCCACAAGCTAGAGTGTACGTTATTGAAAGATTAGGTTCATATTACAAAACTTGGCACAATGGGTTACACTTTAAAATACCTTTTGTTGATCGTGTAGCAAATATAGTATCATTAAAAGAAATTGTTAAGGATTTTCCACCACAACCAGTAATTACTAAAGATAATGTTACTATGCAAATAGATACGGTTGTTTATTTACAGATAACCGATGCTAAATTATATACTTATGGAGTTGAGATACCAATTAATGCAATTGAGAATTTAACAGCGACTACCTTACGTAATCTAATTGGTGAATTGGAGTTGGATCAAACATTAACCTCAAGAGATATTATCAATACAAAAATGCGTTCTATTTTAGATGAAGCTACTGATCCTTGGGGTATTAAAATTAATCGTGTTGAAGTAAAAAATATAATTCCACCACGTGATATTCAAGAAGCTATGGAAAAACAAATGCGTGCTGAACGTGAGCGCCGTGAAAAAATTCTTCAGGCTGAAGGTGAAAAGAAATCAAGTATTTTGATTGCTGAAGGAGAGAAAGAAAGTGCTATTTTAAGAGCCGAAGCTAATCGTGAATCAAAAATTCGTATTGCTGAAGGAGAGGCAGAGGCGTTGCTTAAATTAAAAGAAGCAGAGGCCGCTGGTGTACGCTTATTAAAACAAGCGGAAGCAGAAGGAATTGGCATGTTAAAGAAAGCTGGTGCTGATGAGGCTGTTCTTCGACTAAAGGGTTATGATGCATTAGCTGATATGGCTAATGGTCAGGCTACTAAAATCATTGTTCCAGCTGAATTGCAAGGTGTAGCTACTATTGGAACAACCTTAAAGGAAATGTTTAATGAAAAAAATAAGTAAAAGGTTATTATCGTAAAAGGAAAATTCTTTCTATGGACATAAATCCTAAGAAAGAATTTTTAGTAATCAAATCAAAACTATTTTTTTTAGGATATATTTATTGAAAGTTGCTTGATTTATTTTGACTGGTTTTTTGCTCATAACTATATTATAATTAAAGAGAGGGTTGTAATAAATCTATCCGTTTATAGTGTTTAAAATATTACAACCTCAGCTAGTGTAATATGAAATTTAAAGAAAGGAGTTTCTAATCTATGTGAAAAATCACATAATTAGATTATATGTGATAATATGGAATATGTGTTACTAGGATTATTAATTGTTAATTTAATTATGTTAGTGATATTAGTTATAAAGGGTAGAAATAATGAGTCGGTTGTTGATCGAATTGGTAAAATAGAAACTGACATTGTAAAGGAGATTGGTAATTTTAAATCAGATTTTAGTCATAGTATTAATGATGATTTTAACAAAATGAATGATAAAATAGATGAACGTTTAAGACTTATTAGTGATAAGGTGAATGAACGATTAGATGAAAACTTTGAAAGGAGCAATAAGACTTTTACAGCTGTTTTACAGAGATTGACGAAAATAGATGAAGCCCAGAAAAAAATTGATAGCTTATCAAATGATATTGTTTCCTTACAAAGTATTTTAACTGATAAAAAGACACGTGGTATTTTTGGTGAGGTTAATTTGGAACATATTATGGCGAATGTATTTGGTACCAATAACACGAAAATATATCAAATGCAATATGCCTTTGATAATAATACAATAGCGGATTGTGTCTTATTTGCTCCTGAGCCTTTAGGAACAATTGCTATTGATTCAAAGTTTCCATTGGAAAATTATCAAGCTATGGTAGATCGTAACGGTACTAATGCTAGTAGATTGGCTGCTGAAAAGTTGTTTAAAAGTGATATGAAGAAACATATTGATGCTATTAGTAATAAATACATTATCCCCGGTGTAACTTCTGATCAAGCAATCCTTTTTTTACCAGCTGAAGCTATTTTTGCTGAAGTAAATGCATATCATACAGATTTACTAGATTATGCTTTTAAGAAAAGAGTATGGATAACATCACCGACAACCTTAATAAGTACTTTAACAACTATTCAGATCATTATAAAAAACATTGAGAGAGATAAGTATGCTAAAGTTATTCACGACGAATTAACCTTACTCGATATGGAGTTTAAAAGGTATAAAGAGCGTTGGGATAAATTATATCGCAGTATTGAAACGGTTAGTAAAGATGTAAAGGATATTCATACAACAACGGATAAGATAACTAAAAGATTTAATAGTATTAGTCAAGTAGAAATGGAGCAAATAGAACATGAAAATTAAATATATTAACTATCTTTTATGTGTAATTGCAATTATAGGAAGTTTTTATATTATTTTTACTAGGGAAAATACATTGGGAATCTTTTTAAAAGATTTGTCAATAATAGTTACAATTACTTTACCTTATATTATACAAAAGTTGTGTAAAGTTAAGATTGATGATAAATTGATTTTTATTTATGTTTTATTTATCTTTTTTGCTCAATTCTTGGGTGTAACAGTAGAATTATATAATAAGATACCATTTTTTGATAAAGTTATTCATACTCTATCTGGTGTTTTGACAGCTTTTGGTTCATTGCTTATTTTGTCTTTAATGCATAAATATGATATTAAAGATAAACTGTTTAATATTATGTGGATAATTAGTTTTACTTTAATGGTAGCTGTGGGTTGGGAAATTTTTGAATATATGGCAAACATTTTCTTTGGTGGTGATGCTCAGCGGGTAGCCCTAACAGGTGTAAATGATACAATGCAGGATATGATTGTTGCTTTAATTGGTTCAATGTTAGTTGTTATCATTTATAGTTTTTACAGTAAGTTAAGTATCTTTTCATTTGAAAATAGTGTAAATAAGATAGATTAGAGATCTATCTTATTTATATTATAGTATAATTAAGGTAGGTGAATAATATGGAAGAAAGAATTATAGAATATATTAAACGTGAAAAAAGAGCTCTTAGTGTTCATGAATTAGAGACCTTGTTGTCTTTAAGTTCAGTTGAAGATTTAAAAAATCTATTAAAAGCTTTGAATAATTTAGAAGAACAAGCTAAGATATATCATACTAGAAAAGATAAGTATATGTTATTTGAGGATAGTAATTCAAGAGTTGGTAATTTACAAGTAACAACCAAAGGAACAGGTTATGTTTTATTAGAATCAGGTGAAGAAATAAAAGTTGAAAGTAGTAATTTAAATGGAGCAATTAACAAGGATAAAGTTATTGTCAATATTATTGACAATAAATCTACCCCGATGGAAGGCAGTATTGTTAAAGTAGTTGAAAGAATTAATAATCAAGTGGTAGGAACGATATGGTTTAAGGGAGGAAATATATATGTTAAACCAGATGATCGTAAGTTAAATATTGACATTATAATTGAAAAAAATTATCACAATAATTTAGTTGAAGGGCATAAAGTTTTAGTAAAATTATTGGGATTAAATAAACACAACGAATATCGTGCTCAAATTGTTAGAATTATTGGTCATATTAATGATCCAGGTATTGATGTGTTATGTATTATGGCTAGACATAATATAAATGATGCTTTTCCAAATGAAGTAATGGAGCAGGTAAATCGTGAAGTACCAGAGAAGTTAACGCAAGAAGAAATTAATAAACGTTTAGCTGGGACAGGTAAAGATTTAAGAGAAGAGGTTATTTTTACTATTGATGGTGATGATACAAAAGATATCGATGATGCAATAAGTATTGCCAAATTACCAAATAATAATTATAAATTAGGGGTACATATTGCTGATGTTAGTTATTATGTTAAGGAAAATAGCCCTTTAGATCAAGAAGCTTTAACTAGGGGAACTAGTGTTTATTTGGCAGACCGAGTAACACCAATGTTGCCACATGAGTTATCTAATGGCATTTGTTCCTTAAACCCTAATGTAGATCGTTTTGCAATCTCGTGCGTTATGGAAATAGATGACAAAGGTAATGTTGTTGATTATGAAATTTTTGATAGTATTATTAGATCAAGAATACAAATGACCTATAAAAAGGTAAACAAAATCTTGGAGGAAAACATTGTTCCGGAAGGCTATGAAGAGTATGCTGATGACTTACGTTTGATGGGTGAATTAGCTCGTATTTTGCGTAGCAATAAAGTTAACAAAGGTTATATTGATTTTGATATTGATGAACCTAAAATAGTGGTTAATGAAGATGGTGAGGCTATAGATGTTGTTTTAAGAGAACGTGGCTTAGGTGAGAAATTAATTGAAGATTTTATGATTGCAGCTAACGAAACAATTGCGACACACTTTAGTAAGTTACAGTATCCGTTAGTTTATCGTGTTCATGGTGAACCAAGTGAAGAAAAATTAACTAATTTTATGCATTTAGTTAGTGTTTTAGGTTATAAAGTTAACGCTAATCTAAATAAAGTTACACCTAAAACAATTCAATCTATTTTAGAGCAGTTAAAGGATAAAAAGGAATATTACATTTTGTCTAGCCAAATGTTAAGAAGTATGCAAAAAGCTGTTTATGATACAACCAATATAGGACATTTTGGTTTAGCTAGTAAAATGTACTGCCATTTTACTTCACCTATTAGACGTTATCCTGATTTATCAGTACATCGTTCAATAAGAAAATATTTATTGAGTACTGATATGACTGTGGATGGTTTGAAAAATTGGGAAGCTAAATTACCATTAATTGCTGAACAGTCATCGTTAAAAGAAAGAGAGTCAATTGAATGTGAACGTGAAGTTGATGATATGAAGATGGCTGAATATATGGAAAAACATATCGGAGAAGAGTATAAAGGAATTATTACAGGTGTTATGAGCTTTGGCTTCTTTGTTCAACTGCCAAATATGATCGAGGGATTAGTCCATGTTGAGGAATTAAAGGGTGATTTCTATAATTATGATGAATCTACTTTTAGTTTAACTAGCGCTAAAGATAAACGTGGATATCGTTTAGGTGATGAAGTAGAAGTTGTTGTCAAAGCTGCTAGTAAGGAGAACCACACCATTGATTTTTGCTTGAAAAAAATTGAAAATAATTAAGGGAGATATACATGGAAATAAAAAATAGAAAAGTTAACTATGATTATGAGATTGAAAGCACTTATGAGGCAGGCATTGTTTTAAAAGGTACAGAGATAAAGGCTTTGCGTGAAGGTAAAGCTAATTTAAAGGATAGTTATGCTATTTATAAAAATGGTGAGATCTTTCTTCTTAATATGCATATCAGTCCTTATGATAAAGGAAATATCTTTAATCACGAGGAAACTAGGACTAGAAAATTACTATTACATAAAAAGGAAATATATAAAATTCGCGATGCAATTGAAAAAGAAGGATATACTTTAGTACCAATTAAAGTTTACTTTAGTAAAAATAATGCAAAAGTAATGATTGGTATAGCCAAGGGTAAGAAAAACTATGATAAACGAGAAACGATCAAGAAAAAAGACATGGAACGAGATATTCAAAAACAATTAAAAAATCGTTAATATACTTGCAAAAGGTCAATAAATAGTATATACTTAAGGTGTATATGCTACATGAAGGGAGTGTGCGAATATGCAAATTACATCTGTAAATGTCAAGAAATACGACAAAGAAGATTCAAAAATGAAGGGAATCGCTTCAGTTCTAATCGATGATTGCTTTGTAATCCGTGATATTAGAATTATTGAAGGTAATGATGGTTTATTCATTGCAATGCCTAGTCGTAGGAAAAATGATGGTGAATACCAAGATGTTGCGCATCCAATTAACGCTGAAACTCGAAAAATGTTTGAAGATGCAATTTTCGAGGAATATAATAAAGTGGAAGAAGAGTAGATCGCTAAATTAAGTCACGTTCGTGGCTTTTTTTATTTAATAGCCCTTTTAATGTCATATGTCTATACTAATAATTAATATTATAGCTTTTTTATTCATATATATTAGTAGGAGGCATATATATGGAAAAAGAAATGGCTGCATTTAATCATAATATAACGTTAACAGAAAGAAAGAATTTGGTTGTTACAGGAGTCAAAAAAATTGATAATTTTGATAGTAATGAATTTTTATTGGAAACAACAATGGGCTATTTGAGTATTAAAGGTAGTGATTTAGAAATAGTTAAATTGGATACTTATCAAGGTAATGTTTCTATAAAAGGCCAAGTAAGTAATTTAAATTATTCAGATAATGCCCATAAAAATAAAGAAGAAGGGTTCTTTAGTAAGATTTTTAAATGATACAAATTAATACTCAATTTAGTATCATTATTTTTTCATTATTATATGGTTTGTTTTTTTATTACTTACTGTTTTTATGTAGAAATTATATAAATTATCCCAATATTTTTTATCGCTTCATTAATACCTTTACTTTTTTTACCTTTTTAGCACTTGTTTATTTTATTGGTATTGAAATTGTTTGTGATGGTATTTTACACATTTATTCATTTATAATCATTTTTGGTGTATGTTATGTAGTTAACTTCATTGCAAACAAAAAAAAATAATGATAAAATGATCTTAGGGTGATAAGAAGATGGCAAAAAAGAAAACGAGTGTATCTATTCAAGCTAGACGTAGATTGTTTTTTGTAAGACCTATTTGTTTTGGTTTAATAATGCTAGTTCTTATTACCTTTGCTAAGTATTCAGTTGATTTGTATAAGTTAAACAATGAAAAAAGGCAAAAAGATCAGGAGTATGTTTCATTACAGGAAGATGCTGAATATTTACGAAATGAAATAGTTAAATTACATGATCCCGAAGAGTTGGCGAAATTTGCTCGTGAAAATTATCTTTATTCTAAAAACGGTGAGTTAATTCTTCAGGTAAATAAGGAAGATGATAAAAAGGCTGTTAATGATGATACTAAAAAAATAACTAATCAACAGACAATTATTATATGCGCTATAGGTATTGGGTTAATTCTTTTATATGTTATAATCAAAGGTATTTTTAGTAGAAAAAAAAGGTAATCATTGTGGTTACCTTTTATTTTAAACTATTAATTAATTCTGAGTGTTCTTCCAAAACAAATAATTCATTTGGAATAAGTTTTTTAACTTTAGCGATAATTAATGATGGAAATTTCGATATGATTTCATTATATTTGGTAGCTATATCATTATAATATTCTTTAAGCGCTATTATTTCGGCTTCTGACTCAATCAGGTTGATTTCAATTTTGGTATACTCGTCGTTTTGTTTTAAAACAGCATCACTATCTGCATAGTCATGAAATTCTTCTATAGCTTTATATAATTCTTTATCCAGTTCAAAGTTATTTAGTTTTTGAGAGCGGATTTTAGCAATCGTATCTAAAATATCTCCCTCTTTATTTGTAACATTTCGAATAATATCAACTGATTTATTAAGTAGATCAAATCGTTTATTCAAGCTTGCTTCAATATTAGCGTTTGCTTCATTTAGCCTAATATCATATCCTTTGATATCATCTATGGTTACTATAACAAAGACATATAATGAGCCAATGACAATAAATAAGATAAATAAGATGTATAAAACAACCATACCATCACCTAGTATTAATTATAACAAATCCTTAATTTTTTTACAATCTATTAATTACTTGGATAGAATTGATCACTAGTGTTTATATTTTCATCAAATTTAATATAATCAACATATATTAGTAATAGGAGATACCAATTACCACTATTAGGATCACTTAGAATAATATGATCTTTACCTGATTGTTCGATAATCCCCTTAAAAACTCGATCTTTCCACTCTAAAGAGTCAGCAAAAGACATATAAACTTCAACTTGTTTGCCACGATTTAGGCGGAGAATATTTTCAATGTATGATTGTTCATTAGCAGTTTGGCCATACATTGGAGCGCTACTATAACTGTTATTTATAAACATCATCCTTTCTAGTTAAATATATTAAAATATAACGTCTATTATGATAATTATTGAAAATGTCTTTTAATCTGATAACAGTACAAGGATAATTAAAATTAGTTGTTTGTCATAGATAAAGGGAGTAAAAACTTCCTAGATAGAGAATATTAAATGGAGTATGTATAAGTATTGTTATAAAACATTTAAAGTTGGTAACAGTTTGACAAAATAAAGTACTTGTGATAATATTAGAAAGTCTTTTATAGGACATACGTTTTTAGGTGTGATAATATGGCAAATTTGGTAATTATTCCTAATAAAAAAGAAGATATTGACAATATTGAAGAAGATGTCCTTTTAGGCATTGATGGATATAGTGTCAATATGATGACGATTAGTTTTGCTGAGTTAAAGCAACTAGTGAACAAGCGTAGTAATTTTTTTGTATCCTTAAATAAAAACTTTGTCAATAAAGAGTTGAAAGAATTAGAAGAAATACTTATTTATTTATCAAATACTAATATAAAGGGTATCTTTTATTATGATGTTGCCATAATAAATATTGTTAAAAGATTGCATCTCAATTTGAATTTAGTGTGGTCTAGTGAACATATGACAACTAATTATTATACTATTAATTATTGGTATAATCAGGGTGTCTATGGAACATTTTTATCAAATGAAATAACTAAAGATGAGATGATGGTAATTAGTGATAATACTAAGAGTCATTTGTTTGTTCAGTTATTTGGTTATATACCTATGTATGTGTCAAGAAGACATGCCATAAGTAACTATTTAAATTATTTCAGTATTGATGTTAAGGCTAATTATTATTATTTGAAGAAAGATGATAAGAAGTATCCTATTGTAGATAATAATGAAGGAACGATAATTTATACTGATTTTATTTTAAATGGATTACGAGAATATTTAGTATTAAAAGATAAAATAGAGCATATTATTATTAATGGCTATAATATTGATAGTAAGCTTTTAAATAAGGTAATTTCAATGTTTAAAATAGTAACCAATAATAATATTGATGAGTTAGAGTTAGAAATGAGTAAAATGTTTGATAATTTAGGTTCTGGTTTTTTATATGAAGAATCAATTTATAGGGTGAAGAATAATGATAAATAAGCCAGAGTTATTAGCTCCAGCCGGTGATTTAGAAAGACTTAAGGTAGCTTTGCTTTACGGTGCAGATGCAGTGTATTGTGGCGGACCCGGTTTTGGTTTAAGAGCTAATGCAACCAATTTTACTTTTGAAGAACTAGAAGAAGGAATAAATTTTGCTCATTCGCTAAATAAAAAAGTTTATGTTACTGTAAATATTGTATTACATAATAAAGAGGCAGATGCCTTGCTAGCTTACCTAATCAAGTTAGAAAAGATAAAGCCAGATGCTATTATTGTTAGTGATCCATATGTTATTGATTTAGCGCTTAAAAAGACTAATTTAGAAGTGCATTTATCAACACAGCAGTCAACTTTAAATTATGAAAGTTGTGAGTTCTTTTATCACGAAGGAGTAAAGAGAATAGTTTTAGCTCGTGAATGTTGTATGGATGATATTAAACAAATAATTGAGAAAGTCCCAATTGAAATTGAAACGTTTATTCACGGTGCTATGTGTGCTGGATATAGTGGGCGTTGTGTGTTATCTAATTTTTTAACCAATCGCGATGCTAATCGTGGTGGCTGCAGTCAAATATGCCGTTGGAATTTTGAACTATTAGCTGATGATAAAGTAATTGAAGCAGATAAAGATTTTACTTTGTGTAGTAAAGATTTATCGTTGTTACAATATTTACCTCAGATGATTGAGATGGGAATCAAGTCTTTAAAGATTGAAGGACGTATGCGTTCTATTTATTATATAGCAACGGTTGTTTCTATATATCGAAAGGCTATTGATGAATATTGTAACGATAAACAACATTATGAATATAATAAAAAGTATGAGCGAATATTAAGACGTTGTGCTAATAGAGATTCTGTCGCTCAGTTCTTTAATGGTATTAATGATGAGTCTTGTAGTTATTATAATGGACGTGATGAAGTATCTAATCAAGATTTTATTGGGGTAGTGATAGATTATGATCCCGAAACGACAATTGCGTTAATTGAACAACGTAACTATTTTAAAGTAGGCGATGTTGTTGAAATATTTAGTCCTTATCATGATGATATTGAGTATGAAATTAAAGAAATATATGATGAGGATAATAATTCAATTGATGTTGTGAGACATCCAAAACAAAGAATAAAAATTAAGATTAACCAACAACTATATAAGTATGATTTAATACGAAAAAAAGTTGTTGACATTGATAGAGAAAAGTAGTATCATTTTATAGATATTTAGAAAGTTTAGGTGAGTTATGATGAAAAATGATAAGACAATTTATTTAACAGAAGAAGGATTGGAAGAAATCAAAAAGGAGCTAAATATTCTAAAATTAGAAAAAAGACCTGAAATAATTACGGCTTTAAAAGAAGCTAGAGCTCAGGGTGATTTAAGTGAAAATGCTGAATATGATGCAGCTCGCAATGAGCAAGCTATTGTTGAGGCAAGAATTCAAGAACTTGAGGTTATGGTTGAAAAGGCTACAATTATTAAAGATATAAATACTGATGTTGTTTCATTAGGTACTAAAGTAACTATTGAATATGTTGAAGATCATGAGCGTGAAGAATACTCTATTGTTGGTAGTAAAGAGGCAGATCCATTTACAAATAAAATTTCTAATGAATCTCCTATAGCTCAGGCCATTATGGGATCTAAAGTTGGTAATATTGTTAGTGTTGATAGTCCTAATGGAAAATATGATGTCAAAATTGTTGCAATAGCATAATTAAACTTATGCTTTTTTCTTAGCTAATTATATATTTTATATTAGGAGGAACTATGACATATCGAAAGACATGTATGAAGGTTAACTTAGCTAATTTAAAAGATAATGTAAAGACACTAATTAATAGATACAATGATTATCAATATTATATTGGTGTTGTTAAAGCCGATGCATATGGGCATAATGGCATGCTAGTCATTAAAACGATTATTGATAGTGGTTGTAATTATCTAGCGGTTTCATCTTTAGATGAAGCATTGGAAATTAGAAAATATTTTTCTATACCTATTTTGATATTAGGAATTGTTCATGTTGAATATATGGATATTTGTGTTCAAAATAGATTAGATATAACTGTAACTAACTTAAATTATTTACAGCAAATAAAGGATTATCCCCTAAATATTCATATCAAGATAGATACTGGAATGAATCGTCTAGGAGTTAAGACGCAAGATGAATTTAATAGTATGTATCAATTAGCTAAGCATAGTAATGTGAAATTAAAAGGACTTTATACTCACATTTATTATGCAGAAGATGAAAAGACAGTTAATGAACAAATTAAGCTATTTAAAGGAATAACTAATGATATTGATCTAAATAGTATAGATATGGTTCATATTGCTCAAAGTGATACTTTTCTTAAGTATCCGAAGATTGATATATGTAATGGTTGTAGATTAGGTATTGCTATGTATGGATTAACTGCTAACAATTTGCGCCTTAAATCAACGTGTCAATTAATTAGTGAAATTATTGAAATAAAGAAAATAAAAAAAGGAGAATGTGTAAGCTATGGTGGAAAATATATAGCTGATAGTGACGAAATAATTGGTGTTGTTAGTATTGGATATGCTGATGGCGTTAATCGCCATTTAAGTGGCGCATATATTTATATTAATAATTATCCATATCAAATAATTGGTAATATCTGTATGGATATGTTAATGGTAAGAATTGATGAAAATGTTCATCTATATGATAAGGTATATATATACAAGGATATTAATCATATTAAAAAACTAAGTAAATATTTAGATACTATTCCTTACGAGTTAATATGTAATATTACTAAAAGAGTACCTAGAATATATGAAAAAGATATATAAATAATCAATAGTGTTTATTTATATATCTTTTATTTTTTTTGAACTAATACTTTTCCAGTCATTTCTTTTGGAATATCTAATCCCATCATTGTTAAAATAGTTGGAGCAACATCGGCAAGTTTACCTATATAATTTTCATCTATCTTATAATCCTTGTCTATAACAATGAAAGGGACTAAATTAGTTGAATGCATTTTATTAGGCGTTCCATCAGGATCAATCATATTTTCACAGTTGCCATGATCAGCTGTTATAATTATTTTAGTATTGTTTAAATCAACACTTTGAACTAGATTGGCTAAACATTTATCAATGTGTTCAACGCCCTCAATAGCTTTATCATACATACCTGTATGACCTAAAGCATCCCCATTTGGATAATTTACAACAATAAAGTCATATTTTGGAATAGAATCAATTAAATATTTTGTAATATCATATGAACGCATTTTAGGATCTTCATCATAAGTAAAAACATTTGAACGTTCAAATATTTTTCGATCCTCGTTTTTAAAAATGTTATTAGAACAACCACTAAAATAAAAGGTTACATGCCCATTTTTTTCAAATTCACTTAAACGTAATTGTTTTAGACCTAAATTACTTATATATTCTCCTAAGGTATTTTTTAATATTTCGGGTTTGAAAGCAATGTACAATTGTTTATATAACTCATTTGATTCATAGTCAGTCATAGTTACTAAAGTTAAATCTAGTTTTTTTACTTCAAATTCTTTAAAGTTAGGATCTTTTAAACATCTTAGTAATTGAATCATTCTATCTGAACGAAAATTAAACATTATCATTGAGTCATTATTGTTGATGGGAATGCTCTCAATAACAGTTGGTTTCATGAATTCATCTGTTTGTTTATCTTGATATTCTATTTCAAAGGCTTCATTAGTATTATTAACTACAATATCACTCTTACCATTAATTATGGCATCGTAGGCTAAATGAGTTAAGTCCCAATTTCGGTCACGGTTCATAGCATAATATCTACCACCGATTGTAATTATTTTACCAACTCCAATCTCTTGTATTTTAGATTGTAAGTAATTAATATATTTAGGGCCTACTAAAGGTTCAGTATCCCTTCCATCCAGTAAGGCATGAATATAGACTCTATCAAAATTTTGCCTTTTACATAATTTTAATAATTCTATTAAATGATTTATATGTGAGTGAACTCCGCCGTCTGAAACTAACCCTAGTAAATGTAAATTAGTATTGTTTTGTTTACAATTGTCAATCGCTTTTAAGAAAGCTTCATTGTCATAAAAAGAACCATCTTCAATTGCTTTATTAATTCTAAGTAACGATTGGTAAACGACTCTTCCAGCACCAATATTAGTGTGGCCAACTTCACTATTTCCCATTTGTCCATCAGGGATGCCTACAAATTTTCCACTAGCCTCTAATTTACAGTGTGGATAATTGTTCCATAAATAATTAAGAAATGGTTTATGAGCATTTTTAAATGCATTACCTTCGCTTTGATTTCTTAGTCCAACACCATCTAAAATGCATAAAATAAATGTCTTTGTCATATCATCATCTCCTTCCATATTATACCATGTATTTTTTTTGATAAAAGATAAAATAAATAAAAATAGTTAACTAGTGTTAACCAATTTATTAACTATTAAATGTTATCTTTATCTAGTATTTTATCTATTAAGCCATAATTTAAGGCTTCACCAGCACTCATGAAATTATCGCGATCAGTATCTTTTTCAATAATGTTGATATCTTTACCTGTATTTAGTGATAGTAATTTATTTAATTTGTCTTTTAATTTTAGAATATGTTCAGCGGCAATTTTAATTTCTGTGGCTTGTCCTTGGACACCTCCTAATGGTTGATGAATCATTATTTCACTATTAGGTAGAGAATATCTTTTTCCCTTTGTTCCACTAGATAAAAGAAAGGCACTCATACTAGCTGCTAAACCAACACAAATAGTAGATACATCACTTTTTATGAAATTCATTGTATCATATATTGCCATACCAGCTGAAACACTTCCACCTGGGGAATTAATATATATACTGATATCATTATGATTGATTGAATCTAGATATAATAGTTCACTAATAATTATATTAGCACTGCTATCAGTTATTTCATCACCTAGGATAATAATACGATCTTGTAGTAATCTTGAGTATAAATCATAAGCACGCTCAGTATTGTGTTTTTTTTCTATAATGTTTGGAATAATCAAAGTATCATCTCCTATATTTATAATAGTCAATGATTTGTTAAATATTCGCTAAATATAATGACAAAATAATCTTTTTTTGATAAAATTTAATAAGAGAATAGAGGGCTTTATGAAAAAGAATGTTACTATAACGTATAAAGGAAAAGATGTAAGAGAGGTACCGTTTGGAACAACTTTAAAAGAATTGAGTAAGTTATACCAAGAAAAATTAGATTATGAAATTATTATAGCTAAAATAGATAATGATTTAGCTGAATTAGGAAATACTATTACTAGAAGGTGTAATATAGAGTTTTTTGATCGTAGTACAAATTTGGGGCGTTGTGTTTATTCAGCAAGTGCAACTTTTATTTTAGTGGTAGCTGTTAAGCATGTTTTAGGTAATCAAGCTCATGTTATTATTCATCATTCACTTGATAATGGAGTTTATTGTCATATTGAAGGTGCTGATATAACAGAACAAATACTTAAGGAAATTGAAGTAGAAATGCATAATGTGGTTAAACAGGATATACTATTTAGAAAATTTAGCTGTCTTCGTACCGATGCTATTAAATATTGTAAAAGTCGTCAAAAAGATGATCGGGTTGCTGCTTTAAAATATGTATCTAGCTCTTATGTTAGTTTGTATGGATTAGAAGATGAGTTTGATTATTATTATAGTAAACTTGCTTATAGTACGGGACAAATTAATGATTTTAAATTAACTTTTATTGGGACTCCAAATGGTAATGACTTTATTTTGTCTATACCAAGTTTAATTGAGCCTAGTACGACTAAAGATTATGTTCATAATGGCAAAATCTTAGAGGCTTTTAAAACAGTTGAAAATGTTATGGCTTCTTGGAATATTAAACATGCCTCAGATGTCAATCAGATCGCCTCTAATGGTGACATTGGTGAATTGATTATAAATTCAGAAGCTTATTATGATACGCAATTACAAAATATAGTAAAGAAAATACTAGCTGATAAGAATATTAGAATTGTTCTATTAGCTGGACCATCTAGCAGTGGTAAGACAACCACTTCAAAAAAATTGATGTCATATTTAAAATGTTACTCTAAGGGTGTCATTCAAATATCTGTAGACAATTACTTTGTCAATAAAGTTGATACACCTAAGGATCAATATGGAAAATATGATTTTGAATCACTTTACGCTGTTGATTTAGATTTGTTTAATAGAGACTTACAAGCCTTATTAAATGGGCAAGAAGTAGAATTACCAGTTTATAATTTTATTAAAGGTGAAAGAGAATATCGCGGTGATCGTGTAAAGCTTAAAGAAAATGATATCATGGTTATCGAGGGAATTCATGCTTTAAATGATAAATTAACTAGTTCGATTGATAATAAAAACAAATACCATATCTATATTAGTCCTTTGATATCAATTAATATAGATAATCATAATCATATCCATACTAGTGATATTAGAAAGCTTAGAAGACTAGTAAGAGATAACCGTATGCGTGGACATAATGCTTTATCAACATTAGGTATGTGGGAATCAATAAGAAGCGGGGAAGAACGTAATATTTATCCATATCAACATCGGGCTGATGCGGTTATTAACTCGTCATTAGTTTATGAAATAGGTGTTCTTAAAACTTATGTTGAACCATTATTATTTAGTGTTAATGAGGACGATGAAATATATCCTGAGGCATTACATTTAATTAATTTCTTAAGAAATTTTGTGGCTATTCCTGGGGATAGTGTTCCTATTGATTCAGTTTTAAGAGAATTTATTGGGGGAAGTTGTTTTAAAGATTAGAAAGAAGGAAAAATATGATTAAAGTTGCAATTAATGGATTTGGAAGAATAGGAAGATTAGCATTTAGGCAGATGTTTAATACGGAACAATTTGAAATAGTTGCTATAAATGATTTAACTAATCCAGAAATGTTAGCACATTTATTAAAATATGATTCAGCTCAAAAACGATATGAACTTGCCAATACGATAAGTTATGAAGAAGATGCCATCATAGTTGCCGGTAAACGTATACCTGTTTATAGTATTGCTAAACCAGAGGAATTACCTTGGGCTTCTTTAGATGTTGATGTAGTCTTAGAATGTACGGGTTTCTTTTGCTCAAAAGAAAAGTCTATGGCCCATATTTTAGCAGGGGCTAAAAAAGTAATTATTTCAGCTCCAGCTGGCAATGATTTGCCAACTATTGTATATGGTGTTAATGAAAGTACCCTT
>CANQMF010000009.1 GCA_947624915.1 uncultured Bacilli bacterium
TAAGCCTTTATATGCTTATATTGGTAATGGCAAGACTTTGCCTGTACCTATGATGAATATTATTAATGGTGGTGCTCATGCTGACAATAATCTCGATTTTCAAGAATTTATGATTATTCCTAATCGTGAGACAATTAAAGAACGTATTCGTGTAGGAGCAGAAGTTTTCCATAGTTTAAAGAAAGTATTAAAGGAAAGAAATTATGTAACTAGTGTTGGTGACGAAGGTGGTTTTGCTCCTAATTTAAACTCTAATAAAGAGGGATTTGAAGTAATTATTGAGGCGATTACAAGAGCTGGATATAAACCGGGGTTGGATGTTAATTTAGCTATCGATGTAGCGGCTTCAGAATTTTACAAGGATGGTTTATACTACATCGATGGGAAGTCTTTATCAACTGATGAATTAATAGCGTTTTATGAAGAGTTAGTTAATACTTATCCTATTATTTCCATCGAAGATCCTGTCGATGAAAATGACTGGGATGGTTTCAGAAAAATTACTGAAAGATTGGGTAGTCGTATTCAGTTAGTTGGTGATGATCTATTTGTAACTAACAAAAAATGTTTGCAGATGGGGATTGATTATCATGCTGGCAATGCTATTTTACTTAAAGTAAATCAAATTGGCACTATAACAGAAACGTTAGAAACGATTGCTTTAGCTCGTGCCAATGGATATCGTACTATTATTTCGCATCGTAGTGGTGAAACGGAAGATACAATTATTGCTGATTTAGCAGTTGGTCTGGACTTGGGACAAATTAAAACGGGTTCTATGTCAAGAACGGATCGTGTTTGTAAGTATAATCAATTGATCAGAATTGAGGAGGAGTTAAGTTAACTTTTTCGAGATTTTCCATATGAAATGAAAAGTTCAAAGACATTGTTATTTGAATGAAATCTGTTTAACTGTTATTAGCATATATACAGTGATAAGGATTTTTCGTAAAAATAAAAATTATTTTATAAAAGCGTAGATGAATAAGTTGTGGGTTGAGATTCCACTAGCTCTTTATTGTAGATGATTCGTAATTTAGAATTGATCTATAAAATGGTAATTATTTTATGGCTAGTGTGTGAAAAGTATTTTAAGGAGTAGGTGGCATATGAGTTATGAATATAGTAGATTTGATAAGGAAACAAAAAGTTATATTAATATGGCAGTGGATATTAATTCAGCCCTTATGAACCGTATAGTTACAGTTTATGATGATCATCATAAACTGGTTTTAACTAGTAATGATAAAGTTATCTTGGCTCTTTTTATGGCGGCTTTTTTCTTCGGTGGAAATTTGTCACGTATGTTGAAAAAATATAATGATATCGATGGTGGTCAACTTCTGGATTTTTGTGGTTTAAATAAAATATGCAAGTTGGCATCAGATGAAGAACATCGTGAAATTTATGAAAAGAGATTTAAGTATCCTATAATGAGGATGATTTGTAATGATAACAAATGGATTTGTAATAGCCTTACACCAGAGAGTATTTTTACTTATCTTGTTAGAAAAGATCAAAATAGTTTAAGAGTTATAAATGCTTTTGCTAGAACTTACTTACATTTGGAATTCTTTAAAAATCATCCATGTTGTAAATCTATTGAAGATTTTGCTGCTTCTAAAATGAATATTCATTCTATGAATAATGTAAAATTTAATTTTGAATCTCATAGCATTAAAGATAGTGAAGAGAAAAAGGTAATGATGCAACCACTTGATATAATGGATAATAGTGTTTTTGATTTTATTGATGAGTTAGTACGTAAGTTCCCAGGTCAAGAGGCTATGGCCGAAGATTTATTTTATAATATTATTAATAATCAGAGGTATTCTCTAAGCGGTGGGGAGCGTTCACTTATTTTTATAGATGGTCCAACAGGAACAGGTAAAACAGCTATTCCTAAAGCCATCACGGAAAGACTTGGATTGCCAATTGTTTCTACTTCTATTATTAACTACTCTTCTACAGGTTATGTGGGAGCTGACATTACGGATGTTTTATACCATTTGTATGAGAAAGCTAATCATAATTTAGCGTTAGCCGAAAGAGGTATCGTTATTTTAGATGAATTTGATAAGCTTGTTTCTATGGGCTCAGAATCTTTAGCAATGAAAGAAGCTGTTCAACAGCAATTGTTAGATTTCTTGGGTGGTGGAAAATATAACATTAGATCTAACAGTGGATTTGGCATGATTCCAATAGGTGATACGCAAATTGAGTTTGATACTTCAAAATTAACTTTTATTTGTTTAGGAGCGTTAACCAATTTACGAGCCAAAAAACAAGCAAATAAAACTAGTATTGGTTTTGCAAGCGAGTCTGAAATAGATCAACCAACGAGTTATAATATTGAACCTCAAGATTTGGTTAAAATTGGATTGGAAAAAGAATTAGTGGCAAGATTTAATGTTTATTTACATACTGATGACTATAGTAAGGATGATTTACTGGTTATATTACGTAAGTCTGATATTAGCCCAATGCATTCTTTTGAAAAGTGGGTAAATAACGCCGGTAAGACATTGATTGTTGAGGATGGTGTTTATGAGGCTATAGCCGATGCTGCTTATGAATTGCATATGGGGGCTCGTAGTTTGCAAACTATAGTAAATAATATTAGGACTCTTTATATGAAACGTGTTTTAAATAGTAGGGATGTAGAGATCGTTTTGGACGTAGAAACAGTTAACCAAATTACTGGAAATATGTTTAAAAGGAAGGTTAAGTAATATGAGCTATGAATATAATGGCCATTTGATAGATGATGAGCGAGTTAATTTGGTAGCACATGAAATAATGGACAAATATCCAGAAATTGATGTGATTAAGGCAGAACAGATTGCTAGGTTAGAAGGAAGCATTTCAACAGAACCAAATATTAATGTGAAATTTAATCGTCTTTACAATATCATGTTGATAATGCATGATGATGAAAATTTTGTTATAAAGGTTTTTAAGGATTTGTTAATGGTGTTTAAAAAAAATCGTTTTTCATATTGTTCGGATTATTATGACAATATTTTAAAAGAATTATTAGGCTTTTTAGAACATAGAAGAGAGTTTCCTTATTTAGATGAATTCTTATGTGACTAATATTATATAAATTAACTATGTTTTAATAAACTAACTATTGACAAATAAGTTGATAGTTAGTAGTATATGTAGTACGTATGTGAATTATCATAGACAATTTAGTAGAAAGGGAACTATAGCCATACGTAGTTCTCTTTTTAGGAGGTTTGTTATGAAAGAACTTGTTTTGAAATTGATTGAACAGGAAACAACTTTATTAGAAATTGCCACTGCAACTGGCAAAAGTGAAAAACAGATCGGCTTTTTTATGAATATGTTAAAAAATGGTGGCTACGCAATTGCAGCAAAATATGATGATCATGGTAATATTAGATATTACTTTCGCAATGGTTTGAGTAATAATAATATAGTTATTGAACCTAAGGGTAGTAGCGTTCGTGCTTTAATGTTAGCTGATTTACACGTAGGCATTGATAATAATGGACTTAAATTTATGCCTGAGATCATTGAATATATGGGGCAACATAATATTAATGTGGCTTGTATTTTAGGCGATTTGTTCGATGGTGTTATTGGATATAATAAGGATACACAATTAAGCGTTGATAAACAGTTAGAATTGTTTTTTAAGGAGTTTCCTTACCAAACTGGTATTATTTTTCCTACTTTATTTGGTAATCATGATTATTCTATTTTAAGGGATAAACATTTAGATGTGAGAAATCGTTTGGCTGTTAGACCTGATATTATTGATTTAGGGTATGGTATTGGGCGAATATATATTGGGAATGAATTAATTGGCCTAAAACACGATTTGGTTTTGCAAAAACAAGAACAAAGTCTTGATGATGCTCGCTTGATTTTTAGTGGACATAGTCATCGTTTTGAAATAACTGGCAATACAATTGTAACCCCAGCCTTATTAAATGTTGCTTTTAGTAATAAAATGTTGGGTTGTGGCTTTTTAGATGTAACTTTTAATTTAAATCAAGAGCAGTATGTTGATAGTATTAAAATTAAACATATAGTGATTACTGATCAATTTATCCCATTTTATGAAATATATATGGAGTTGGGTGGTTCGAAAGTCAAAAAGAAAATATAATTATGTATATTTTTTTTCTTTATTTTGATATAATTATAGTGTGAGATAAAACGGTATTTTTAGAAAAGAGGGTTTTATGAAATATTATCTGATCGGGATCAAGGGTGCTGGCATGAGTGCTTTAGCGTTGTTACTCAATGATTTAGGTTATGAAGTGATTGGTTATGACGATGCCAGTGAACATCGCTTTACAGAGGATAAACTAATGGAGCGAAACATTAAGATATATAATGAAAGTAATGACGTCATTGACAGTGACACAATTGTTGTTTTTTCGTCAGCTATTAGTTTAGAACATCCAGAATTGGTTAAGGCGAAAGAATTGAATGCGAGAGTTTATGAATATCATGAGATGTTGGGTAGAATTACTAAGAAATTTGAAACAGTTTGTATTGCAGGTTGCCATGGTAAAACAACAACAACGGCTATGTTAAGCCATATTATTGATAATATTGATGGATGTTCTTATTTAATAGGTGATGGAAGAGGCCATGCTAATCGCGATAGTGACAAGTTTATTTTGGAAGCTTGTGAATATTATCGTCACTTTTTGGAGTATGAGCCTAAATATGTTGTGATAACAAATATTGAGTTAGATCATATGGATTATTTTAAGGATATTGATGATGTGATTAGTGCTTATCAAGAATTTGCTAATAAAGCATCGAAGATGGCGATTATTTGTGGAGATAATCCTTATACGCATTCTCTAGAACTTACTAAACCGGTATATTATTATGGTATTTCAGATGATAATGATATTCAGGCTCGTAATATAGAATATCGTACGGATGGTACTAGTTTTGATGTTTTTATTGAAGATGAGTATTATGGCCATTTTGATTTAAAACTTTTTGGAAAGCACATGTTATTAAATGCTCTAGCAGCTATTGGAGTTTGTCATTATGAACGTTATGATGCCAAAGAGGTAGCTCATTTGTTAAAAACGTTTGAAGGAGCAGAACGTCGTTTTAAAGAAAAAATAATTGGTAATAACGTTATTATTGATGATTATGCTCATCATCCTACAGAGATTTCCGTAACTATCAAATCAGCTCGTCAGAAATATCCTGATAAGCAAATAATTGCTATTTTTAAGCCACATACATTTTCACGTGTTAGAGATTTTCAAGATGAATTTATTCGTTCCTTGAATTTAGCTGATAAAGCTTATGTTATGGATATTAATTATGATCGTGAAAATCCAGGTGATTATCCGGGTATTGGAGCTCATACTATTATTGATGGTTTAGATAATGGTGACTACATTGAACAAGGAATGGCTGATAAATTACTCGCGTATGATAATGCAGTTATGTTATTTATGAGTAGTAAAGAAATATATTTATTGGAAGAAGAGTATGAAAAAAAGTTACTCAATAAAATAAATGGTTAAACTTTATAAGTTTGTTTAAACTAGAAATTCACTATGAAGGAAATAATTTAAGTAGTGATAGGTGAATAGAAAAAAATTTTACAATAATATTTGTTAAAATTTGAATTTATGAGCGATGATAAATATATTACAAATGAACACTTAATTGCTTTAAAATTGAGATTAAGATAAATGTCGAGAGATAAATAATTTTATTTGTCTTTTTTTTATGATATAATTAGAATAGTAGGTGATAGGATGAATAAGAGTTATGATGATAATGCCTTTTTTAGTGAATTAGATAAAACAACTGATTTGTTAAAGGTGTTTAGGCCACGTATTGGTGAAGAAGCTCCAATTGATATGGATATATTACCTAGTGACAGTAAAGATGATTTGAATTTAAGTCATGAAGTTTCTTTGTTAAATAAAGAGCCAGTAACTTCTAATGAACCGATGAATAAGGTTGATGTTGTTACCACTAAGTTAAGTGTTGATCCAACAGAACCAAAAGAATTACCCAAACAAGAAAAGATAAAGAAAAATATCAAGAATGAAAAAAATAAATATATGTTTAGTAAATTAGAATGGTTTTTTTGCCTTTTGAGTTTAGTCTTTATTGTTTGGTCTCTTATATACCTTATTTGATAATTATATTTAATAGAAGAATTGAAGTGGTATAGTGAAAAAAAAGTGTGAAAATGAGCACATACAGGCCAAGACAGAATTAGATGAATATGTTAAGAGAAATAGAAAACTAAAAAAAAGTGGCATCGTTATGAGCTTATGGGCTCTTAGTTTTATTCCCATCCTAGTTGCCTTAGTCATTATTGGTAGTCATAGTCATACGTTAATTACAGAGAAAGTGCAGTTTTATAGTATTATGGCCATAGTTATATTAATAATAATCTTAATTATAGGTTTGTTATTAATATTTAAAAGTAGGCTTTTGAAATTTAAAAAGAGAATCAGTCTTGGGATGTTTATTTATCTTACCTTTTTTAGTATTTATGTAACTATGATTATAATGGTACTGTTTTTACTATATGGTAATTATGATGTTAAACGATTTATTATTACAGTAACTTCCAAAACACAGTATTGTAAGTGGTTTTATGATGAACAAGAGATAGACAAGATAATTGAAGAAATTAATACGAATCAAGCTAGTTCTTTGAACGACAATAGTTATTATGAAAAAATTATTTCGGAAAAAGAAAATGATGCTTTATATAAAGTCGTTAAATTTACTGTGAATGATTGTGATGCTTATTTGGCAATAGTATATGATGCTTCAAAAGTAGCCGTTGTGGCAACATCTAAGTTGGGGTTGAATGGTGAATATGTTCTAGATATAGCTAAAAGATCTAATGCAAGTATCGCTATTAATGGCGGCGGCTCGCTTGATGATAAATCATCCGAGCCAGTTGGTATTGTTATTCAAAATAATAAAGTTATATCTGATAGAGGTAGTAGCGAATATTTAAATGGAGGTCTTATTGGCCTGAATAAGCAAAATAAATTAGTTTTATTGGATAAAGTAACTGCCAATGAAGCTATTACTTTAGGTGTGAGAGATGCTATCACATATGGGCCCTTTTTGATTGTAGATGGAGTTGCTGTTCAATTGGATCGTTCCCTATCTAGTATGTCAGCTAGAACAGCTATTGGCCAAAGAGCTGATGGTATCGTATTGATGTTAGTAATTGATAGTGATCTTAGTAGAACTAAGGGAGCTAGTTACGATGATGTTATTTCGATTATGCAAAAGTATGGAGCAGTAAATGCCGCTAGTTTAGATGGGGGTACGGCTAGTGTCATGGTTGTTTCAAATCAATTACTTAATAATCCTATCACTTCGTCATTGCAAAAAGGAACGACACCTGTGTCGACGGCCTTTATTGTATCAAATTAAAAGCTGCGGGTTGTAATCCTTCAGCTTTTTAATTATTATTTAAAATTTTCTCTGTATTTTTAAAGTTTATTTTGGCAATGTCATGCAATATTTGTGGGCCGTATTTTTGAACTAATTGCTTACCCATATCATTAACATTATTGCCAGCTCCTTTAGGCAGGAAAGCATCAACTTTTTCACCTAGTTTATCAAATTCTTTAATAAAGATAAAACGACTTATTAAGGAAGCACAAGCTACAGCTAAACACTTATCTTCTCCTTTAGTCATAAAAGTAATGTTTCTGCATATGTTAGATGATTCTTTTAGATAATTATAATAGACATATTTCTGGGCAAATTCATCAACAACAATGTAATCATAATCTTTAATTTCGGATGTTAAAGATAATAGTACCTTATTATGTAATATGGCTTTTAATTTATTCATGTTGGTCTGATCATTATATCGTTCATTATACTCTTTATTACTTAAGATAATACTTTTATATGGAATTTTCTTGGTTATTTGGGGTACAATTTCAAGAATTTTATCGTCATTTAATTTTTTCGAATCTTTAACGCCAAGACTTTCTAGCCATTTAATATTTTCTTTATTAACATAGGTACTAGTTACAACAATAGGGCCAAAGTAATCTCCTGTACCTACTTCATCAGAACCGATAGTACTGGCATAATATATTTCAGGATTAATCACAATATCTTTTGATTCCTTTTTTTCTTTTTGTTCACTGTTTTTAACTTCTAATTTTTGGTTAGGGTTTAGATGCTTTTCTCTTTCGATCCACATATTAGCTGAAATATCTGCACTTTTTCCTTGAAAGACGGCTTTGCCTGATTCATATAATGTTACAACGCAGTCAGCGTCGTCAGCTTGGAAGACCGCATAATCGGGTGTTTTAGGCCTCTTAAATTCTTCAAAGAATTCATTCATTTCTTGCATTGTTTTTTCACTAACTTTTACAGTAATTGTCATTAAATCACTTCCTAACTATATTTTAACATATTTTGATTAATATATGATATAATTAATACGAAGAGGTGTAAAAATGAGTGTAGTAGATTTGTGTATTATTATTTTTCTTATATTTGGTTTTTTAATTGGTTGGAAGAATGGATTAACCAAACAGTTAGTTTTAACGGTTGGTTTTTTAATAGTTATCATCTTATCATTTATACTAAAAAATTACTTATCTAGTATTTTCTATACATATTTACCTTTTTTCGAATTTGGTGGTGTTTTTAAAGGCGTTTCAGCTCTAAATATTTTGCTTTATGAATTGTTGGCGTTTGTTATTGTGCTTTGCTTGCTCATGGTAATTTTTCGCGTTTTGCTTAAAGTTACATCTGTTTTTGAAAAAATACTAAAAATGACTATTATTTTGGGTATCCCTTCTAAATTACTTGGTGGAGTGGTTGGTATCATTAATAACTTTGCTGTGTCCTTTTTTGTCCTTTATTTTTTAAGTATCCCTGTTTTGAATTTTACCTTATTGGATGAAGCACCTTTTGCTCAAAATATTTTAGATAGTACACCTGTTTTATCCAATATCTGTAGTGATACACTTAATATTTATGATGAGATAAAAGAATTAAAAGTTCATTATAAGGATAATAAAGATAATAGCCAGTTAAATAAGGAGGTTTTATCTTTATTGTTGGAACATGATATCATTAGTAATGAAAACGTTCAAAAGTTGATTAGTCGTGGTAAAATAGCACCCATCGATAATTAAAATAAGGTGAAGGTATGCAACGATATTTTGCTAAAAAGATTGATAAAAATAATGTTTATATTGATGATAGTGATAAACATCATATAAAAAATGTTATGAGGATGAAAAAGGGAGATAAGATTGAGGTCGTTGTTGATGAACAATTATATTTAGCACAAATAAATAATGTGAAGGAAATGGAGATTTCCATCGTTGAAAAAATAAATGTTGAGGACAATTTCAATCGCAAAATTACTTTGATTATTCCAGCTCTAACTGAACAGAAAATGGATTTAATTTTTCAAAAGGGAACAGAAATGGGGGTTTATGATTTTATTGTTGCTCCTTTTGATAGGTCAAAGGTTCATTATGATGAACGTAAAAAAGACGTAAAGATGAAGAGATGGCAAAAAATTTGTAAGGAAGCAAGTGAACAATCATTACGGACCAATATCCCAAATATAGCTTTAACAAATGATTGGCAATTCATTAATGATTTAGAAGCTTTGAAATTGGTATGTAGTACAAATGAAAAAAATAATTATATCAAATCTGCTTTGAAAAAACACTTAGATTATGATAGAATAGTTATAGTAGTTGGACCAGAGGGTGGGTTGACTAGTACTGAGGAAGATTTCTTAGTTAGTAATGGCTTTTATAAAGTAACACTCGGAAAGGAGATCATGCGTGTTGAAACAGTTCCTCTTTTCTTAGCGAGTGTTATAAGATACGAATTTACGGAGTGATAAAATGAAGAACCTATTGGATTCAATTGTTAGTAATAATATTATTTTTGCTTGTTTAATTATTTTTCTAAGTGCTGTTTTAATAACATTGATTATTCTAATTATTCGTTCTGTTCGCGGTGATAAAAAAATAAATATATATGAGGAAGATTTGGAAGATGAGGATATTAAGACAGTCAAAAATGTCAAAAAAGAAGATATTATTGAATCGCCTGTTAATGACGAAGTGCTTGTTAACGATCTAAAAGAGGATAAAGTTATTCCTGCTGAGCAAGATTTAGAAGAGATCGATGATGAGGAAATCAAAGAACGTTATGAGCAGGAAGACAAAAAAGAAGTTGCGGAAATACTTGATAGCCCAGAAGGCACAAAGTTTGAAGAACTTATAAAAGAGATGGAGAGTAGTGCCAAGATAAAACCAGAGGACGTAGTTGCTAATTTTGAAAAAGAGCAGGAAGCTCAGTCAATAATTAGTTATAAAGAATTGGTAGATGCTGTTAAGAATAGGCAAGAAACTTATTATGAGGATGAATTGGAATCTAAACCTCTAACAACTGTATCTAATTTCTTAGAACAAAAAAATGAAAATAGTGATGATAAGTTTGTAGAGACGAGCGATACTGTGCCATCTGAACAATTAAGTTTTAAAACAGCTGTGGAAGATACTGCTGAATCTAAATTTAAAAGGACTGATATTATTTCACCTGTCTTTGGACGTATGAATAATGATAATGAGCCAGTGAAAGTAAATAATTCGTCTAATACTAATACTTTGGATATTGATGGAAAGCAGGCTGATCTGGAAACAGATGATGTTACAGCAATGGATGCTTTAGAAGAAATTTATAAACATATGGCTAGTGACCTGAAGAAAAATAATGATATTAGTACTCAAGATGAATTGACAAAAAATGAACAATTTTTACAATCTTTAAAAGATTTTCGTAAAAAGTTATGAGCTTATGTTATAATAGGCTTGTTTTTTTGGTGGTGATATGATGAAATTTAAAATAATTACGTTAGGATGTAAGGTAAATACTTATGAATCTAATGTTATGCGTGATTTATTAATTCAAAAAGGTTATATTGAAGATGAGGTTGCAGATATTTATATTATTAATACATGTACAGTAACCAACACTAGTGACAATAAATCTTTAAAAGAATTTCGTCGAATAAAAAGGGAGCATCCAAATGCTATGACCATAATCTGCGGTTGTATGACACAAGTAAAGGATGGTATTAATGATTTAGATGCTTCTATTATTTTAGGTAATAAAGGTAAAAGTCATATTATTGATTTTATAGAGGAATATTTAAAAAATAAGAAAAAAATAGTTTGTATTGAGGATATTATGGAAACTTCGTTTGAACCTATGAAACTTAATAATTTTAATCGTACAAGAGCTTTTGTAAAAATAGAAGACGGTTGTGAAAACTATTGTTCTTACTGTATTATTCCTTATGCTAGGGGTAAAGTCCGTAGTAAAGATAGAGACGATGTTTTAAAAGAGATTAAGACTTTAGTTAGTAATGGTCATCATGAAGTAGTTTTAACGGGTATTCATACAGGACATTATGGGGCTGATTTAGATAACTATACTTTTGCTATGTTGTTAAACGATATAATGAAAATCGAGGAATTAGAAAGATTACGTATTTCATCTATAGAAATAACAGAATTAGATGATCAGGTGTTAGAAGTCATTAAGAATAATCCCATCATTGTTTCACATTTACATGTTCCATTACAGAGTGGATCGGATACTATATTAAAATTGATGAACCGAAAATATGATAAACAATATTTTATGGATAAAATAAGACAAATTAGGCAGATTAGACCAGATATATCGATAACAACAGATATTATAGTTGGTTTCCCCGGTGAAACTGATGAACTCTTTTTAGAAACTCTAGATACTGTTAATAAACTAGAGTTTGCTAAAATTCATGTTTTCCCTTTCTCTTTAAGAAAGGGGACAAAAGCTGAAGATTTGCCTAACCATATAGATGAAAAAACTAAAAAAGAAAGAGTAAAAAAATTGATTGAAAAGAGTAAGGAATTGGAAATAGCTTATATGAAGAAGTTTATTGATAAGCAAGTCTTATTTATACCAGAAGTTTATCGTAATGGATATTTAATAGGACATACAGGTAATTATTTATTAGTTAAAATAAAGGGTAGCAAAGACTTGTTACATCAGAATGTGATGGTTAAAATAGATAAGGTAGACTATCCTTATGTAACTAACTAATCATCCATAATCTGATATGGGAAAACATTGTTCAAACATAGATAGTTAAAAACTTGTTTAGAATTGATGATTGAATTAATGGAAATAGTTGATAACAAATAAAGGCATACTTTGTTTGAATAAATGTGATAATCACATAATAAAATCAAGGCTTTATATGAAATCATTTGCCTTGATTTTTAATTTGCTATTCTTAATAGTTCACATCATAATTCTACTTTTTATGTTTTTTACTGGCTCCAATGAAAGCATCAAATAAAGGATGTGGTTTTGTTGGCCTTGATTTAAATTCTGGATGGAATTGACAAGCTACAAAAAAGGGATGCTCTGGATACTCAATTATTTCGACTAAATTACTAGGATCATTAATGCCAGCAAAAACTAAGCCATGTTTTTCTAGTTCTTCTTTATATTGATTATTAAATTCATAACGATGACGATGTCTTTCTAAGATTTTATCAGTTTTATATATTTTGTGAGTTAAAGTATTTTTTTGAATGGTACATTCGTAATTACCTAATCTTAGCGTTCCTCCCATATTTATAATAGTCTTTTGTTCAGCCATTAAATCAATAATTGGGTTTGTACATGTCTCATTAAATTCACGGGAAGAAGCGTCTTCGATATGACAAACATGACGAGCAAATTCAATAACTGCTATTTGCATGCCTAAACATAAGCCAAGATATGGAATATCGTGAGTACGGGCATATTCACACGCTTTGATTTTCCCTTCGATTCCTCTTTGACCAAATCCTCCGGGAACTAGAATCCCCTTTGAATTCTGAAAAATTTCATCAAGATTACTTGACTCTTTTTCTAGTGATTCGGAATCAACCCAGTTAATTTTTATTTTTAGGTTATGTTTATAACCTGCGTGTTTTAGTGATTCAATAACGGATAAATAAGCATCGTGTAAATCAACGTATTTACCAACTAGGGCTATTTCAATTTCATTTTTTAAATTGGCTACTGTATTTATTAGGTCTTCCCAATACTGAAGATGACTTGGTGGAACAGGCAGGTTGAATTGTTTTAAAATTATATCTTCAATATGTTGCTTATGAAAATTAATGGGTATTTCATATATATTATTTACGTCAATTGCTTCAATAATGTTATCTTTTGGAATGCTACCAAATAAGGAAATTTTACTTTTGATACTATCACCAAGTGGAATATTAGAACGAGTTACAATAATATCAGGTTGAATTCCTAACCTTCTTAGTTCAATGATACTATTTTGTGTTGGTTTTGTTTTTAATTCATTTGAGCCGAAGAGATAAGGAATTAGAGTAGTATGTATAAAGAAAGTGTTAGATGAACCTTGCTCATTTTTAAATTGACGTAATGATTCCATCATAACGGATGATTCTATATCACCTACAGTTCCCCCAATTTCCGTAATAACAAAGTCAGCTTGACTACTGCGCCCTGCTTCATATATCTTATTTTTGATTTCATTGGATATATGAGGAACAATTTGAATAGTGGCTCCTAAATAGTCCCCACGTCTTTCTTTTTCAATAACGCTAGAATAAATTTTACCATTAGTAATATTTGATGTATAGTTTAATTCTTCATCAATAAATCTTTCGTAGTGACCTAAATCTAGATCAGTTTCACAACCATCTGCGGTAACGAATACTTCACCATGTTGAATGGGGGACATAGTGCCTGGGTCAACATTCATGTATGGATCAAACTTTTGCATAAAAACTTTGTAACCTTTGGCTTTTAGTAATAAAGCAATTGAAGATGCCGTAATACCTTTACCTAATCCCGAACACACGCCACCTGTTACAAATACATATTTTGTCATAAATTACCTCCTAAAACAATAAAAGAATCTAGAGCGTTCATCTAGGCTCTCTTTAATTATAGCATCCTTTAAAATAGGCTGTAAAGGTGAATTTGACAAATACATATAGTTTGTGTATAATAACATTTCACTAAAGGGGGATTTGTATGAAAAATAAGGAAAATAAGACAAGGTTTTATATGCCAGAACAAGATGATGAGATTGATGAGGAGACTGTAGATAAGGAAATTAATACCCGCATGGTATTAGATCGAGCTGGTAGTAAGAAAATGAAAAAAGGAAGAAAGATTCCTAAACTTAAAATTGTTGTATTAGTTGTTGGTGGTACTATATTACTTGCTGTAGGTTTCTTTGCCTTTAAGTATTTTGCTTACGATAGCGCAGCTGATAGATCAGGTATTTCTTTAGCTAAATGTGTTGAAAAAAATGAAGATGTGTTATATCTTGATGAAGCTTTGAGCGAAGAAGAATATATGTTTTTAGCTAATGAAATGCAACAATTAGAGGACGATATTTTGTTAAGAAATGAGTTGCAAGAACTTGATTTATCTAAATATCAAAATTATGATGCTGATGTACTAAAGTCAGATATATCAGGATTAACAGTTCAAGATGTTAGAGATATGATGATGCAATATAATGCTATGAAAAATAATGTTGATTTATCTACACCATCTAAAGAAACAATTGAATTCTATACTATTGTTTCTGGACTAACTACGTACCTTGATTCACTAACAGATGATGTTTTTGTGTCATCTGTTGACGGACTTTGCAACTATGCAGATTTATTAATTAAAACGACTACTTGTCACGCATTGGATTTTCCTATTGAAAAAATAAGTTATATGGAAACTAATTTAACTGATTATAGTACAAATGATTTAACTATTAAATATTTAGAGGTTGAAACTGGTAGAAGCTATGAGCTTAGACCTACAATGCTTAATTCTATTAATAGTTTAGTAGGCGAAATTAGAAAGTTATGCATCTTAAGAGATAATGGAGAAATGCAGTCTATTAAACATCAAGAAGAAGTTGTTCTTAATCATATTAAGAATGTAATGCCATATTCTTTTTCAGTCGAAAGTGGGCGTATTTATCAAAAGGGTAATAATTTAACTATAACAAATCGTTAGCTAAAGTTAACGATTTGTTTATTTTTTTGTGCAATGATAAAATATGGGATGCATTTAATTGAAATTGTGTTACAATACTATTGATAAATGTTGGAGGCTATATGAAAACAAAAGGATGTGAGTGTGTACAAACAATCAATAATTGTTATGTTAATAATGATTGCGTTGAAGTTATGGTTCCACATTTGGGTCATGGTATAACTATTTTTAATGCTGAAAAAATAGTATATCATTATAGTCCCAACTCGGATCTTTTTATTAATGATTATCTAGATGATAATCGGAAGAATCAATTTCCTTATTATCAAATTCCAACGCACTTAAGCTTTGTTAGAGGCCGTAAGGTAGAATATATTAATCAGTTATATAATTTTAATACAATTTATATAGAGATAACGGATGGGAAAGTTATCGAATCGTTTTCACTTCGTGATGGCAGAAATGCTCTATTAGTAAGACGAAATGTATTACCTGTTAAAGAAAACGAAAAAATAATGAGTCGGGATAATGTTAATCAATTGATTTTGAGCGCAAATGGCGGTATTTTAGGGTTTGATGCAGGTATTTATGAAAATTTTTCCTTGATGAGTGATAGTAATATTGTTGATCTATATAGAGATCAGTTAATAGGTGAAATAACTAAAAATAAAAAAGGAAAAGTATTTAAGAATGAGCATTTCTATAAAATTTTGGATAGTTTATCTATTGCTGATGTTCCAAAAGGACTTACCGTGTTAGACGATGCAATATTAGTTGTAATAAATAATAATGAAATTACATCAATTCAGTCAATTGTGGTGAGGTTTGCTAGTGTGGATCAATTTATTGTTGAAATAAGCAGCTATCCTCTTAAATACTATAATTTAGAGGAATTGAAGGAACTAAAGGACATATGTTTAGTAAAGACTATGAAACCTAAATTTCCAAGAATACTAAATCATAATATTGATAGATATGAGTTGAAAAATGAAAAAAAAGTATTAAAATTACTTAGCAAAAATAATAACATAAGATAAAAATTTTAAATTGAAATTAAATATTATATTAAAAACAGGATACAATTATTCAAATTTTTATTTGATAGACCGTTGAACCTGTTTTTTTACAAAAATATTTATATTTTTTATTAAGACTAATTATTATCTTAAAATAATCATTTATGAACATAATATAAGATTACATAACTTTTAAATCATTTAAACTATGTTCAAATATACGTTGAATTATATGAAATTATTATACGTAATTATTGTAGAATGCTCTAGAGAATTATTGATAAAATTTATATGTTTGGCGAAAAAGAACAGTTATCAATTGAAATGACTGACAAACTATGTATTTTGCAACAGTTTTATATCTAAAAAAATGTATAATAACCTAAATTTAGAGGCAAATGTTTCCGATATGCAAGCACAATAATTTTTAACAAAAAAAATGGTCATGCTCTTGATATATCAAAGCACAAATCATCTGAACAAATTTGTTAATAGAAAGGGTTTTATATTTATTTATAAATAAATCTTTGACTTAATTTTTGTGATATAATAATGATAATGTTTGAAAGGAGAAATTTTATGAATGTTGTTGGTACAATGTTTTTTAAAGATGATAAGTTATTGATTGATAAACCTAGAAAAAGATCTACATATCAAATGATTGGTGGAAAGGTTGAAGATGGTGAAAGTCCATTAGAAGCTGCTATTAGAGAATGTCATGAAGAATTGGGTAGTGAAGCAATATTTGATGATAGTTTTTTTGAGTTGATAATGGAATTTGATGAAATTGCTACTAGCGACGGTATTACTCAAATTCATTTTTTTGTTTTTAAATATAACGGAGAATTAAAAGGAAAACTTAATACTTCTTTGGAAATTGAAAAATTCAAATGGTATAGTTCAACAGACGGTTATGATATTTTATCTAATACTTTAAAGAATGAAGTTGTTCCATATTGTTTGAAAAAGAAATTGATAAAATAGCATTTATTATTAGTAATATAATAATTGTTATGGTTTAATAAAATGGAGCTTAAATATATTGGAACGTTCGAGTAGGCTTGAATAAATTAATCATTAGGGCAGGTACGGACGATACTAAAACTTTTTAAATATATATAATATTCTGTTATCATTAATGCTGAAGGATGAAGTCATTTGTGACTATAGTTCAAATATTCAAAGTACTTAAGAGATATTTACAAGAATATTATTTATTGGTTGAAAAACATGGAAAGAACGGAGAGAAAGATGTATGGAATTTAATGATTTAAATAATAAATTAAGATTAACTTATAGTGAAATAAAAAGGAATAATCCCAATATGTCATTGGATCAGGTATTATATGCGGTATATGACAAAGTAAGAGATGACTATAACAAGCCGTTTGATGTACTAAGAAATGTAATACTAGAAGCAAATAATATTGATGAATTAGATTATTATACTAAAAATGTTAACCATGATTTAAAAAATTATATTACTAAATATATATTTCCAGAATACGATAAAAATGATGGTGGCCATAACATTGCCCATATTTTGGAAGTTATTAGAAGAAGTTTTGCTTTAAATGACACTTTTAAATTGGGATTGAATGACGATATGATATATACAATTGCATCCTGTCATGATTGGGGAAAATATGAAGATCATGCAACTCATCACTTAATTGCAGCTAGAAATTTTATTAACGATGAGGGAATGAAAAAATTTTTTAATGATGTGGAAAGAAAAATAATTAAGGAAGCAATTGAAGATCATCGTTCTTCAAAAGAAGATGAACCAAGGAGTGTATATGGAAAACTTATTTCATCAGCAGATAGAAATACTAGAATAGAAATAGTATTTATTAGAAGTTTCTTTGTGGCCCATGAAAGAATGCCAGAAACTAATATTGAAGAATATTTAGATTATACAATTGATAGATTATCTAAAAAGTATGATGAAGAAAATCCAGAAAACATGTTTTTTGAAGACGAAACTTATAAAATTTTTATTCAAGATATGAGAGATTTATTAAAAAATAAAGAGCTTTTTAAAAATAGATATTGTGAAGTTAATCATATCAAATCAAGACAACATAGAGTCAAAGACGAACAGGGGGAAGTTTCTTATACTAAAGTTTTAAGTTTAAAATAGAGTGTTTGGCTTTAAATGTTTTTTAGCTTTATGAATAGGATAATATTATCCCTTGGGAAAGATCATATATTAAGTAAAAGATTTAAAATCTGTTCAATTTTTTTACATAAAAACATCCAAAACTTGAATTTATTTATACGCTAAATTGTGGTTTTACACCAATTGATTAATTTTAAGTTAGTTGAAGAAAGTAAAGGTAAGACTATAGCAATTATTATTAAATAATATTTTATGTGAGGGGGTTAAAAATAATGGAAAAATTAGAATTAGAAAAGGAAAAAGAGAAATTAAGTCAAATATTAGAAATAATCAATAAAGTCTTAAAAGATGAACAATTAGATTTACATAAATTATATAAAGACTCTATTGATTATAAAAGAGAGTTATGGCGTATTGCTGATACTAAAAAATTATATATTAGCAATTTAGAGACTTCACTTGACCAACCTTATTTTGCAAGAATTGATTTTACAGCTAGAGAAGAAGGTAAGACTAGTACTATTTATATTGGGAATAATGATATCATACAAGGTACTGATAAAGTAGTTACTGATTGGCGAGCACCTGTTTCTTCTCTATATTATGGTGCTGAAGTGGGGGAATGTAGTTTTGAGACACCAACGGGAGAAATCAAAGGTAATATGTCTTTAAAAAGGCAATATGAAATTGAGGCAGGAAAATTATTAGGATATTTTGATATTGACTCCGTTTCAAATGATAATTTATTAGAAAAAAATTTTAATAATAGTAATGTAAGATTGAAAAGTATTGTTCCAACAATTCAAAAAGAACAAAATAGTGTTATTAGAAAAAACATTGTTGATAATTTAATTATTCAAGGCCCAACAGGCTCAGGAAAAACAACGGTTGCATTACACAGAATTGCATATTTAGTTTATAATTATATAAAAAATATCAAACAAAACCAATATTTAATTATTGGCCCTAATCCATTGTTTTTTAAACATATAAAGCCTATTTTGCCAGAATTCAATATAAATGATGTAGGACAATATACTTATGAAGACTTTGCTAAAAATTATATAGGAGAAGATATAAATATTAATTCTCCTGCTAAGAAAGTTACTAGTTACATATCTGAAAAGAGCATTTCTGAGGTTGATGCATTTAAAAGTTCCATGCAATATAAAGAGATGTTAGATAGGTTTTTGAAAATATATTTTTATAGCATAACTTCAAAACCATTAATGCTAGGTAAATTTGAAGTTTTACCTCAGGAAGTGATAGCAAGGACATTTGAAAGTGCTACCAAAGGATATTCGAATAATTTAAATAATATAATTGAAATTACTATGGAGAAACTTTGTGGATTGGTCGAAGAAGAACAGGTTGAAATTCTGCATAATTATAATGATTATTCTTTTGAATTATTTAAAATGGCTAAAACTGAAACGGAAAAAAATAAGTTAAGAAGTGTATTTTCAAAGGATAGACTTGAAATTTCCAAAAATTGTAGAAGTACTATAAGAAAATACTTTAATAAAAGTAAACTTAATTGTATAAAATTATATAAGTTATTTATCAGCACAATTGTTGATTTTGATATTTATAACTACGATAAATTGCTTCAATTAAAACAAGAAACTAGTAAAAGTATTAGAAATAATACTTATGAATTGGAAGATTTACCAGCATTGCTGTATATAAAATCAGTTATAGCGCCAAATAAAGATTATGAAAAAGTTAGACATGTTGTCATAGATGAAGCACAAGATTTTGGAGAGTTTGACTTCTATGTAATGAAAAAGACTTTGCCAAATGCTACATTCAGTGTTTTTGGTGATCTAGCTCAATCAACTTATGATTACAGGAGAATTAAAAGTTGGAATGATGTAAACGCAGTTATGTTTGACAATAAAGGTGAAATAATTTATTTTAATAACAGTTATCGTACAACTGCTGAAATAATGGATGTTGCTAATGATGTTTTAGAAAGTATTGGATTCAATCGTTCTGAAACTGTTGTAAGACATGGTGAGAATGTTAATATAAGTAAAGTTTCCCAGGTGGCAATTCCGGAATATATTGCCAAAAAAATAATGGAATATAAGCAAAAGGGTTATAGAACTATTGCAGTTATAAGTAAAGACGATCTACTTTCTAATGATATTAATGACGGTTTAAATGCTTTAGGATTAAATATTCCAAATGTAACAGCTAATGTTGATGCCAAGAGTGAAAAGTTTAGCATATGTACTATTTCTAATCAACTCGCAAAAGGGTTAGAATTTGATGCTGTAATTATAAATAATGCTAATGAAAAATTGTATTCATCTAATAATAATTTAGATATGAGATTGTTATATATTGCAATAACTAGAGCATTGCACGAATTAGATATTGTTTACGCAGGTACTTTAACAAAGCTTTTAGAAAGTAGTTTAAAAAGATATAAAGCCCGACAATTACTAAAGTCTAAATAGTCTTTTTATATAATAATAAATATGAGTGAATCGAGGAGTTTGGTATGAATAAAAATTTTATAACTAAATTACAAACAGATAAGTATTTAATAGGGAGTTTTGATGCCTATATAGAAACATCAAAAGAATTAATAAAAAATAATTCAAATCTTTCATCTGAAGAGATAGATACAATTTTAAAAAGTATGCCAACTCTTTATAGGGCGGCGATTACTAACAAAAATGGCGATTATGTCGGTTATATAGGGTTATATAATGTAGATGCTAAAAATAATACCGCATCTATAAGATTTGAAGTAAACCAAAATTTAGAAAAAGAAGATAAAAACGAAGTGTTAAATGAGTTTAAAAGATATTTACTTGAATCATTAAGTATAATAGAAATTGAAGAATTAGTTTATAAGACAACTGAACAAACAGAAATAGAAAAAAAGAACTTGTTCCCAATAGTAATATTATAATACCAAGTAAATTTTTAATGCCAGGGGTACTAGAAGAAGATTTAGAAAGGTTTTCACAAGATTATACAATTCCAAAATTACAATTACCATTTACAATAAAAATTAATGATAGGACTATTGTAATTATTGGTTTAAGTAATTTAATTTGGTCAAATAAAAGAGCAAATTTAAATATTTTTTTAGACAAAGAGTTAGGCGATGATGTATCTAAAGAGCTATCAGGCTATATAATTGATGATTATATCAATTACGTTCATAACTCTAAAGTTCATAATATAGCACTAGCTTTAAATGGTAGCAATAAAAACATGATAGAAATTTTAAATGACACTAGTATGGGCTATTATGGATTCATTCCTTTTGCTGCAATTAATGGAGATAGACTTGAATCAAATTTGATGTTTCAACACATTCCAAATATGAAAAAAGGGAGTGGCCTTTTTGCCCCTGAAAATCATTCTATTTCACTTTCTTCGTTAAATACAGATAAAAAAGAGTTATCAGCAAAAGTAGAGTTAGAAAATGGTTTTAAAATGGTAGCGCCTAAATTATTTGAAAAAGAAGGTATTGATTTTAATAGAATATTGCAAAGTCATATAACAGCGATGCAAAATAGAGATAAATTTACAATTCCACTCGGTGAAGATAAATATGTTTTACAAAAAGGAAATGAGAATTATGGAATATCTAAATTATTAATGAATTATAGCTATGTTATTTTAGATGCAAATAATGATTACTCAGGATACATAAATATTTTAAGAAGCAATGCAAATGGTAAAAATGTTGAAGTTGAGATTGGAATAGATCCAAAATTGCAACATAAAGGCCTAGGAACAAATGTTATCAATAAATTTTACGATGAACTTTTTTCAACAGGTGTTGCAAGCGTTACTAGTGTTGTATTTGAATTTAATAATCCGTCTATAAAATTACACGAAAAAGTCGCTGAGTTAAATGGTATAAGATTGGAATCATATTATATTAATGGAAAACTATGGAATATGAACTTATATACCAAAACAAACAATATGATAGATAGAAGTAATAATGATAAACATATTTAAATTAATTATAGGAATTTTAGGCATTCTAATTATAATGATGAAAAATGCTATATATAATACAATTGAAAAAAATATGATAGGAAAAATATAGTTGAATTTTATGCAATTTTTGCCTTTTTATATATTAGTGTTCGAAAGACTAGAACAGTTTTTTTTCATGTTCTTTAAAGGTAGAGGTATAAAAGTTTTAGGTTAGATAATAGTTAGTAATAAAGCCAGTAAGTATAACATAAATTTTGAATTCTATTTAGTAAGCTATATAGATAAAGATTTCAAAGTATGATATGATGAATACGCGAAGGAGTTTTGTGATTATGAAAGAATTGCATTTTAAAGTTGAAGATTACTATGAATTATATAAAGCATTAAAAAGAAAAATGGAAAGTAAAATTAATTATTATGGAGGCCCTCTTGATACCTTTGTTAAAGGAGAATATGTTGTTCATTTTGAGGAGCCGTATAATGATATTGATCACTTAGTTGAAAAAAGGTTATCTTTTTATTATAAATTTTGTAGAAATGATTTTTTAGTAATTCAAGTGGGAAGTTCTATTTATTATAATGCTTCAGTTGGTGAAAAATTGGCTGCTTTAAGTAATTTTTATGAGGTATTAAGTGAAGAGTTTGGAGAACCAATCGTATTTTATACTACTAAAGATGAAGCAGGAGGATTATTGTCAATGCACTGGTCATTTATTAATAAAGACGAGGATATTAAAAAATTTAAAGAAGGAACTTATTTTGACGATATTAAAACTGATAAATTAATTATAATAGGTGAGTCTAGGCCCAAAATAGATGGTTATGAATTAAGTGACATTATGAGAAAAAGAATTGTTAAACAATTTGGCGTGCCATTTGAATTGTTACCACTAGTAGATGAAAATATAGAAGATTTTATTAAAGTTAAGACCGGAAAAAAACTAAGTATTCCAGAGAATATAAAAATAGAAGATGTACCAGTAACATCATTTGAAAAGAAATTGTCTTTAAAAAAATTTTAATAATTAGGGTAATACAAACGGTAAATCCTTTTTCACACACATGTTGGTTGCCAAAATATGCAAGTGTGTTTTCCAAATGGCAAAATAAAACTACTTTCAACTTAAATGAAAGCAGTTTTTATGTATACTCGAAAAATTTTTATAGTATCTTATTAATATGAGACAACTGTAGGGAATATCTAAAAAGAAGCGCTAAAAGACAATTTCATTTTGACGACTAAATGTAATCAGTCTAAACATAATAGAGAAATTTTAATTGTCGATAAATTACATACAGGAAGAATAAAATTATCAAATGTAATTTTAACTGTAAATGTAAATGGATATATTGGTAATATATGAAAATTGAAATAAATTATTGAATGAAGGAATCATTTATTATATAGAGTTATTAAAATAGATTTAGGAGGCTAAGTATGAATTTAAAGGAAAAGATAGAAACTTATATACCTTTTGACGAACAAGAACAAAAAGATAAAGAACAGTTTTTAAAATTTATAGATACTTTTGATGATGTATTAACAAGAGATAATACTTTTGGTCATTTTTGTTCATCGGCTTTTGTTGTTAATAAAGAAAAAACAAAAATGGTTGTAGTACATCACATAATAAACGATGGTTGGATGTACCCAGGTGGCCATGCTGATGGTGAAGAAGATTTCTTATCAGTTGCGATTCGAGAAGTTGAAGAAGAAACGGGATTAAAAGCAAACCTTTTAAATCAGGATATTTTTTCTATTCAATCTTTACCTGTTAGAGGTCATATTAAACATGGTAAATATGTTTCTGCTCATCTTCATTTTGATGTAATATACCTTATGGAAGCAGATGATAAAATACCATTAGTTTATAGGGAAGACGAATCAAAAGGAGTAAAATGGATTCCATTTGAAGAAGCAACCAATGAAACAATGTGTAATTTCATTAGACCTATACATAAAAAATTAATAAAAAAATTAAGTCGAATTAAAAATATGAAATAATCTAATTTTTAGATACATAATTAAAGGTAAAATGGCTTAAATAATTATAAAATTAATGTATGAAAATAGATTTAAAAAAATTTGAAACATTCTAGATTGCTTTTATATACTTTTTTTTATCAATTTATTTGGCAACTTTTCAGCAATAAAAAACGCACCTAATGTTTTGAGTGAATGTAATTTGGAATGATTGTGGAAGATATCTATCACTTAAAATAATAATTATTATATTATGAGTTATGTGGTATAATTTTCATTGGTAAAAAACTTCTTTCTATGTTTTTGTTACAATTCAATTATAGAACATTTTTTAGGTGTTTATCTCCTTTTTTTTGTCAAGGGTTATTTTATAAATCTCCCCATCTTGGAAACACCATCGGTTTTACGTTAAATTTATGACATCTACTGAAAATATGCTATAATGTATGTGATAAGACAATATAAAACAATAATTTAATTAATATTCAAAATATGAAATTTGTGTTTGAAGTTGGTAAATTTTATAGTAATCGGAATTGGAGGAGTAACTAAAATGGATAATAAAGGATATGATTTTTTAAATAAAATATATCAAAATTTGCATTTAAGTGATGAGGTAATGCATACTGCCGTACCAAGTGATAATAAAAATGAAAAAATAGCTAAATACATGGAAAGGTTAGAACGTGTAACAAGAAGAGCATTTAAT
>CANQMF010000010.1 GCA_947624915.1 uncultured Bacilli bacterium
ACTTAAATACCACAAAGGACAAAATTAGACTAAATCATCATTTGAAATAAATTAAGTTTTCAAATAACAATTTAGTTCTTAATAATTAATATTTTATAATTCTTCTAGCTATTTCATAGCCATCAATACTATCAGGTAATAATTCATCACGTTCTAATATTAAGAATAATTCTGCAAATACATCTTTCTTTTCTTTAAATAATAATTTATCAAATACTGATACCAAATTTTCATATTCTTTTTGATAAAGACGATAAAGATTATAAATATAGTTCCAATACTCTTTAACCTCATTAACTAAATAAGGATAATCAATACTACTTGGACTAAATATTTCTATATCAACACTATCATCAAGTAAGTTAGGATTAGATTCATTTAAACTATTAATTTGATTTCTATCCCATAAGGTAAAAATATAACTAATAAATTTTAGTTTATTTTCTTTATTAAGTTGATTCATTTTTAAAACTAATTCTTTTACTTCATTACTTGTATTTCTTAAATACATATTAAACACACTCCTTCATTTCTAATTTAAGTAATTTTAAGAGACATTATTTTTTTATACTAATAACTGATTAAGATTAATATCAAAGTCTCACATTTCATAAATTAGACATCAATAAATTAAAATTTAGTTTTAATATTTATCACTTAAAAAAATGAATTTTGCAAGAGTTTTTTATAAAAAAATTTAATTTTTGGTTTTATCTATTTTATCTTTGTTTTACTTTATTAATCTTTAAGTTATTAATACTATCTAATTATCCATATATGGTTGTTCAGTGTGTACTTTTTGGGTATATTGTTTTTCATAAACAATATAGTTATATAAAAACTTACCATCTTTAGAATGACCTTTTGCAATAATTAAATATCTATTTTCTTCTAATTCTTTTAATGCATTAGTAATAGCTAATCTACTTTCTTTACATAAAAGTCTTAAACCATTAATATTAAAATTCCATGCATCAGGTAAAGATAACATTAAAGTTAATAATCCTTTTGCTTTCAAAGATATATTTTTATCTTCTAAATAAGTGGTGTCAATCTTTGTATAATTAGTAAGTTTTTCTGTTCTTATTACCATAATATTTTCCCTCCTACCATTTTAAATTCATAATCTTTTTCATATCTTTCTACATAAGATCTATATCCTAGTTCTAATAAATAGATAAACATTTTGTTCATACTAAAATTATTTTTAATTGCTAAAAGTTGTATTCTAGTTTTTAAATTATTATCTATTCTTAGGGTAGTTCTTTCAGTACATCTCATAAAATTTTCCTCCATTCTTTAAAATTATGAGTAGCCACTTTTACTATTTTTAAGCTATTCTTTGAGTAATAAATTCTGCATATTTTTAATGGGCATAAGGAGAATGCCACCATAATCTTATATTTACCTTATAAAATAAAGTAAATATGGTGGTGTCATTACTATTTTTGCACTTGCAAAAATGACTACTTTTTAAGTAGTAAGTGGCTACTCATATATAAATATTCCTTTAATACCAACAAAAAAAGTGGCTACTCTTTTAAATAAAAGTGACCACTCTAAACCATTTCATTAAAAATATGTGCTTCCTCTAGTTTTTATTTTTTATACCGCCTTCTTTCAAAATAAAAAGAGACGAACATATAGTTCCTCTCTACATAATTTTTTCATATTATACACTATTATAACTATTGACAAACACAAGTCAAGCTCATTTCATGTCCAATTCATGTCATACTATGTACAATTTATGTCACAAAAAAAATATGCAAGTTTTTTTCATAGTTCTCACATATTTTACTATATTATATCACTTGACAAAACTAATTCAAGTCAAATCAAGTCCGTTTTTGGTACGAATTTGGGCTTTTTTGATACGTTTTAAAAATTTGATAATTTTATATGTTTGATAATTTATCTTTAATATATTCATCCAACAAATCAGAATCCTTTTTTACCCATTTATAATCACAATGTTCCTCACTTAATATAACATTAACATCTGATTTATTAACATTAATAATAAAATCAATTTCTAAATCATGAATCAATTCATCATTTTTATTTTTTACTTCATCATAATAATGTGTAATAATTGGCTCAAATTCTGAACTAAACCCAATTTCCTCAAATAATTCTCTTTTTAAACCTTCTTTTAAAGTTTCACCACTTTCTAGGTGACCTCCAGGAAATTCCCATGCTCCTGGATATAAATCATCATTTTCACTTCTTTTAACTACCAAAAATTCATCATTAGATTTCAAAATTCCAGTCAAAACAATTTTTGTATTCATACAAAACCTCCCATTTATTTTTAATTACATCATATATTTTCAACAAATCATCGTTAATTATAAATTTATTGTTTTTATTTCTATAAATAAAAAGCTCTATTATCATCATTATAAATATAACATAAAAAGACTAGTTATTAAAGTGCCAAAAATGAGATTTATTTCATTTTTCTAGTTTTTATCAATCTTAAAGTAGATTCAGGAACTAATATTTCAAGCAATTCATCATCATTTTCTTCAACTGCTCTTCTTACTGTCTTAGCGCTTATTTCATCACCATTTATATTTCTAAATCTAGGTATTTCTATTAATTCAATTCCATATAGTGGTAAATTTCTTTTAAGTTCTTTATTATATTCTCTAGTTATGTAGTCATTTTGTTCTTGACCAACAAATCTTTTTTTTATATTTAAGACTGGTGCTATATATTGAGTAAATATTTCTTGATCTATTGATAAATCAAGAGATACATCAGTTGATTCACTTCTATTAAAGTACTCAGGAAATATCATTGATGAACCAAATATCTTACCACTTGGTATTACTACTACATTTTCAAAATCTTTACAGCCTTCTTTAACCATTTCATATCTATCTTTAAAAGAATATTTTGATTTATCTTCTTGTACAACCATTACAATTAAAGTATTAACTTCTTTTCTAGCATAGTCTATCAGTTTATAATGACCATAAGTAAATGGATTACAATTCATAAGTATTGCACCATTATTGCTAGTATTAATATTTAAACCCTTAAGAAATTCTAAATATTCATTCAAATATCTATTGTTACCAAATATATTTCTTTTTTTAGTATTAGGAATAGCTATTGCTAAAGTATGATTAATAGAATCAACAGTCTTTAATTCTTTTTCAATTTTTTCATAAATAAAACGTGCTATCATATCATTAGCTTCACTATTACAATGTGCCGGTTTATCTATAAAGTAATTTTTTAATACTCCTGAATTATATAATTCAAGAAGTGATATAGCACTATTATATCCCATACTTTTTAATACTTCATTTTCTTTCTTAGATACTATAAATATAAATTTATCATTAAGTTTACTATTGATATTATCAGCTATTCTTACTTGTTCAAAAAATTCCATAGCTCTTAATCCATAATTATTAACAGAATAATCTCTATTATTTTCATTTATTATTCTTTGCAAACAACTAGGAATAGTGTTTTTGTCATCTACTAAAACTCCATATACCATACAAGGACCTAAAAAATTAATATCAAAAGCATAATCTCTATTTTTATCTGTTGTAACTCTTTTACCATTGATAGTTCTACAAAATTCATTATTTGAATCAGCTAATCTACATATTCCATTTTGTATTATGGTACCAGGAGAAATATTTTCTAAACCACAAAATTTTGTCATAAAACTTTCACCATAAATACTATTTAATAATTTAGTAATTTCTTCGTCTATATTGTATTTACTTAAATAATATATATATCCTATTTTACTATCTAATCTCTTTCTTTCTTCTAAACTAAAAGATGTTATGTCATCAGTACTAGGAAATTCAAATACTGTTATATCAAGTTTTTTAGATAATTTTTTAACAAAATAGTAATATTCAACATTTTCACATAATTTAGTTAAACTTATTAAATTTTTATTAAATAGTATTTCTTTGAGTTTTAATCCATTTAAACAAGTATCTAATACTATTTCATTATTATCGATTAATTTTTTTACTATATCTAAATCATAATCAATTACTTCTACCTCAAAATCGTTACCATATACATTAATATAACTATATAAAATATTAGATAATTCACCAGTAATATATATTTTTTTGAGATTTAAACTTCTTAAATAATCAATTACTTTGTCATTATCTTTGTATAAATAATTCCATCTATGTTTATCTATATAAGTATTATTACTCCAAACATTTTCTATTTCTTTAATATCTTGTTGCATCTTATCTTCTTCTATTATTGGATTATAGCCAACTTTAACTGAATCAATATAAGAATGATAAGTTATATAAGAATTATTACCTAAGACAATAACACTTGTTTCATCTTCTAAAAAAATTTTGTTAATATTGTTAAAATAATTTTTATCATTAGTATCTAATTTAACAAATCTCATTATTTTTCCCCCTGTTAGATAGAATTATTTATTTAATATAAAATCTACTATCTCGTTATCAAATCCATACAATTCATGTTTTCCTTCATGAATTATCTTATATTCTATCTTATTTTTATCACAAAATTTTATCACGTTATTAACGTCTACTGTTTTATCTAAATCTCCTTGAATAATAAATATATTATTAAATCTTTCATTTTTAATATATTCATCACCAGATTTAAATTCCAAATAAGCATCTTTATATATTTTTATATTATTATATAAAGGTAAGTACTCATTATCATCAAAATATTCAATATTAAGATTACCAGTTTTTCTTTCCATAATTTCACAAAAATTAATAGCTGGGCACATTAAATATATTTTATCTACATCATCAATTATTTCTTTATAGGCATTAAGTATAACGAATCCACCATAACTAGATCCAAATAAATATATTTCACTATCTTTATTTTTTTCTTTAATATAATTAATGGTATCTTTTAAATAGGAAATACAATTACTTAAATTAAATTTTTTAAAATCACTTCCATCTTCACCATGAGAAATCAAATCAATACTATAAGTATCATAACCATTATTTAATAAATCTTTATAAAATCTAGTAATCCAATTCTTATTTCCACCTAATCCATGCACATATATTATTACTTTTTTATTTTTAGGTTCTGTTGCACTAAATAAATGTATCCTATTATTAATAGTAAAATCTATATTTACTCTTTTATCTTCCTTAGCTATTTCTACTAACTCTTCTATCATAATTTCCTCCAACTTATTACTTTCTTAAATGTATCTTTATTAGGAAAATCTTTTTCCTCAGTTTCCCTAAAAACTTTCTCATAATCATATGGTACTTCATATTTGATTAGTTTCGCACCATTCTCTAATATATAATATATAGCTTTATCTGTAATAGCAACACCAGTACCATTTAATGAGTCTAATATTACATTTCCAAGAATATGATTTCTTTCAAAATGATAATGGCCATATATAATTCTATCAAAATCAAATATATTTTTACCAAATAATAATGAATTTTTATCTGCTATTTTAACATTTTCTAATAATTCTGATTTATATTTTTCGATATCATCAGAAGTATTTCTTTTTAAAAATTCTTCAGGATTTTTTCCATCATATTTCCAAACTCCTATAAAATCATATCTAACATCTAGCGGAAAATGACAAAGTCCTATTTTTTTACCATTTATAACTAATTCTACTGATACTGGACTATTATTTATATAATCTAATTCTTCAGCACTTAATTGTTCACTGGTCCATATAGCATTATTATATCTTTCAATATTATTACGTTTTAAATAAGGAAACATATCTGGTCCCATAGTAACATATGCTTCTGCATTGCCTTGTATATTAATTATATTATTATCAATAGCAAGCCTTACTGTTTCACTAGGAGCATATCCTAATCCTATTATATCACCCAAAGAATAAATAGTATCTATATTTTTATCTTTCATATCTAATAAAACAGCTTGTAGTGCTTCTACATTAGCATGTACATCTGTTATTAATGCTATTTTTTTCTTCATATTATTCACCTCTACTTGAATTATTTATAAATTAATGTTAGTATACGTAACAAAAGAAATGGAGTGTTAAAATGATAATTATCGAAGGTCTTGATGGAACTGGTAAAACTACTCTTGCAAATGATTTATTAAATAAGAATTATATACTTATCAATAATAATTTAACCAGTGAATCACATTATGATAAATATGTTAATATTATTAAAACTTCAGATATTAATTCTGTTAGTGATAGATCATTTATAAGTGAAATGGTCTATGGTAAGGTTTTATCTGGTATTACTAAATTATCAGAAGAAGAATTTATTAATCTTGTAAAACTATATTCTGAATATGAAACAAAAATTATATATCTATATGCTTTAAAAAAAATTCTTTTAGAAAGAAGAAAAGATGATTTTAAAGATAGTAAAGTTATCTTTCATCTATACCAAGAACTTATGGATGAATTTGAAAGAAGACTTGACTACATTTCAGCATATATAGATGTATTTTCAATAAACACTGGTGAAAAAAATTGTAAACAAGCTCTAGCTAAAATTATTAAATAAGTTTGTATAATTTTTTACCTTAATTATCTCAATTTTATCTTTATCAATAACAATATTTTCATGTCTATCAATTTCATATCTTGGTTTTAATATTGTTGTTACACTATCATGAATATTTAGGTCATCCGTATTAATAGGATTATCCCTATTAATACTTTTTTTATTAATCAATGCAATTGATAGATTATCTTTATCTTGAAATAATTCTTCTAATAAGTCTTTAACAGTACTAGTAATAATATTTCTATCCTCATTATTAATATTATATTCAGACATCATTTTAGAGATATTATTCATTACTCCCTCATAATTTTTTATATAAAATGCTAAATTATCATATCCTTCTTTATAAGAATACAATCCATTAGATACAAACCTAGATAGCAATACTGGCGATAATAAGGAATAATAATAAGCAGCTCCAAAATTATCTGTTGTAAATATTGAATTATTATCCTTATATGACCAATTATATGTCATGGCATTCCTTATTCCGTATTTTTCTAAAATATTATTAATATTTCTTAATTTAGTTGATATTGTATCATCACCATTTAGTCCTTTAGCTAATATACTTTCTTTAAAAGAAGAATTAAAGCCATGATAACAATATCCGTTATATATGTACCTATCTATCATATATGATACTATTTTATCTTTAGATCTATATTTTTCAATTAACTTATCTATAAGATAATCATCCATCATATTATATAAATCAGTTACACTATTAGAAGTATTTATCATATTTATCAATTTTATAGTATAATTATCAACTTCTACATTAGGAATAAGTATTATCAAATCAGATATTTTTTTTATTACATTTGACATTATAAATACTTGTTCATCTATAAATGAGTATTGATTAAATCCATATTTAGATAAATCAATTCTATACTTTTTATCTAACAATCTACTAAATATACTATCAAATCTAGAATCAAAAATTTTATTAAATTCTTGCACAATAATCACCTTATTTAAAATATTCTTTTATTGCCTCTTTTTGATATGGTAACACTATACGTTCAAGTAGTTCTTCTTTTGTACATTTTACTAACTCAGAATTTTTTTCTAATGGTTCATTTTCATCATCAGATACTTCTACTATATAAATATTACTTAAAGAATTCATATTAACTTTACTTCTAGTATACCAATAGCAATCTATAATACATAATTCTTTCATACTTACAATTTTTAAACCAGCTTCTTCCATAAATTCTCTTTTTAGGCATTCCAAATGAGATTCACCATCTTCAAGACCACCACCTATTAAAGAATAGTCACCATCTTTAGATGTAATATAAAACTTATCATTTTTCTTTACTATTCCAAAACAAGTTTCTCTAAAGCAATATTTAATATTATTATCTTTATTACCTATTATTATTTTATTCATCCCATTTTCTCCATACATCTTTTCCATTTTTTATTAACTTATTTAACTGCCTTTGTTCATCTCTATAATCCATACATTGCCAAAATCCATCATATTTGTATGCAACGATATCATTAGTCTTCATTAGTCTTTCAATTACTTCACTTTCAAATGGCCCAGAATCCTCACTTAGATAACTAAATATTTTTTTATTAGCTATCATATATCCACCATTAATCCATTCACACTCTCGTAATTCTTTTTCCCTAAAGTTTTTAATTTTATTGTTTTTTATTTCAAATATACCAAATCTTTCTTTAGTCTTAAATACAGATAAAGTAAGTAATTTCTCATGTTTTTTATGATATTCAATAAGATTATCAATATTTATATCCGATACGGCATCTGCATATGTAAGTGCAAAATCTTCATCATCAATATATTTTTCTACTTTTTTTAATCTTCCACCAGTACAAGTATCAAGACCAGTATCTACTAATTTAATATTCCAATCTTCATTAACAGTACTAAAAAATTCTTCAAACAAATCTATTCGATAACCTAAGCATATTATAAAATCTTTAAACCCATAATGAGAATAAATTTTCATAATGTGCCATATTATAGGCATATTCCCTACTTTTACTAATGGCTTTGGAGTAAAATCTTCATCAGTTCTAATTCTACTACCTTTTCCTCCTGCAAATATAATACACTTCATAATTGCTCCTATACCTTTAAGATACTACTATTATTAATAGATGTATTCCAGTAGTAGTCATCTTCTTTTTTCATAACCAATACCTGATGTTGTAGTATTTCAGTAATATATGATATTTCATTCAAAGACAATATTATATTTCTAAGTATTATCATGTTATCTTTTAGTTCAATATCTTTTAAATCTATTTCTTTCCCTAATTTTTTGATTAGTTTTTTTACATCATTTTTACTAACCATTTTTAAATTATCATTCTTTTTTTTGCAAAGATTTCTTTGGTAATTAGAACATTTATTACACTTACAAATGTCACTATTATAAAAGAACTTTCTATCTGGTTTAGATAAAGCAACTGCTAAGGCACATGATGTAGTTTGATAAATTGGATAATCACTTTCGTCTTTAAGATGTTTCCAAACATATTCATAAGCATTCTTATCCCAAACATTATCTGCCTTTAATGCTTCTTTCCTATGATTCCTTAATTCGTTCCATTCAATATGATCTATTATTTCATCTGTAATTTTAAGACCAATTGCTACAGATGCAACAGCATATTTTTTAACAAAGTTATATATTCTATTTATATCTTCTTTTCTACTATTAGAAGGCATAAATGGTCTCCAATAATGAATAATAGTTTTATTATACTTATGCAATGTAATAAAATTATTTTCTATATCTTTTCTATTTACTCCAACTTCTATATCTTTATCAAATCCTGAATAACTTAAAAAGAATATAAATTTTTTACCTTGTTTTTCATAATTATCTATAAATTTTATAAAATCTTCTGGTATTTTACATTTAGTAATAAATACAATTGGATTTTCAACATTTTTTTCCATTAATATAGTTACTAATTGTTTTAAATATTCAATATTATCTGGTGTAGAAAAACCATCTGTTTGAGATAATAAACATAGTGGAATATCTTTTATATAAAATTTACTTTTTAATAGCAACTTAACAGCATTTTCAGGAGATGCTAACACCTTTGGTTGTACTAAATTAAGCTTTCTTTCCCTTAAAAAGCAATATTTACATTGTTTTGGGCATCCTTGAACAGGATTAAGTACCATCCATGTAGCATGTACATCTACAATTGGATAAAATTTTGCTTCTTTTACTTTAGCAAATCTATCTAAAAACTTATTGGCATCATTAAGCATTAAATCAAATTCATGAGCCATATTTACATTTAAGACATTAGCAATATTAAATATAATTTCCAACATGTTAGCAAGTTTATATAATATAAAATCATTCACTTTTGAAAATTCATATCTAATTTTATAATGTCTATATTTATATTTTTCAAGTATTATTTCTGACACTTGCCCATATACTACATTAAATGATATTATTGCATCATTTATAGATGAAAACTCTACTTTTTTATAATTATATTCGTACTCTTTTAAATTTAATTTAAGTTTCCATGCAAGCGCTACTATTTGAAGTACAATATCAGATAATTCATCTCCAATATCATGAATATTTCTTCCTACTTCTTTATATTCTTTATGTTCTGACATAAGTAAACAAAAATGTCCTAGTTGTGTATTCATCTCGCCTAGAACTGTAATAGCGTTCCAGTTTTTGTCTTCTGTTATCTTAAAATTCTTTTTTAGTTCAATTGCTTTATCATAATAATTATCTAAAAAATATTTAACATTCATTTTAAAACCATTCTTTCTTTTTAACTTTTATAATACTGTCATATTCTTTTTTATCATCAGTATCTAAATATTCTTTCTTATGCTCTAATACGTTTATAAAATAATTAATAATGTTTCTTCTTATGTTGTAATCTGGAATATCTAGAATAAAATTATTATAATGTGATTCTGTATGATACAAGACATCCATTGCTTTCTTTTTGATTTTTTCATAGTCATCATTTCTCATAATGCTATTATTTGATTTATAATAATAGTATCCAATATATGGAATCGATATAACTGTAGATGCTTTGTACAATTGATAAGAAGTAAGGCCAAAATCCTCTTGTGTTTTACCTTGTAAAAATTTAAAATTGTTATTCTCCCAAAACTGTCTACTATAACAATATAGCCAAGAAGGACTATATATTTCATTATTAACTGCACATAAATTTAAAAAATCAAGACCTTTATATATTCCAATATTCTTAGTAATAAATTCTTCCACAATATTCTTATTATTATCAATCATAACCGCTTGAAATCTAAGCATATCATATTCAACATCATCGTATTCATTAATAGTTTCAATTAATTTTTGATTAATAGTATCATCCATATCTAAAAAAATAATTAAATCCCCTGTACATTTAGTTAATCCAAAATTTCTTACAGCACACGGATCATGTTTAGATATTTTGTACAGTTTTATTTTATCCTTATATTGCATAAGTGTTTTATAAGAATTATCACCACTATTATCATCAATAGCAATAATTTCATAATTATCACATGTTTGATTAAAAATAGAATCAAGACATTTATCAATATATCTTTCTCCATTATATATTGGTATTATAATACTTACCTTTTTCATATAACCACCAACCCTTGTTATATTCATTTATAAGCAAAAAAGAGAGACTATAAAACTAGGCCCTCCTCCACAACTACCACGAATTAATTTATCACTTATTCTATTACTTTTTTTAATAAAAATCAAGTATTTTGACATATTTCATTTTTTTTATAAATGGATATAACATATAGATTCATACAATCAAAATTTTTATCATATATAACATTATCAATAATTGGAATCATATGATAATAATCTTTCTTATTCCAACAAAACACAATATATGAACTATTATCTATTTTTAAATCTTGAACTTTAATATCTTCTCCACAAATAATTTTAAAGATGCTATTACATTCCATATATTTTTCAAATACTGGTATATCATTAAATGAATCACACTTTAAATCTTCAGCAATTTTGCATAAGTCATTATAAATATCATTATATTCTTTATTTAAAATCTTACATAAACTTCTTATTACACAATTACTTTTACCATTTTTATCTGATATATAAAATTCTTTAAATGTCATATTAATCTCCAATCTTTTTTATATTTGTATACATTCTTGAATGATATCCATTTTTATCATAAAACTTAATAGCATTATCATTATAAGCAAATACATCTACTAAAACATATTCACAACCTACTGATTTAAAATAATCTTCCATTTTATTCATAAGCATATTTCCTATACCTTTACTTCTTACATTTTTAGACACTATTAATTCAGTTATTTCTCCTCTTTTAGGACATTTATAGTCTAAGTAATCATATTCATTGTATGGAAATATACAACCCATAATTAATCCTACTGCTCTATCATTTTCAACTGCTATATAACATTTACCATTATTATTCTTAACTTCTTCTAAATCTAAAATTGCCATTTTTTCTCTATATTCTGGATGAACTTGATCTAAATTATCTTTATCAATTGATACAATATATTCTTCTAGTTCAACTAATAAATCTTTTACATCTTCTAAATATTTATCTTCGTACTCTATTATTTTCATTATTAAAATAATTCTCCTTTGTTAACTCGTATTCAGAAAATATTAATTTTCCATCATAAAATGTATATGGTGATTCTTCTTCTACCTCGTCTATTTTAGTAAATCCTAGTTTTTCAAATATTCTACAAGAACCAATATTATCTTTAACAGCGCCAGAAGATATTTTATTAATTTCAACTTCTTTAAACATATAATCTATCATTGCTTTAGAAGCTTCAGTTGCATAACCTTTCCCTTGATAATTAGGGTCTATAAACCATCCTACATCTCTAATAGCAATATCTTCACCATTTTCTTGAGCACTTACTTGTCCTATTACTTCTTCTTTACCACTATTTGTATATTGTGGTTTTAAAAACACACTCCAGCAAAATACATTATTATTATTTGCCTTTTCTACCTTAGACCTATAAAACTTTTCTTGTGTTTCCCAAGTCCAATGTTCTTTATTATTTGCATGCTTTTTAGCTGAAGTTAAGTACCATTTATTTATCTCAGGCAGCATTACTATCTCCCATAATCTTTTCTGTTCTTCCATTTTAGAACTTGTTAAAATTAATCTTTCTGCTTCTATTGTTTTACTTCCAATTAAATTCACTTAACATTTTCCTTTCTATTATTATACCCTTTCACTTCCCCACTAATCAGGAATTAATTCTTCTAATTTTACTATTTCTTTTGTATTAATATCTTTTAATATTTCAATATCCTTACTATTCTTAGAAAGTTGCATCATATATTCTCTACAAGCACCGCAAGGTGAACCAACATTACTTTTAGAATCAACACATACTAATTTTATAATTTCATTTTCTCCATTCGTAATCATATTGGCAATAGCATTTCGTTCTCCACACATACCAAGTGTTGATGCAGTATCAATACATACCCCTGTATAAATATTATGATTTTTAGTTAATATTGCTGCACCAACCTGTCCTGCACTAATCATACCTGATACATTTCTTGAATTTCTAACACTCTTTGCCTTTTCATATAATTCTTCCCAAACAGTATTTTCACTATATAAATATTCTATATGAATAGCGTATACACCATTTTTCTTAATAGCTCCTTGATATCCATCTAATTTAGTTACATTTATAATTGCTTCTTCTTTATCATTAGTAGACGATGTCGTATATCTTGTTCCTTCTAGAGTAAATAATTCTTCTAATGAATCATAATGATTTACTTCTTTAACTTTAACATAAAATACACCTAAATCATTACTAGTAAATTCTATAATATCATTTTGTTTTAATTTACTATAATCATGCTCACTATTTTCTTTATTTGCTCTAATTTCTACTCTTTTAGTATTATTTTTGATAGCTAGAACTGCTCTATCATTAATATTTAATTTCATTATCATTTTAATATCCTCCTAACAAAAAAATCTGCATAACGCAGAATTAATTTTATAATCTAAAAGAATATTCCTAAAAGTTTAATAAATTAGGAGTAGTGATTAATTCTGCATTATTAATAACTTGTAATTTTTTCATCTTAATCACACTCCTTTCTTTGAATAATTTACAATTATAATATATCATACTTTAATCATTTTGTAAATTACGTTTCCATTTTCCTTTAAAAAATAAAACAAATCATATTTGAAAATATATTTTAAGTAAAATTATTAAAAAATAATTAATATTACTAAAAAATGTAAATTTGTTATATTTATGTTACTTTTTTTATTTTTTTTTAACGTTTTACTTTCAAAAGTAACATTTTATATAAACAAAAAAGCCAACTTGTCTTGTCAGCTTTTCCGTCAAACATGCACCTATTTATAAACGATGCACCATTCATAAATAAATGTTTACACCTTTGTAAGCGTTGACATGCTTACACTCACTACTTACTGCTTGAATAATATTTAGTGGCAAAATGAGCTTAATACTCAACAATATCCCATTCCCCATAATTCTATCTTAAGTTTTGTAACAATAAATCGTTACATAGCGCTAAAATTACATTTAATGGTTGTTAACTAATCATTTAATACTAAGGGTGTACCACCAAAGGTAAAATCGCTTTTAACACGACATCACCTCCTAATTTTCGTCATTTTCAAGATAAAACATATACAAGTATATACTTTATCCATCTAACAACAACTAAATTATATCATAAATTCCAGTTTTTACCAAGTAAATACAAGGAAAAAGTCAAATTTCTACAAAACAATTATAAATAAACTCAACATCATACTTTTTAGTATATTTACTACTTATTCCTCTAGTTATAGTAAGGGTATCATTTATTAGACAGTAAGGTGAATAGCTGTTACAGATACGCCCTGACCAAAGGCAGTTGTCGCTGTTTCTAAATCACCAATTTTATCAACATTAAATAAAATTCCATTTTCTTCACCACTTAACTCAATACCTGTCTTTTCACCAAAACCGAAATCTTTAATGTATTTAAACAATTTTTCTTTTCCCAGTTTAAACCCAATATTAACAAACCCTGTATTACAAGAGTTTTCTACTACTTCACGATATGTCTGTGTACCATGACCACCATGTTTCCAACAGTGTATAGTAGCACCACCAACTTTTACACTACCAGTATCTGTAAAAGAATCTTTATCTAAATTAATCAAATTTTCTTCAAGAGCAGCTGATAAAGTAATAATTTTAAAGGTAGAACCAGGTTCATATGTCATCCATATTGGCAAATTACGATTTATATCTTCAATAGAATAATCTTGATAATTAGCCGGTGAAAAAGTAGGTCGTGAAGCCATTGCTAATATCTCTCCTGTATTAGGATCCATCACAATTCCCCAAGCTCCCTCTGGATTATACATATTTATCGCATTATCTAATTCTCTTTCTAAAGCCGATTGTATATCATAATCTACCGTTAAAGTAATATTCATACCAGATTGTGGTTGTTCATAGATTTGACTTAAATTAAGCTTTTGCCCTTTCGCATCACTAAAATATTTAATAGCGCCAAAACTTCCCGTTAAATACTTATCATATATAAGTTCTAAACCACTTAATCCCTGATTATCAATTCCAACAAAGCCTAATGTATTAGATAGCAAAGTATCATAAGGATAATTTCGTTTAGCCTCTTTAACAAGATAAACACCATCTAATTTTAAATCATTAATTTGATCTGCAATTTCATTACTTAATCGTCGTCCTTCAGGGTGAACTCTTTCAATAGATGTTTTTTTACTTACATGCTTTAACATATCTTGATAATCAACCTTTAATATATCAGCAAGTAATTGGGACGTTTTCTCCTTGTCAGTAATCTGATTTGGTATCAAAACTAAGGAAGTTGTTGTTATATTTCCGGCCAAAGTCACACCATTACGATCATAGATAATTCCACGATCAGCTTCAAGTGGCAAATTTCTACTCCATAAATCACTAGCATAATCATTTAATTTGTCATAACTAATTACTTGAATATAAAACACTTTGAAAATAATAACCACAAATAAAATTAGAATAATAATTAAGGTAAGTCGCATTCTTTCATTCATTCTGCTTATAAACATATAATCACCTATTCAAATATATGTTTTTTAATTTATAGAGAAAACTAAATATACAAAAAAAAGGCACTAGTTGGTGTCCTTTGATTTATCATTGGTGAATAATCTAACTATGCCAAATACAATAACTAATGCTGCAGCAGCTAATATTAATCTGATAAATAAATCATCAGGAAACAAATCAATTATTTTTTCTGTTCCGTGTGCAATAGCTTTATCCAAATTAAAAGCCACATTTTCCATACTAAATATCTATCCCCCATTCACTACGGTTAAAGTATAAAACAGTAATTATGATTTGTCAAATTTCATTTGTAGATTTAAGTTTATTAGTCTTTCCACCTCATGATATAACTTTTCATTGGCTTCCTCTAAATTCATATCTTTAACTTTAAATGGTTTGCCATATCTTATTGTCAAATTTTTACTTCGAAATTTATAATCACCAGTAATACCAAAAGGGACAATGGTTGCATCTGTTTTACTAGCCATTGATACCGCTCCAAATTTAAAAGGCAACAATAATTCTTTAGTCTTATTACGTGTACCTTCTGGGAACAATCCAATCGCACCACCATCTTTTAAAACACCAATCGCAAGTTCTTTGGCCTTTTGATCACCATTAGCACGATCAACTGATATACAGCCTGCTGCTTTAAAAAACCATGCTACTTTCTTATTATCGAAATACTCCTTTTTAGCCATATAATGAATACCTCTTTTGGTTGAAATAATAGTTAAACACTGATCATATAGATGCTTATGATTACCAACTATCAAAATAGGTCCATCCTTTGGAATATTCTCTTTATCTATAATGTGTGGGCGATAATAAAATTTAAAAATAGGTCCTAAAATAAAACGAGCAACACGGTAAAACAAAGGTATTTTTTTATTCATCATCATCCACACCTATATCACTTTTCAACTTTTGAAAATCCACCTTACCCAATTTTGTTTTAGGTAATTGTTTACGATAGACAAATTCTTGTGGAATCATATATTTGGCCAAATGCTTTTTACAATAAGTTCTAATTTCGGACTTAGTAAATAAACCATGATGGCCATCCTTTAGAACAATAAAAGCCTTACCAACTTCTTGTTTATAAGGATGTGGTATACCAATAACAGTACACTGTAAAACAGCTGGATGAGATTCAATCACTTCCTCGACATGTGCTGGATAAACGTTATAACCACTAGTTACAATCATACGTTTAGTACGTCCTTTATAGAATATAAAACCATCACTATCCATATAACCTAAATCGCCAGTATGAAGCCATACATGGCCATCTTTATGTATTTGTAACACAGCATTAGTTTCACTTTCATTATTCAAATATCCCATCATTAAAGCCTTACTATTAACAACAATTTCTCCCACTTCACCATATGGTACTGTTTTTTGAGTAGCAGGATCAATAATCTTAATATAATTACCCGCTAAAGGTATTCCAACTGATCCACTTTTATTTATATCATCGCAAGCCAAAGTAACAGCCGCTAATGCTTCTGATAAGCCATATCCTTGAGTAATAACAGCTGTAGAATTATGATCCTTAAAATATTGATTAACTCTTTCTTCAAGCTTTTTAGTTAGTATATCCCCACCACTAACAACATACTTTAAAAAAGATAAATCTAAGTTTTTTTCATTATTAGAATTAATCAAAGCTTCATATAAAGTAGGAACACCTAGTACACAGGTTGGCCTAGTCTTTTTAAACAATGTATCAAATTTTTTAGAGTCAAACTGTGGTATTAGAATAGAATAACATCCTAAAGCAAATGGAGTATGCATTAGCACACTAAGTCCAAAGCCATGGAAGTTAGGCATTATTGCTAAACAACAATCTCCCGATTTTAATCTCTTCATTTGAATTTGTTCCTGACGAGCTGCTAAAATAAAGGAGCGATTCTGGATAACCACATTTTTAGGTGTACCACTAGTTCCACCACTATGTAAAATAACTGCTGGTGTATCCCTACCAAATTTGACTTTCGTATCAATCTCCGTATGACAATGGATACTCATAAACTTTCTCCAACTCATAAACAATGGGTCACGAGGATATCGCTTATACTTTCCTATTTGCTTAATATTGTACCCTACTCGCATAAATATATTCAACGAATCTGCTGGAGAGACAAAAATCACTTTCTGTACACTCGTATCCCTAATCGTATTTTCAATTTTATCATAAAACATATCCACTAGCACCATAAATTTACTTTTGGTTGAAACTAAACTCTGCTTTATTTCTTCTTCAGCTGAAAGTGGATGCAACATATTAGCAATAGCCCCCAACTTATTTAATCCATATAATGCTATTAAGGCTTCTGGAATGTTAGGCAAGCAAATTGTAACAATATCTCCTTTTTTAATGCCCAATTCCTGAAATGACATACTAGCTCGATTAATTAATTTAATAAACTGCTTATATGTTATTTTACGGTTCATATATTTGATAGCTAAATAATTAGGATATCTCGTAGCGCTATTATTAACCTGATCATAAATACTTATGTTAGGAATCTTAATATTTAGTTCATCCTCCGTATAATATTTAGCCCAAGGGGCTGGTATGGGTTTCTTTTTTCTAAAAATATCAAATATTGTCATTTTTTTCCTCCACTTTTTTCTTAATCATTTCATATAATTTGGTATTCTCCTGATCTAAATCTTCTCTAATGTGGATTGGTTTTAAGAACTCCAATTGCAAATTTTTAGAAAATAATTTATAATCACCAGTAATAACAAAAGGAACAATCGGTACCCCAGCACTAGAAGCCATTTTAACAGCTCCTATCTTAAACGGTAACAAGGTTTTATCTGCGCGATTAAAAGTACCTTCTGGAAAGACACCAACTACATGGTCATATTTTAAATAACTTATGGCTGTTTTTAAAGCCTCTGCGTTTTTGGTACGACGATTCACCGGAATTAACCCTAAATTGGCAAAAATTATTTTTTTAATACCTCTAAATAACTCAATTTTTGCTAAAAAATGAATAGGTCTTTTGGTCGATGATAAAAGTAATAAACAATCAAAATTATTAGTATGATTTCCCGCTAGGACAACTCCTCCATCACTTGGAATATTCTCTTTACCAACTATAGTTGGTCGATAAAATAACTTAAACAAAAAACTAATAATGGGTCGAACTAAAACATATAATTTTGAATTTTTCATACAACCTCCACAATATATAATATCATGTTTTTAAAATATTTAATAGAGAAGTCCATAAATTTAAAAAAACTTGTTAAATGAAAAAATAAATTACTTTTAAATTATCACAAGTCTTTTGATATTATATATGCATAAGGAAATTACGCATAGAACAAAAAAAGCATTTGTTTAAATAGTTGGCAAATGTTTCTTTTTATACACTAACTTTTTAGACGCCTAATTTATCAAAAACATCTAAAACAAATTTTAATACAATATATATTTATTAACATGGCCAAGTTTTCATTGTTTGGTTTTAAATATATGAAAAAGCTCTATAAGAGCCCTTTCAATATATTAATTTAATAAACAAAATAATAAGTATTTACCGCAACAACTTTTTATGACTATCCTTATTACCATTTGAAGTATCTTTTTGGATTTCTGCTTCATGAACTAGTAAACTACGTAATTCTTGGTACTTTTTAACGTTGGATTCAACACCTTGATGTATCTTTTCTTTAGTCAACTTCTTTTTTTTAACAACTTGCTCACCATTAGATATTTTAACATCCTCTTTATCATTAATTAAAGTTTTTGATTGTGTTTCTCGCTTATATCTATGATAACTAGTCAAATAGGAAGTGGCAGTAACAAGTTGGAGAGTCGTTGCTGCAACAAATAAAATATTAAATAGAGTATTTACTTCAATCAGATTTGTTAAAAAACCAACACCTAATAGTGGAAACAAAACAAAAGTCTTTACTTTACCTATTTTTGAAGAATGTGGTGACTGTGTTTCTACTTTTCCTTTAATGTTAATAACTGATATAACTAACTCAAGAGCTAGATTACAAAGTAATATAGGATTGATAAAACTTGCACCAATTAACAAAGTACCAGCAAATACTTTGTCACATATTGCATCTAAATCTTTCCCCAATTCACTGACCAAATGATACTTACGGGCTATAAAGCCATCTAATAAATCAGTTAAAGAAAAAGCAATTGTAAAAGAAATAATTAATATTACATTAGCTGTTAGGGCAGCAGGAATTATGAAAAAAGGAGCAGCTATTAAACGTGATAAGGTCATAATATTAGGAATCTGGCGATGCCTTTGACCTTTTGTCTGTAACTGTTTCCACGCATCTTTAATCAATAACCTATAATTATCTAATATCTTTTTAACTTCTTTTTTCATAATAACTCCTTGTACATTTTAAATACTAGTTATAGTGCCATTATACCACAATAAATTTAATTATATCTTATCTAATAATCACAATTATTTGAGGTACGAGGATAAGGGATAACATCACGAATATTTTCAACCCCCGTTAAATAAATTAATAATCTTTCAAAGCCCATTCCAAATCCAGAATGAACACAGCCACCATAACGGCGTAAATTTAAATACCAATTTAAAGAACCTTTTTCCATTTGTAATTCTTCCATACGTTTAACCAGTTTATCATAGCTATCTTCACGTTGTGAGCCACCCATCAATTCACCAGCACCGGGGACTTCCAAATCAACTGCTGCAACTGTCTTTCCGTCTGGATTTTGTTTCATATAGAAAGCTTTGATATCCTTAGGCCAATTTTTAATAAAAACTGGGCCGTTAAAATACTCTGTAATATATTTTTCATGTTCTTTAGCTATATCAGCACCATATTCTGGTTCAAATTCCCACTTAACGCCTGACTCTTTTAGAATTTTAATGACCTCTTCATGATCAACCCGAACAAATTGACTATTAATTAATTTATTTAACTTATCTTTTAATCCCTTTTCAACAAAAGAATCAAAGAAGTCAATTTCCATCGGACATTTATCTAAAACATATTTAACTACATATTTAAGCATGTCTTCCATAATATCCATATCTTCTTCTAAATCACAAAAAGCTATTTCTGGTTCAATCATCCAAAATTCATTAGCATGTGTTTTCGTATTGGAGTTTTCAGCTCGAAATGTTGGACCGAAAGTATATGTTTTTTTATAAGCTAACGCCCATGTCTCTGCTTCTAACTGGCCAGATACCGTAAGAGCAACTGGTTTACCAAAAAAATCCTTTGAATAATCTAATTTTCCCGTTTTAGCAATTTCATCAAGATTTAAAGTTGTAATTTGAAACATTTCACCAGCCCCTTCACAGTCACTAGCTGTGATAATTGGTGCATGAAAATAAACATATCCCCGCTCTTGAAAGTACGTGTGAATAGCATAACTAGCAACACTACGAACACGAAAAACAGCATTAAACAAATTCGTCCTTGGGCGCAAATAAGCAATATCGCGTAAAAACTCTCTAGTATGTCTTTGTGGTTGGATCGGATAATCCTCATCACAATTACCTTCTAATTTAACAAAAGTAGCTTGAAGTTCTAAATCATCATCATTTTTAGGTGACGCTACTATTGTACCCTCTACAGTAATCGCACTGCCAATATGTAATTTAGCAACTTCTTCAAAATTATCTAACTTAGTATCATAAATAACTTGCAAATTTTTAAAAGCCGTACCATCATTAAAATCAATAAAACCAAATTCTTTTTGTTTACGATGATTACGAATCCAACCAGCTAATGTTACTTTTTTACCAATAAAAGACTTTTTCTGTTTATATATATCTTTTAGTTCTTGACTCATAAATATTTCCTCCCTATCTTTTATCAATTTCTTCCCTAATAATCTCCGCCGTAAGGCTAGGATTAGCTTGACCACGTGTCTGCTTCATAACTTGACCAACAAAGAAGTCAAAGGTATTTCGTCCCTTACGGTGTTCTATAATTAAGTCAGGATGTTCATCTAAAACTTTGACTACAATATCTCGAATTGTTTTATCATCAGATATTTGAGTTAATCCCATTTCTTTAACAATTTTTTTTGGTTCTTTCTTATCTTCCAAAACACTATTTAAAACTTCTTTACTTTGTTTTGAAGATATCTTACCTTCTTTGACCATTGTCATTAAATCAACCAACATACTAGGTGTTAAATATAAATCTTTAATATCTAATTCATTTTTATTTAAATACCCTAAAATAACACTTGTTAACCAATGAGCTGAAGTTTTATAGTCTGCCCCTGATCTTAATGTTTCTTCATAAAAATCTGATATAGCTTTATCTTTAACAATTATCTTAGCATCATATTCAGATAAACCATATTGTATATATTTTTCTTTTCTTTCGTTAGCTAATTCAGGTATACTATCACGTATTTTATCTAACCACGCCTTACTAATTTTATACTTAGGAATATTGGGTTCAACAAAGTACCTATAGTCAATAGCATCTACCTTATCACGCATAAAAATAGTTGTGAATGTATCCTCATCCCAACGACGAGTTTGCTGTTTCATATCATCATAAGTTCCCTTTTTCTTTAATTCAACTTGTCGTTCAATTTCATAATTAATTACATCACGAACCCCACTAAAGGAATTAACATTTTTAATTTCTACTTTGGTTCCCCAGTTTTTAGGATCACTTTCATCTAAATTTTCATCCATAATAGACACATTAACATCACACCTGATCTGTCCTTTACGATTATCAGCTTCACTAATACCAGCATATTGATAAATAGATCGCATTGTTTCTAAAAAAGCTACAGCTTCATCAGCACTTCTTAAATCAGGCTCTGTTACAAGTTCTAATAAAGGAACACCAGCACGATTATAATCAATCATAGAAAAAGTTGCATAATGATCTAAAGATGCCGAATCCTCTTCCAAATGAATATTATTAATTCTAACCTTTCGTTCCTCATTTTTATAACTGAAATTTAAATAACCATAAATACCAATTGGTGCTGGTTTACTTTCCTGTGTTATCTGATATCCTTTGGGTAAATCAGGATAATAATAGTTTTTTCTTTCAAAGTACAAATATTCTGGTTGCTTACAGTTTAAAATTATACTAGATTTTAAAGCCATTTCAACAGCTTTTTTATTAACTACAGGTAAAGTTCCTGGAAAAGCCATATCAAGAGGTCTAACATTAGAATTAGGGATGTCTTTATAAGAATTTTCAGCACTACTAAAAACCTTAGAATTAGTTTCACTAATCTCACAGTGCATCTCCAAGCCAATTAAAGCTTTATATCCGTCCATTATTTTCCCTCCTTAGCTATTTGATCTTTATAATTCATTTGTTTTTCTAAAGCATATGCTATATTCAAAACATTAACATCATCATAACAATTACCAGTAATGTTCACTCCTACAGGTAAGTTGTTAATAAAACCATTAGGAATAGTAATAGATGGGAATCCACCAAAATTGCCTATCACTAAATGATCATCCAAAAAATGACTTTTAGCGTATTTTATATTTTTTTGATCATCCAAATATTTAGCTGGCCCACTACCTGCAGGTAAAATAAGAGCATCATATTTTTTAAATAATTCTTTACATTTATTAACAATAAGTCTCCTAACTTTTTGAGCATTATTAAAATATCTTTCTTTATTCTCAGCCTGTAATACGTATGAACCAATAATAAAACGACGTTTAATCAAAGAAGAGAACCCTTCAGTACGATAATTTTTCATCATTTCAGTATAACTATTACCATCACTACGTGGTCCAAAAATAATTCCCGTCAAATTAGACATATTGGATGTTGCTTCCGCACACGAAATAACAGTATAGGCAGAACTTAAAGCATCAAGTAAATTAATATCCATTGATACTTCCGTAACTTCGATACCAATATCTTGACATAACTTTAAAGTATTATGAAAATTATCCAACTGTTCTAATAATTCTTTAGGTGCATCAGGATAACTACTAGGATCACATATTTCTTTAATATAACATAGTTTTTTTCCTTTAACCTGATCATTTAATGATTGATATAAACTAACATCACGTGAATCCCAACTAGTCATATCATACTTATCTATACCCTTCATCGCATCGACCACGATTGCTGCATCCCTAACACTACGTGTCAAACAGCCAAGATGATCTAAGCTAGAAGCAAAAGGAAACAAACCATATCTAGAAATTATTCCATAGGTTGGTTTATAACCAACAATACCACAATAAGCAGCTGGTCTACGAATAGAATCACCTGTATCAGAACCTGTTGCATATGGGAAAACACCTGCTGCTACTGAAGCGGCACTTCCAGAGGAAGACCCTGCACACATTCTTTCTCTATCCCAAGGATTTCTTTGTACGCCAGTGTGGGCAGTTGTTCCTGTTGCTCCCATACCAAGTTCGTCCATTGCCGTCTTACCTATACAAACAGCATGATGTTTCTTTAAATTCGTAACGGCTGTTGCATCAAAAAATGGAACATAATCTTTTAGCGTATTACTCGATCCAGTACTTAAAATATCTTTAGTACTATAGTTATCCTTAAGACCATATGGAATGCCAGATAGTAAATCACTTGTTACTTCTGAACCCTTTGCATTGTCTAAAATAGTAACAAAAGCATTATATTGTTCTTGTACTTCGTGGGCTTTTGCCAATGCCTCTTGAACTAATTCTTCACTTGTTACTTCTTTATTTACTAGAGCCTCATGTATTTCTACAATCCCCTTTTCCATATATTTCATCTGATCACCTCTAACCTACTATCTTTGATACTTTAATTTCTGTATCAACATAGTTATCACAATTTTTAAGTAAATCCTCAATAGGAATACTTTCTTCGACTTCATCATCTCTTAACTCACAAATAAAATCATCCAAACAATGTGTCATAGGTTCAACTTTCTCTAATCCTTCAATGGCATTTAACCTATCAATATCCTGATCAATAGTTGTAAATTCATCCAATACCATTTTGTTTTCTTCTTCGGTCAACCCAATTAGCAATATGTCAGCTAGATTATCTACAACTTCTTTCGTAAACTTTTTCATTTGATCACCTTTCTTTAAACAAAAAACAAGTCACAGGGACTTGCTAATTACTAAATGGCGCCTGATGTAGGACTCGGACCTACGACCTGCCGGTTAACAGCCGGATG
>CANQMF010000011.1 GCA_947624915.1 uncultured Bacilli bacterium
TATTTAAAAATTTAAATATTTTTTTTATAGTGTGTCGTGCATGACATTTAGCTAGAGGGTGAAAGTCCCTTATACGCGTAGGTATCGACGAAGTATTAGAGAAGTGCAACGCATCAACCGTGAGGTTGGGGCTAAAGGAAGCGTGAAACAAAATCATGAACCAACGATCAGGGAGTTGCAGTCCCATGCCTTACAAACTAAAGTCCAAAAGATACCCGTAACTTTATGCGGTAAAGTAAGTGGTTAAATGAGGAAAGTTAAATGTCTTACCACGAGAGGTCTTGCAGACGAATAATCACAAGCGGTTTCATATACCAAAGGTTAAAGGTCGGTCGAAAAAGGTTTACTGCAAGAAGTCAGCCGAGGTCATAGTACTTATAGAAATATAAGGAAAGACTGAACAATTTATAGTGTTTAAGTACACTAAAATCAATTAAGTAAAAAGTCAAAATAAATAAGTAGGGAAAATTGACGTAATCAAATAATAGTCCTATAAAATATGGTTTGCTTAATTATGAAATAGATAGAAAAAAGATTTTGACTATAAAGCAAAGAATATTTAGAAAAATTTAGTAAATTTATAGTCCTAAGTTCGGACATAAAAATTAAAAATGAGATTGATTTGAATATGAAAAAAATACTAATTAAGCAATAGAATTAGTACTATTATCTAGAATTATTTCATATTCTACTAAATTGTATCATTCATTTGTTTTAAGTCAATAGGGATAAAATGTTGGATATTTTAATTACAAAAATGTTGGATAATAATTTATTTAATCATTGCTTTACACATACTACTTTAATAAGATATTTTTATAGACATTTGGTTCTTTACTTATATACTATTTAACGAAGGTATGGTATGAAGGTATGGTATAATATTCCATGAAAGGGAGGTTTATATTTTGAAAAATTTAGGAGAACAATATGAACAAATATCAGCTGAAAAAGATAAAATCACTCATAGAATGACTGAATTGGCAAATAATGATATAGTAAAAGAATATCTTAGTCTTTGTGGCAAATATGATCAATTGGCTAAACAACAAAAACAATTATATAGAAGACTAAAGATGAATGAGTATTCATCGTGTGATCATATTTGGGTTAAAACACTACACAAATATGATAGTTCAGAAGGGCGTTATTACAATTATTGTGGCTGTATAAAATGTGGTTTAGATAGGAGTGTTTTGGCTAACCCACATCAGACACTTAATTTTCTACCTTTTGAACAACAAATTATGTATATTTTTATGATGAATCATTTTATGAATCCTGGAATTAATACTAATGTATCATGTGATTTAGAACTAGCTAAAGCTATATATTCAAAAATAAAAGAAGTTCATCCTAATATCGATGATGGAACTGCTACAAAATATTTTGAAATTGCGCTTGATAATATAAGAAATACCAGAGTAAATGACGACAGAAAAATAAGTAGAGCAAAAAGATTATCTTTAAATCCAAATTTTAATAGATGGAATTAATTTAATTATATATAGAAAGAATTAGCAACAATACTAATTCCTTTTTTGACAATCATTATTTTAATTTGAAATATGCTACATTTTTTATATTCTAAAAGAGATAGTAATATTTAATTTATCAATATTAATTTTCTCTTGCTTTTTTACTTGTACCAATGATAATATTGGTATTTATTTTTATTATATCTAATGTTTTAAAATAATACGATATATGTGTTCCATAAAAGTAAGTATTAAAAACCAGTCTGTGAAGAATTTAGTTTATCAGAACGAAAAATGATTAAGGACAATGTGTAAATATAAAGTCTATACAATGTATGAAGTTTATAAATAAGCAGGAATAAGTTCTAAAACAGGTAATAAAAAAACTATATTTGAATAATTATTATAAAATAATAAAAAATTGATAAAATAGTGAACTAAAAATATAATTATGATAAAATAATATATGGTTAAGGGAGGTTTTACAATGGATGATCAAAATAACCATAGAACTTTGAGTTCAATATATAATGAATATTTATTAAGTCAAGATGAAAGACAAAAACTTTATGAAGAGATGAATGAAGAGATAGCAAAATCGGAGAAAGAAATAAGACATTCTTATGAAGAAAAATTTGCTCTATCTGAAAAGAAGTGTGCTGATTTGAAACAAGAGTTAGAAAATCATAGAAAATTATTAGAAAAGTATTCTACTTTTGATTCTAAATTGATAGGTAGTATAATTGAAAAATTAGTTACTTTATTTGAGGGAGAGGATTATTTTTGCCAAGAAGAAGATTATGATACTTATGAATATCAACCAACTGTTTTTGGTAGAGAGTCATTTAAAGTTAATAAAAAAGTTTTAATGATTGTCAGAGGTAGTCAAAAACAGGAATGTTATTATGATAATCAAGAACAGGATAATGCAGTTAATAGATTAGGGAAAAATAGGCAGGCAATTATATTAGCAGAAGACAAGAGCTGCATTAATAAAAATATTACCTTTTACACCGTTCAAGAAGGTGAGTTAAAAAGTTTGATAGATTTTAATAAATTTTCATATGTTAAAGATTTTATTGATTTGGTGGTAAAATATAGATTTGAAAATAATTTGGATAAAGTTTCTGAAAAAGAATTGTTAAGCATGATGAGCAAATTTATTTTGAGTGAAACACAGATAATTAAAGATATTCATGAAAAACGTTTTTTGGAAGAACAAGAACGAGAAAAACAACAGCTTATTGAAGAACAATTAAGACGTAATGAAGAAATTGAACAAGCAGAATTTGAGAATTTACTACAAAATGGTGTGCCTAGTCGACATAATGATACTCTAATTGATAGGTTGCGCGAAACTGCAAACGGTAATGATGATTTTAATAATGCCATGAGTCAATTTGAAATTTCTTATGAATTTGGTAAGCATATTGCAAGAATAACTTGTGATGAACCAATTATCTCGTCTGAAAATATATTTATATCAAAGATTAACATTTCATCGTTAATAAAAGATTATTATGATGATTCTGCATATGATACATTTTTTCATGGATTCTGTGATGTAAATTTGGTAGATGATGGTTTAATGGGAATAGTTGATATTTCTAGTTTAAAGCGAGATTTGAAAAGTATTACTAATGTTTCTATTCAAGATAGCTCATCATATAAAGTGGATAAAATTAATGATCAATACTTAAGAGTATTATATTTGCCTAATCGTGGACAATATACACATAAGCCTATGGACATGCATGCTTTTTATGGTTGGATTTTTGGTATAAAATCAGATAAAGATGGTGAAAAACAGACTTCATATAAAACATCATGGGATTGTTCTTTAGAAACTGAAAAAATGCTAACTTATCTTAAAGAGATTGAATTACTAAGTAATTTTAATGAAAAACAGTTAAAACTATATGAGCGAAGAAACAATAAGATACGTTAATGTATGATATGTGAAGTTTTACAATTGCACTCGCATTAATATGCCAAAAAGTTAGGGAAATGATGATATGTGACACAATAATTTAAAAAACTTGTAAGCAATAATCATTTATATTGCTTTCTAGTAAATAAGAAAATTTGCAGGACATATAAGGAAAGATTGTATGTCTTTTTCTATGTCTTAAGAAATATTAAGTTTTTTGTAAGATTAAATTAAAAAAATATAGATTTTATATGTTTATAATTATTTAAGTAACTTGAAATTGTTTCTATTTGGAGGTAGAATATGGAAAAGTATATAAAATTTTTCTTCAATTTAATAGGTATATTGGCACTAATATTGCTATTGCCTCTTTCTTATAAGAATTGTTATCATGAACGCATTATTAGTACCTTTAGCGAGGTTGATGAAAATTTTATTTATGATGAGTTAATAAACTTAAGCAAAGATGGTGAACGAATTGATATGATTTTAGAGAATATTAAAGATCATCTAATTGATTTATTATATATGTTGGTTAGAAATCAGGAAACTATTGCCTTTTTTTAGATTGTTCTAATAAAGTAGGATATTTATATGGCGATTCAGTGGATATCACAGGTACTTGAGATATTCCGCTAATTTTACAGTGTAATGAACGTGGGGATATATTATGGGGTTAGGATTACCTGTTGCTAAAGAAATAGTTGAGTCACATAGAGGGATCATTGAAGCTACTAGTGATGAGGACTATACGCATTTTGATATCAAATTACCAATTAAAGGAGAGATGTTTTATCAGAAAATTAAATATAGTTGTAGTGTATGATCAAGCAGAAAGAAATGTATTAATGTGTTATCGTACTAAAAACCCGTACAAAGGATTATATAATTTAGTTGGTGGTAAAGTTGAATTGGATGAAGATGATCTATCGGCAGCATATCGTGAATTACAGGAAGAAACGGGTATTACGAATAAAGATATTATTTTAAAGCATGTAATGAATTTTATTTATCCTTTGACTAATATTGAACTTCAAGTTTATGCTGGCATTTTAAATAAGGATGTTATATTAGTAGAAGAGATAAATAAATTGTATTGGTTTGATGTTAATACTAATTTTTTTGATATGACTAAGTTTGCTGGCGAAGGAAATATAGGACATATTATGGAAATCATTAAGATTAGTCATGATGAATTGTTAAAAAAGTAGATAGGTGTGATTATAATGTATTGTATGATTGAGATGGCTTTTGATAATGAAGAAGAAGTCAATAGAACGATCAATGAATTATTAAAAAAGAGACTTATAAGCGGTGCTCAAGTTATTCATAGTGATAGTAAATGGCGTTGGAAAGAACAGATTGAAATGTGTGAAGAATATTTAGTATTTGTTAAAACTAAAAAAGTTTTAACACAGGAAATATACGAAGTTGTAGGTAAGATACATAGTTATGAGTGTTTTGAATTTGCCGTTTTCGATTTAAATAGTTGCAATAAAGACTATTTAAACTGGATTAATGAAACCACTAAATAAAGGTTATTATTAAATGATGTTGACATCAAATAGTAGATATCATAAAAAAGGATTATTCCTTTTTTCTTTGTATTGGTATACAATAAATATGGTAGTGATTGTATGAAAGAAATTTTTAATAGTTTTAATTATAATTCAGTTGTAGTGTTAAGTTATTTTTTTCTTTGTTTAATTATTTTAGGTGTAAATTATTTAACTCATGATAAAATGAATAAATATCTATTTTCTAATTATGTTAGTTCACCTTGGAATCCCCTAACGTATTTTCGCTTGTTTAGTCATTGTTTAGGTCATGATAGCTTTGAACATTTAGCCCATAATTTTATTTACATTTTGTTAGTTGGACCTATGATCGAAGAAAAATATGGTAGTTTTAATTTATTAATGATGATCCTCATTACGTCATTAGCCTGTGGTTTAGTTAATACTATTTTTACCCATCATCAAATATTAGGTTCTAGTGGCATAACTTTCATGTTAATTGTTCTTAGTTCAGCTGTTAATATAGTGAATGGTAAGATACCCATTACTTTAGTACTTATTCTTTTATTTTATGTGGTAGAGGAGGTTATAAAAGCTTTTCAGAAAAAAGATCATGTATCACATTTATCCCATATTGTTGGTTCGATATGTGGTATTATCTTTTGCTTTTATTTTAAATAATGTATAGTTTAGTGATAGAAAATAAATTAAAACAATTACAAAAATCAAAATTTCGTGGCAAGTTTCATTTACGTAATGATGATAAAAATTATATTAAGAATAAAGGCATGCAAGTTATAGAGCGCCATGCTTATGATTTTGTCAAAACACGTTTGAGTGCTAGTAACTTAAAGGATGGCAAACAAACACCAATGAAAGGACATCCGGTCTTTATTGCACAACATGCAACTGCTACTTGTTGCCGTGGATGTATAGCAAAGTGGCACAAGATCGATCGACATAAAGAGTTATCTAATAAAGATATTTCTTTTATTGTTGCATTGATTATGGAATGGATTAAAAAGGATTTGGATAGTTAGGATTAGATATGCTTTAAAAAAATTAAAATATGTATTATAATTAATCATAGGAGTGATGATGTGTGAGATGTAATAAGTGTGGGCATGATTTAGAAGATGATTCTGTTTTTTGTGAAAATTGTGGTTCAAAGGTTAATGGAGCTAGTATATCAGGAATTGATTTAACTGATTTAGCTCCTGATAGTCTAGATGATTTAATGCCAAAAAAGAAACATTATTTTGTTATTTGTTTTGTTATCTTTCTAGTTTTGGTGGTTTGTATTTTTGTTTGTTTTAGTTTAATGCATAAAACAACTAAAAAAGAAAAAACTAAAATTGACTATCAGACAATTATTGATGAATATGGTAAGGCTGTTGAGAAGTCAGCAAGTGATTATTTATTAGAACATGAACTTATAGATAGCTTTGATGATATTGCATCATCAGTTAAATATGATAAACATAAGGTAAACTGTGATGATATTATAATTAATATTGATGGAACTGTTTATTTAGCTGATTGTAGTATTGATGGAAATAAAGTCGAAGAAACTTATGGTCGACGCAAAAAAATTTCAACTAAGGATGATGAGTGTAATATTATCCATAATAATGATGAAAACCAATTAGAATTTTATGTTGATTCAGAATTAGTTAGTATATATGAGTGTGAACACGATAAATGTGATTTGGAAGAACAAACTAATTATAATTCTTGTGGCGATAAAATTGCAGTTATTGAAGATGGCGATGACAAAATCTTATATAATTATCAAGCGGTTCAAAATCTTTTAGATCCTTTTAGTGAGGTAGTTGCTGTTAAAGATCAAGATAAGGTTTTAGGGTTTATTTTTAAAGATGCAAAAACTGAGAAGTATGGTTATACAGATACAAGAGGAACGATCAAATTGGAAGCTAAGTATGATCATTTAGGCCTTATTGATAATGGTAAGTTATATAGACGAAGTTTTGATCTAGATAAGAGTAAAATTACAGCTAGCCTAGATAATAAGTATGGTGTAATTGATTTAAATACAGGTAAAGAACTTATGCCATTTAAGTATGATAATATTTACTTGGGTTCTAATGACTCCTATGTTGTTAAAGAAGGCAATATTTACTATTTGGTTAATTCTGATCAAACAAGGATCTTTGATAAAGGCTATAGTATGATTTTTGCTTTTGATAAAATTTTAGTTGTTAATGAGAATCAAAAATTAAAAATTATTGATCTTCAAGGTAATAAATTAATTGATAAAGAGCTAAATACTTATATTGATTACAAAGATGAACCAGTAAGTGGTATATTTGGTTATAATGTAACAAAAGTAGATGAAGGATTATTAATTGAAATTAATAAAGCTAATGACGATGGTTATGATACTGAAAGTTATATCTATAATATTGAATCCAAAAGTTTAGAAGCTAAAAATAATTAGTTATTATGGAGGATAATTCTTTCTAAATAGGGAATGATAATTGTGGGAGGTTTTATGAAAAAGAAAAAATATAATAATCATTCCGAAGAAACACAAAATACAACTGAAGAAGTAATAGAAAAAGAAGTTTATCCTGAAGGAAATGATAACGATACTGAAAAGCAAGAAAAAAGTCAATCAAAGAGAAAGTAATTGACTTTTTTCTTGTTGCCATGTAAATAATCAAAATAAAATGTTATAATTCTTAAAGTTCAAAAGATCGATCATCTTTACAATACAAAGAAGTTTTGATATAATTTTCCTAGTATAGCAGAGAGTTATTAATATATTAAGTATAACCAAAGGAGGTAAATGCCCTTAAGTATTTTGCTTCAGGACACAATATTAGGAGAGTGTTTATGAAAAAGGAAAAATTATTATATGTGTATATTATATTAGGTCTTGTGCTAAATATTTTTATTTTTCCAATAGGCGGCCTAGATGTGTTGAGAAATATCTTAACATCATTGGTTAATATTAATAATAGTGTTGAAGTTAAAAAAGTAGTTATTGAATCAGATGGATATACAGACAAATCCCCAGGTAGTTGGCATATGGAAAAGAGCGCTGATTGGACGAGTACTAAAAATGTAAAATTACAATTTGATGTAGATACATTACCTAGTTTTTATAGTACACAAAATTTTGATGTTGTGATGGTAGTTGACGTATCAACAAGTATGACAGGCGAAAAATTTGATAATTTGCAAGCAGGGGCTAAAAGATATATTAATGAAATATTAGCTGATGAAAATAATCGTATAGCTATTGTTGAGTATCATTCGGATTATTCTGTTATTTCAAACTTTAGTAATGATATAAATGCTTTAACCAATGAAATCAATCATCTTACTTTAAAATGTCCAGTAAGTTCTTGTACTAATTATTATGCGGGTTTAAAAGGTGTTGAAGAGGCACTATCGGATTATACATTTAAAAATGATCGAGGGTTAGTAGTATTATTTATGACCGATGGGGCAGCTAATCGTGATACAACCATGATTGAATCGCAATATAAATATTTAAAAGATAAGTATCATAGCATAAAAATAGTTGGTATCCAATATGAGATGGGAAGTCAAATAACTAGTTATTTAAAGCAAGCTAGTGATGTTCAGTACGATGCTTATGTTGATGACATATATGACCATTTTTATGAATCAACTGTTGGTGATTTTTTAAACTATTATGAAAAATTTGAAGTAGTTGATTATATTGATAATGATTATTTTGATGTAGTAAGCCCTAAAGATATTAGTGTGTCGATAGGTAGTATTAGACTAGAAAGTGATGGAACAGAACAGAAAGTTATATGGACAATGGGTCCAGATGTCGTGTTAACTAGTAGCAATTTGCACATGGAAATTAATTTGAAATTGAAAGACGAATATATTGAACAAGGAGAAGGATATTATTCAACGAATAAAGGCGTTAAGGTAACAACAAAGTTACCAAAAGAAAAAGAAGAATATAAAGAAAGTGACCAAACTCCAGTATTGAAATACGGCTATAAAGTATATTATGATGGTAATTATCCTAAAGAATGTAATATGTCATATGAAAATGATGAGTTACATTATAGATATGAAATAGTAGAGTTTGGTGTTGAACCACCAATATGTGATGGATATAAATTTAATGGTTGGAAAGTAGACAGTAATGTAGATAATGCTAGCAATAATAGTTTTATAATGCCTGGTTATGATGTATATGTGAAGGGAACATGGGGAAAAACGGAGTTAGTTAAAAGTAATGATGGAACTATTTATACTGCTCCAACATTATATGATATTATGAAGCATCAAGCTGTATTAGATAATGTTAAGAGTGCCTATGTAACAAGTAGCAGTGGTATAAATTTTAAATCTATATCATCATCAACTAATGGCCAAGGGGTTTATACAATTGCTGATACAGCTGGAGATAAATATCCAATCTATTATTACCGTGGAGCCGTTGATGACAACAATGTCTTATTTGCTGAGCTTTGTTGGAAAATAGTAAGAACAACGGATACAGGTGGTGTTAAATTAATATATAATGGTAAGCCGACTGAACAAGATGGTAAAAAAATATGTAATAATACTGGTGAAAATGCCCAAGTTACTAAAAGTAGCTTTAACAGTGCTAATGATTCACCAGCTTATATAGGTTATAAATATGGAACAGTTTATCAATATCATACTAAAAGTACAACAAGCACTGAAACGATAAAGTATGGTAAATCATTTACTTATGATAGTGTGGCAAAGCAGTATACCTTAACGGATACAATAGATTCATCAGATCCAAGTTCTATAAAAACGGATTTGGCTACTCATCATTATACATGTTTAAATAGTACTGGTGTTTGTACTAGTATCAATTATATAGATTATATATATGGAAAAACGTTATATTATATAACAATAAGTGATGGAAAAAACATAGAAGCTGCATTGGAGGATATGTTTAGTAATAAAAATAAATCCACTATTGAAACTTATATAGAAAATACATGGTATGCAAATAATATGGCTAAATATGAAGATTATTTAGAAGATACGCCGTGGTGTATGGATAAAAGTTATGAATATTCCAAAGTTAACAGCGGCTGGAATCCAGATGGTGGATCAGTCAGTAAATATTTGTATTTTGATACGTATTATCGAAGGAATAATGGAACACCTAGTATAAAGTGTAGTGATAATGATGCTTTGACGGTGGCTAATGGGGGAGTAGCTAAACCAGTTGGATTAATAACGAGCGATGAGGTAATATACGCTGGTCTAGCTGGGACATCGACTAATAAAGACTACTATTTGTACACTGGAGCAAATTATTGGACAATGTCGCCAACATATTTTGATGATCGACATGCTGGATCTTTCTGCGTAAATTCTTATGGTCATATGTATGATGGTGACTATGTAAGCTCTTCGTATGGTGTGCGTCCTGTGATTTCACTTAAATCGGATACACCTTATAGTGATGGAGATGGAACCAAAGAGAACCCTTATATAATCGATACAAACTAATGAATAGATAAAAAGTATGAAATTATTTATTAATTTGTTTTCATACTTTTTTTGTCTAGTTATAAACTCGTTATAAGAATATGTAACATCAACAGATGTAGTCTATTTAAAAAAATATCTTTTTTCATGATAAAGATACTTGAAATGTGTTATGATATAGATGGAGTGATGAATAAAATGAAAGATATAATAGTAAATGAACATAATTTAACGGATGATGATATAACTGATTTAGTGAGAAAAGTCAAATTATTATTAGTTAATTCACGTAATGAGTTAATGCTTGGTTATGCTCATCATATATATCAATTTCCTGGTGGAACACAAGAACCTAATGAACCTCTAATAGATACTATCAATAGAGAAATAGAAGAAGAAACGGGTATTAGGTTAAATGCTCATAATTTAGAAGCATTTGCTCGTTCACTAGGTTATTATAAAGATTTTCCGGAAGTTGGCCGTAACAGGAAGATAGAAATATACTACTATGAAATTAAAACGGATGAAAGGCCACACTTGGATAATTTGCATTTAACTAAGGCAGAAAAGGATGGAAACTTTGAATTAAGATATGTACCTTTGGATGAAGTTGAAACAGAATTAAATAGGAATGTTGAACAATATGGTGATCAAAAAGGTATTGCTGGTGAAATGTTCAGACTATTAAAAGTTTACAAGAAAAATTATAAATAGGTATTGTTTGGTGATAATATGAATGGAGCTTTTTTTATTGATAAAGAAGAAGGTTGTACAAGCCGTGATGTTGTTAATGAAATAATTAAAAAAGTTGAAACTATTAAAGTAGGGCATACTGGTACTTTAGATCCAATGGCAACAGGCGTTTTAGTTGTTTGTGTTGGTAAGGCAACTAAACTAGTTAATCTTTTAAGCAATGAGGAAAAAGAGTACGAAGCAGAAGTAACGCTTGGTATAGAGACTGATAGTTATGATATAACTGGTACTATTGTAAAAACAGAAGCACCTAAAGTTACCAAAGAACAAGTACTAGAGATTTTGAAGAGTTTTATTGGAGAATATGAACAAGAGGTACCAATTTATTCGGCTGTGAAAGTAAATGGTAAAAAGTTATACGAATATGCTAGATCGGGAGTTGCGGTAACCTTACCTAGACGAAAAGTTACTATTCATAATATAGAATTAATTAGTGAATTAACATATCGCGATAATTGTATCATATTTAAAATTAAGACCTCTGTAAGTAAAGGAACATATATTCGAGCCTTAGTGCATGATATCGCTAAAAAGTTAAATACTATTGGGGTTATGAGTAATTTAAGAAGGACTAAATTGGGTAGTGTAACTATTGAAAAGTGTAAATCAATAGATGATTTAGATTTAAATGATTTAGTTCCTATTAAACAACTAATTAGTTTTTTACCATTTATTGAGGTTGACGAAATATTGAAAAAGTCTATTTTAAATGGTAAAATAATAGAGAATATATATAATAACGAACGGATTGTTTTTACTGATGCCAAAGGTGACATTTTAGCTATCTATAAGGTTTATGATAAGGATAGAACAAAAATGAAACCAGACGTAATGTTAGGAGGGATAAAATGACATTAGTAATTATGGCGGCTGGTATTGGGAGTCGCTTCGGAGGAATAAAGCAGCTTACACCTGTAGGACCAAATCAAGAATTTATTATTGATTATTCAATTTATGATGCTATAAAAGCTGGCTTTAATAAAGTAGTGTTTATTATTAAAGAAGAATATTACGATATCTTTAGAGATACAATAGGAAAAAGAATTGAAAATAAAATTGATGTTAAATATGTTTTTCAAAGTAGTGATAATTTACCTAATAATATTAAAATACCAGAGGAAAGAGGTAATAAGCCATTAGGTACAGGGCAAGCAATTTTATGTACTAAAGATGTTGTTAATGAACCTTTTGTTATTATTAATGCTGATGACCTTTATGGCTTTGATGCCTATAGAGTAGCTATGGAATATATCAAAAAAAATGAGGACCAAAGGGCATACGCTGTTATTGGCTATAACGTTGTTAATACGTTAACAGAAAATGGTGCTGTTAAACGTGGTGTGTGCACTTTAGATGGTAACAAATTGACCAGTTTAATTGAGTCAAGTGTTGAAAGAATTGGAAATGACGTAGTAGCTACTCCTTTATCTGGTGCGGCTAGTTTCGTTGTTCCATCTGATGGAAAAGTATCCATGAATATGTTTGTTTTTTATCCCAATATTTTTGATTATTTAGAAAAGGATTTTTCAACTTTCTTAAAAACGGCTAATTTGACTAAGGATGAATTTTATATACCTAATGTTATTTTTGAACACATTAATAATGGGGATATTACTTGTCAGGTACTAGATACAAATGCGGTTTGGAAAGGTATTACTTATATGTCCGATTTAGAAGGACTTAAAGATTATATAAAAGAAGAAATAGAAAAGGGAGTCTATCCAGTAGACTTATATAAATAATATGTTTATTGATATTGAATTATTTAATGGCGAAAAGCAAAAATACCTAGAAGGACTACAAGCATTAGAAATGGATAATACTATTGATAAGAATAGTAAAATTAATGAGTTAAAAACTAAGTTTAAAGATGATATTAGGAAGTATTTACCAACATGTTTGAATATTATCAATACTAATTATAATTGCCATTTTTCACTTTACAAAATAGGTAAAGACTATGATTCAGCTTTTAATGTTATTGAAACTAATGTAAAGAAGAGCAGGGATGAAGTAGCAAGTGAGTTAACTAATTATCAAAGCTTATTAAATACTAATGCTTTAACCGCTCAAGAAAAACATCAGCTTGATTTGGCAACGGAAATTGTTTTAACTTATGTTGAAGATGTTAATGATAAGCCTTTGGACGCTCACCTAATGGGGTCTAAACCTGTAGCTAGTAGTATTATTGATACTACACCAAGGATGGCTAATCCAGATAATGTGTTCAAACAAGAGCAAAATATTCAGTATAATCCGTACGCTAATCAACCAATTAATTTTAATGAGCAGCCATCTTCTAATCAGGAAAATAATGGTTTAAATATTTTTAATAATATTGGCCAAGTGAATAATATAGATGAGAGTAATAAGGTATCAATGGATAGTTCGTTAAATAGCAATAATGGTCAAGTGAACCCTCTTGATACTAATAGTGGTATGAATATCTTCTTTAATCAAAATATAGATAGTAATAATAATAACCCTAGCAGTTAATTGCTAGGGTTATTTAAATGTTATCATATTAAGCTATTTATATTTTTCGATATAAACCAATGGCTTTTCCTAAAATAAATACCTTATCTAAAATAATAGGTTCCATTGTTTGGTTTTCGGGCTGTAAACGAAAGTAGCCTTTCTCTTTATAAAATCTTTTTAGTGTTACTTCATTATCTTCTGTCATGGCGACAACAATTTCCCCGTTGTGGGCTTGTTTGGCTTTTTCAACAATGACAATATCCCCGTCTAAAATACCAGCATCAATCATACTTTCACCACTGACATTTAAAGTAAATACATCTTTGTTTTTCGGTATTAAATAGGCTGGCAATGAAAAAAATTCATCAGGGTTCTCAATAGCCTCAATTGGAGAGCCGGCTGTCACTTTACCAAGTAATGGGACCTCGACAACCTTACCATTATCTGGTAAAAACTCATTATCAACCATTAATTCAATGGTTCTGTTTTTATTTGCACCTTTTTTTATGTATCCTTTATCGGCCAAACAATCAAGATGGGCTTGAACAGTTGCTGGCGATGAAACGTTAATAGCTTGCGCAATTTCTCTTACTGTTGGTGGATAACCATGGACTACGATATATTCCTTAACATAATTTAGCGTGTCTTCTTGCCTTTTTGTTAGTTTATCCATAATGACCTCCTTACCATCTAAATTTTATCATATTATGTATATCTTGTCAAACATTTGTTTGTTTAAAGAAAAATTAAGGCATGATATAATAAAAATATATAGTAAGGAGGATATGATGAGTGATAAAGAGATAATTGCCAATATAAAAAGTTTGGGTATTGATATGATTAATCAGGCTAAAAGTGGACATCCAGGAATTGTTTTAGGTGCCGCACCTATTTTGTATAGTTTATATGCTAATCATTTAAACATAAATACTAAGGATTACAATTGGTTTAATCGTGATCGTTTTGTTATGTCAGCCGGACATGGTTCAGCCCTTTTATATGCAACCCTGTTTATGAGTGGATTTCCACTTTCGTTAGATGATTTGAAACAATTTCGTCAAATAAATTCTAAAACCCCAGGTCATCCAGAAGTTTATGTAACGCCCGGTGTTGATTGCTCAACAGGACCTTTGGGACAAGGTATAGCTACAGCAGTAGGTATGGCATTAGGAGAAAAAATTTTACATGAAAGATATCGTATAGATGAAAAAGAATCACTGGTCGATTATAAAATATATGTCTTAGTTGGAGATGGAGATCTTATGGAAGGCATATCCTATGAGGCTGCTTCTTTAGCTGGTACTTTGAAATTAAATAACTTAATTGTTATATATGATTCCAATGACATATCATTAGATGGACCAACAAATAAAACATTTACTGAAAATACTAGAGATCGCTTTGATGCTATGGGATGGACAACCTCTTTTGTGCATAACGGTAATAATTTAACAGAATTAAATTATGCTATCAGTCATGCTAAAAAAGCTAATGCTCCGGCCTTTATCGAGGTTAAGACCAAAATAGGAGATGGCTCTTTATTAGAAGGTACGTCAAGTGTACATGGTAAGTGTTTAACGACGGAGGATATTTATCAACTTAAGGAAAAACTAGGATTACCACAAGATAATTTTTATTATAATCCAAATTGTATTGACTATTTAAAGAGTAAAATAAATAGTAGAGTGGATAATAAATATCAAAAGACTAATAAATTATATAATGCATATCTTAGTTCTGGTAAAGATAGCGTTGAGTATCTTTTTAATCGTGAAGTTAAATATGATTTATTTAGTAACAACTGGAATTTAGATGAACATCAGAAAGAAGCAACTCGTGATACGAACAAAATATTTATGGATTATTTGAACCATAATATAAAAAATTTTGTGGGTGGTAGTGCTGATTTAGGTAGTACAACTAAAACTTATGATCAAAATTTAGATGATATTAGCAAAGATCATTTTGATGGTAGTAATATTTGGTTTGGTGTACGTGAACATGCTATGGGAGCTATTTTAAACGGAATGGCTTTAGTTGGGTTAAAACCATATGGTTCAACTTTTTTGAGCTTTTCAGATTATATAAAACCAGCCATTAGAATGTCATCATTAATGGCATTACCTGTTATCTATATTTTTTCACATGATTCAATTTACGTTGGACCTGATGGACCAACTCATCAACCTATAGAGCAGTTAGCTATGTTGCGATCAATCCCTAAAATGAAGGTTTTTAGACCATCTGATATAAATGAATTGTTAGGCTGTTGGCAAGTGATCATAAATACTAGTCATAATCCTAGTTCATTAATTTTAAGTCGTAATGAAGTTGAAAGACATCCTAATACTAGTGCCAAAGGGGCTGCTTTAGGAGGGTATATTTACTATCAAGAGAAGGGGGATTTAGATACTATTCTAATTGCTACAGGGACTGAACTTACTTATGCTCGTAATATTGGATATGAATTGTTACAAAAAGGATATAATAACTTTCGAATTGTTAGTATGCCATCAGTTGAACAATTCTTGGAAAACGATGATAGCTATAAACAAAAGGTGCTTCCTTTAAATACGAAGAAGATTGTTATTGAAGCTGGCTCATCTTTTGGGTGGCATCGTATTTCAAAAGATAATATTTACTATATTACTCTGGACTCTTTTGGTAGTAGTGGATTGGAACAACAAGTTTTAGAATATATGCATTTTAGTTATGAAGATGTAAAAAAACGAGTTTTAGAAATTATGGATATTAAATAGTAAGTTGCGTATAATTTACTAAGTCTTGTATTTTTAGTCATTATTTAGTAAAATATCGTATATGAAAGGACGGATATAATGAGTTTTCTAGTCGATTTATTACAGATACTAGTAGGAATTGTTATTGGTGGTGTTATTGGTTTCTTTGTAGCACGTCATTATATGCAAAAGATGATCAAAAAAAATCCACCAATCAATGAACAGATGATAAAAGCAATGATGAGCCAAATGGGTCGTACCCCAAGCCAGAAACAAGTGAACCAAATGATGAAACAAATGACTAAGTATATGGACTAGTCATTTTTTTAGGAGGGAAGATGTTTTTATCAGAAATATGTAATGTTATTGGTCAAAATTTACAGATTAGAGATAAAAAGATTAAAAATATTAAACTAGATAGCAGAAAGTTAAAAAAAGGTGATGTATTTCTTTGTGTTAATGATGGATATAAGTATGTAAAAGAAGCGATTAAAAGAAAAGTTAGTCTCATTATTTTAGATCGAGATATAGTAATCGATAGTAAAATTCCGATTATTAGAGTTGATGATACTATTAGAATTTTAGGATTACTAGCTAAGTATTTAAGAGAACAATATCATGGTAAGGTTATTGCGGTAACTGGTAGTAATGGTAAAACAACAACAAAGGAATTATTGGAACATGTGTTAAGAACTAAATATAAAGTTTTAAAAAATGTAGGTAGTGAAAATAATCATATTGGAGTTCCTAAAACTTTATTGAATATCAATAGTAATTATGATTTTGTTGTTTTAGAACTAGGTACTAATCATCCTGGTGAAATACAATATTTAACTGATATTGCTAAACCAGATATAGCTTTAATTACTAATATTGGTATTGCTCATATCGGTAATTTTGGTAGTAAAAAAAAGATTAGAAAAGAGAAACTTAGTATTAAAGGAGTTAATACTACCTTATTTGTTAATGGTGAAGATAAATTACTAAAAAAAATAGATGCTATTAAGGTATACACTAAAGATGATCTAACTAAAAAACAATCTATTAATTTAGCCTTCGTATTCAAAGTGTGTGAGTATCTTGGTATGAAACAAAGTGATATAAAAAAAGCATTAAGTACTTTTGTGGCTTTACCATCTAGAATGCATTATTATAAGGTTAAAGGTATTACTGTTATTGATGATGCTTATAATGCCTCTTATGAATCACTGAAGTATGGCCTTAGAGAAATTAAAGATTACTCTAGAAAGATTATCGTCCTAGGAGATATATTAGAATTAGGAAAATACAGTTCTAAAATACATAAACAGGTTTATCGAGAAATAAAAAAACTAAGTAATGTATTAGTAATTACAATTGGTAATGAAACATCATGTTTAAAACATACGATCCATTTTAATACTTTAGAAGATATTATTGAATTTTTTAAGGTCTTTAATTTTGAGACAGATGACGTTATTTATATCAAAGGGTCTCATAATATGCGTTTATTTGAAATTGTTGAACCATTAGTAAGGCTTGTAAAAAAATAAAATAAAATGTTATTATATGGCTATTGATGTTATATGAGATAAATAATCCAATAAAATAATGGTTAGTTAGAAGAAAAAGTGTTATAATAATCGGTAGAATGTTATTTAACAAGTAAAATTAAAAATATAAAAATAATAATGGATGTGAAAAAATGAAGATAAAATATGAATTAATAAAAACTTGTGGTAAAGCTCGTTATGGAAAATTACACACTAATCATGGAACCTTTGAAACACCAATGTTTATGCCTGTTGGCACTCAAGCTACTGTTAAAACTTTGAGCCCAGAAGAATTAAAGGAGATGCATAGTGCTGTTATATTAGCCAATACTTATCATTTGTGGTTAAGACCTGGTAGTGAAATTATTCATAAGGCGGGCGGTTTACATAAGTTTATGAATTATGATGGACCTATACTAACGGATAGTGGTGGTTACCAAGTATTTTCTTTAGCTAAAAATAAAAAAAAGGATATTGTTGAAGAAGGCGTTCATTTTAAAAGTCATTTAGATGGTAGAAATCTTTTTTTAACTCCTGAGTTATCTATTAAAATTCAAAATGAACTAGATAGTGATATTGCTATGAGTTTTGATGAGTGTCCACCTGCTAGTGCTGATTACCAATACTTGAAGAATAGCGTTGAAAGAACTATTCGTTGGGCTAAAAGAGGTAAAGAAGTACATAACAATCCTAATCAATCATTATTTGGTATTGTTCAGGGTGGACCTCATGAAGATTTACGTAAATACTCGGCTATGGAAACAGTAAAAATGGATTTTGACGGCTATAGTATTGGGGGAGTAGCTAATGATGACGAGTCAAAAGAAGATATGTATAAGGCTATTGACTATTCTATACCATATATACCAGAAGATAAGCCCCGTTATTTAATGGGAGTAGGTGAGCCTGTTGATATTATCGAAGGGGTAATTCGTGGTGTTGATATGTTTGATTGTGTATTGCCAACACGTATTGCTCGTCATGGCAATGCTTTTACTCCTTATGGTAAGATCAATATAAAAAACGCTAAGTATAAAGAAGACTTTACTCCTATATCAGAAGAATGTGACTGTTATGCTTGTCAGCACTATACTAAAGCTTATATCCGCCATTTAATTGTGGCAAATGAAACTTTCGGTGCACGTCTTCTATCAATCCATAATATTCGTTTTCTTATAAGATTAGTTGAAGATTTACGGAAGGCTATTAAAGATCAGACATTATTAGAGTATAGAGAGTCTTTTTTAACTAAATATTTAGGAGATGAATATGTCAAAAATACTCAAGAAAAATTATGATATAAAAACGGATTGTATCGAAAAGAGAATTGTTCTTTTAGCTGATATTCATTATTATCAAGCTAAAGATATAAAAAAATTAAATAAAGTATTAAAAACTTTACAAAAGGATCAGTTTGACTATATCTGTATTAGTGGTGATGTTGTTGATGTTGGCTATGTAAGGAATATTGAATTATTTATTGATTGGTTAAAAGAATTAGCTAAACTGAGTAAGGTGTTTATTAGTTTAGGAGGGCATGATATAACTAGTGATCGAAAAAATCGTAGTTATTATTATAATGATGAATTGTATGATAAGATGCGATCTATTCCCAATCTATATTTATTAGATAATGAATGTTATGTAGATGGGGATATTCGTTTTATTGGTTTAACTCTTCCTTTTGACTTTTATTACAAGTATGAAGGTAATTTAAATTATTTTAAAAGATTTGTAAATAATACTTTTGATGCTTTTGATGATAAATATAATATTTTGCTTTCTCATACACCGATACCGTTTACGCAATTAACTAATTATGATGGAATTAAATTATTAAAAAATGTGCCGTTGGTGTTGTCAGGGCACACTCATGCTGGAATTATGCCATCATTTTTAAGAGATGTAATGAAAGGAGTAGGTATATTTTCTCCTCGAAGTCATAAATTATTTCCTAAGAATTGTTACGGTGTCATAAATAGAGGCCGTACTAAAATTGTTATTACATCGGGTATTACTAAAGCTTCTCATACGAATCCGTTTAGTTATTTAGATAGTTTATTTGATCGAGAAATAACTTATATTAATTTAACAAAGAACTGTTAACCAGTTAAAGTTAACAGTTCTTTGTTTATATTTTAGTGATTTTATATGTCCATTCTAAGCGTGTAAGTTGTTTGTATCAAAATGATAAAATTTGTTTTAATTTCAAATATTTTTGAATTCATTGATCTTTTGTTTCTTTTTTTGTTATGATTCCAATCATAGAACCTAGTATTGAGGATATTAAGATAATAGTATAATAAATAATTTTACTTATATTAAAACTACGATAGAAAAGTAAATTAATAATAATCAATAAAGCAATAAAAATAATGCCAAATTTTGCCCCCTCTAACCAACCATTCTTGGTTGCTCCTTTTCCAAAAGTAAATGATCCGATAAATAGACTTAACATAGGAATTAACAGTTTTAAAATAGTTAGACAGCTTCCTTTAATTACATTTAAATAGCTTAATAAAGATACTAGTATTAAAATAATCGTATAAGTAATTAAACTAATGCCCAAACTAATACCCATTTTTTTAAAATAATTCATATTATCACCTAATAAAATATATGTTTAAAGTAGATAAAGAATACAGAAAAAAATTAAACTATATTACTAGTTAATTAGTGTCAACTTTGAGTTTATTGATATTGACAATAAACAAAATCTATAATACAATGATTGTGTTACAATAACGTGGTGTTATCATGGTATTGTCTATTGTTTATAATAAGGGAAGGAAAGGATGGCAGTATGGAAGATAAAAAACATGAGTTTGATGATTTAGATATCGATGATCTTACAGATTTAGATGAACTTGATGATTTGGATATTGATGGAATCAAAGATTTAGATGATGTTGATGCAACAGATAATTTAGAAGATATCGATAATCTTGACATGGATGATGCTCATAAGGAAAAGCATGAAGAACGATTTGACGATGCGAATATAGAAGAATTTGACACCGATAAATCGTTTATTGATGAAGAAAAAAATGATGACTTAGAAAACGATAAGAAGGAAAAAGATGACGATTATGAAAAGGAAAAAGAGTTATCTAAAGAAGTTTTAGCTGAAGACACGATTGCTAAGAGAAAAGTTGTTGTTGATGACGATGAAGACGATGATGACGAAAATGAGAAAAAGGGTAAGAAAGGGCTTACTATTGCTGCTGTGATTGCTGTTCTTGTCATTATTGCAGTTGTTGTTGTGTTGTTGTTATTAAAGGGTTGCGACGGCAAAAAGTATGTAGTTAGCTTTGATACTAAAGGTGGAAATACAATTGCTGAGCAGAAAATAAATGAAAATGGTACGATTGCTAAACCGGCCGATCCGACTAGAGAAGGGTATGAATTTGATGGTTGGTATTTAGATGGTGAAACAACAGAATTTGATTTTAGTACTAAAGTTAAATCAGATATGAAATTAGAGGCACATTGGGTAGAAAAAGACGATGGAAACGATATTGATTTGGAACTTGGTGGTATTAGTTTGACGCCTAACGAGCTGACTTTATCACCTGATGGAACTTCATCTTTAACTTTATCAGCTCTTCCATTTGGTGCAGATATTCCAAGTGTTACATGGAGTAGTAGTAATCCAAATGTTGCAACTGTTGATGATCAAGGAAATGTCGTTGCTGTTGGTGAAGGAAGTTCAATAATAACGGCAACTACGAGCGATGGAAAGTTTAGCGCTACATGTACAGTAACGGTTGATAGTGGTGTTGTTGAGGAAACAGGGGTTACCATTTCACCAACATCAGCAACTGTTGTTCAAGGTAAAACGATTAAATTAACAGCTAAAATTCAGCCTGCTAATGCAACTAACAAAGTTGTTACATGGACTAGTGATAATTCATCTGTTGCTAAAGTAAGCAGTAGTGGCGTAGTTACAGGTGTAAAACCAGGAAAAGCTAATATTACGGTTAAAACAGCTAATGGAAAGACAGCAACGGTAGTTGTAACTGTAACGTCACCAATTCTTGCTGAAAGTGTTTCTATTAGTGGTGCAAATACAGTAGTTGAAGGCGGAACGATTACTCTTAAAGCTAGCATTTTACCTAAAGATACTACTGATCAAACTGTTACATGGTCTGTTGCTAATGGTACTGGTCAAGCAAGTATTGATACTAAAACGGGAAAACTTACAGCTAGAAAAGCGGGAACGGTAACAGTAACGGTAAGAACGGCTAATGGAAAGACAGCATCAAAACAAATTACAATTACAGCAAAACCGGCAACACCAGCATCATATCGATTAGTTTTAACTCCGTTAATGACTGCATCTGGTATTCACCAATATAATTTTGAGGTTTTAAAAGATGGCAAACCATTTGATGATTATAAGCGCATTAAATATGGTGAAAGCAAATGGATAGATCAGGCTAATAAACATACGGATAGTGAAGGTATTGACTGTTCAAACACGACAGCAGTTACAGCAATTATTTACTTAACGGATGGTACTACATCAAAGATCTCAGTCAGCTGTAATCCTCCTGAAGAGGTCAAAGAAAATTAAAATATAAGGTATGGGAAACAAGTTTTTCTATACCTTTTTTGTAGTTACAAATAGTTAACCATTCATTACATACATGTTGAGTTATAATACATATGTCACAAAAAAATAAATAAAAAAAGATACCATCTGGTATAATTAAGTTGACAACAA
>CANQMF010000012.1 GCA_947624915.1 uncultured Bacilli bacterium
AAAAGGATAGTTTCCTATCCTAAAGTGTCCAACTTTGAAATTGACTTTTTTGTCCAAAATCTTATTGACATTTACAGATATCATTTGTTCTAACATTAAAATCATTATAAAACCCACTATTTTTTAAAAAAGTATCATAATAATTAAAATTATTTTTTAAATTTATACCAACTTCAACTATTTGTATAACTGGTTTGCCTCCATAAATATTTTGTTAATTGAGCTTGTCAATTAGCAAGTATGTTTACTAAATTGACAAATATATCAATTAAAATCTATAAAAATTATAACATAAAGCAGAATATTTTAAAACTCGAACTATAAAAGTCCGAGTTTGCTATCAATCTGGTGGAGCCGATGGGAATCGCACCCATGTCCGAAAATACCAACCCTTAAATTTCTACAAGTTTAGTCAGTTATTATTGTTCCTAAAAATTGTTAGTAACTGACAACCCAATTTTTAGTTAGCTTATTAAATTCATTATTACTATAAGCATCATAATAATATATCCCACTAAATCGAGCCTCTTATATTTCTCGTGGGAAAAGAATTATAAGAAGCGCTTTCTAAAATTTATTAAGCGAAAGCTAAATTTAATCTGTTTCCAGTTATTTTTTTGGTGTACTTAACGTGTACCTACGACTTGCCATCTAAGTACCAGTAAATCCGTCGAATCTAGACGGCCCCATGTACTACCAATAATTGTAGCACATTTTCTATTCAAAATCAATTTTTATTAAATGCATTATAATATCATTATAAGAAAAACATTTAATAATACGTCCATATTCTTTTTCCTCTATAACAGTAAAAACATTATCGTATAATTTATCAATAATAACATTATAATGATCATATTTATTACGGCCTAAACTGTATCTTATTCGAGCCTTAGCTCCAACTTTAAGTTTTAACATTTTTTTTACAGAATACATATTCATCTAGGATACCCCATATACATTGTTCCCTTAGTTATAATGCCACCAACACCATCAGAGCCATATTTAGTATGTTCAATAATTTCTTTTAAGTTAATATCATTATTAATATCTGATAAACTCATTTTAGCAGCAATAATCGCGGGATCTAAAGCATGTATATTTATTCTTTTGGGTGATGAAGCAAAGTTAGCACCAGCCTTAATTAATTCTTCATAATTGGACTGGCACGCTCCCGCAATAATAATTAACTTTTGATGACTACTTTCAAACTTTCTTGCCACTTTAACAGCATCCACAAAACGATTACTATTTTTATAAGCTGATAAATCGCTATATCCTCCCTTTTTTTTATAATATGCATCATGCCCTGTAATAACTAAAATACTAGGTTGATATTTCTCTAATAAATCATATAATTCACTCGCTATTTCATCTTCTCTTTTTGTAAAACCAATAGCAGCTATATTAAGTGACTCATAGTAATTAAGGCATCTTTTTAAATAATCAGAATCTCCATCAATATGTAATATTTTACCTGGTAAATAAAAATATTCACTATTGCGATCTATTTTTTCTTCTTTAAGTCGTTCTTGAAAATTTTTCTCGTCTTCGACATCTTTAGTTCTATCATAAGCAACTAAGTCCGACTCTTCACTATCAGCATATAACCTTACATTTATTCCTTTCAAATAATAAACATCATCTTCGATATCAATAATACTAAATACAATATCATTATTATATGAATTTCTTGTAACTAAATCCCCTATTCTCATTCGATCACCTAGTAAATTATATGTGACAACTTATTATTTTATACTCATATATTATTATAGGTGATTAATAATATGAGATGGTGGCGAAAACGTGGACTTTGGTATATTTTTACAGTAATTTTTTTTGTTATTATCTTTTATCAACTAATTATTACTTTTTTCATTGTTACACGTTTTAATGTCTTTTTACTATTTTTTTTCTTCTTTCTTTTCTTTATATCGTTATTTCGGATTTTTTGGTAGAAAGGAACTGATACGTTAGCTTTAAATAATTTAACTTTTCATTTACCTCCCTAACATTATCTATTTCAACATTTGTAAAGTTAATAGTAAGTGGTAAAGAAATAAGTGTGTAAAATAAAAATAATTCATCATCTTTCAGCTTAAAATTGCTATTATAAATATCCAATAATTCATTCCAATCATATTCATTATATGTAGTTTTATACAACTTATATAAATCTAAAATAGGTAATCCTATTTTAGATTTATCCCAACTTATTAAAGTATTATTAAGATAATGCTCCAAAGACAAATTATTATGTATAACAGAAACTCTAATACGATCTGTTTCTTTAATATTTTTATACCACTTATCAATATTATTATCTGCCATCTCGATCATTTGATAGACGAAACTAATATTACGTGCTAATAAATAGAAAGACGGCTGCATATAAATACTACTTTCTACTTCGGCCATCAAGTTATCATAAAATACTCTAATATCATTAATTTCTTTTTTCAAATCTTCATATATCTCTTTAATATCAAACTCACTTATTTTTTTATAATAAGTAGTTTTTTTATGTAAATTCGCTATAACTAAAATGAGATCTATCATTTTCTGTTCTGTTGGGATATCAACATCTTCTATATAGGGACTAATTTCATACCCAGAATCAATCATAACTTGAGGATAATGTTCAAAATTACGATAATTTAAATATTCATAAATGCTTGTTTTATGTGGCTTAATAACAAAGCGTTCATCTTTAGTATCAACAATGACACATTTGCCTTTTCTGGTGTACCCTGTTCCTCTAATATTATTTTTCTTTAATACTTCATTAATTTTTTTCATATGGAATAATTAGTTTGTCACCAATTTTTAATTCGTTTACCGTATTATATTTTTTTATTGTATCCAAAGAAACATTATATTTATTTAAAATATTATCTAAAGTATCACCTTGTCTTATAATACAAACACGATACGTTACAAATCCATTGTCACTATACTCTTTATTGTCTGGTCTAGGTACTTCATCTATAACTGAATTTTCTGATAATTCCACACTAGATACTGGTTCCACTACTGCCTGTACTTTCTCGTCATCAGGATCAATATCATCACCCTCAATTAACTCACCTTTGGCTTCAACATCTTCAATAAAATGTTCTATTATATCATCTCTTTTTGATTGTTCTAAATGACCATCTTCTATTATCTCTTCTCTTTCTTTCTTCTCCTCTAATCCATCTACTAAAATATCAATATTAACAATTAAATGATTACTATCTTTTACTTCATAATAAAAATCATCAATATCAACTTTAATTTTTTCAACATCATAGTTATCTTCAATATAATTTAGATACGGTATCTCTATATCAAAATCATCACGCTCGTTTTCACGTATAAGATAGTCACCATTAATTTTAAATAATCCTTTAATAGCATATCCATCAATATTAAACTTTTTATCTACTGCAATACTTAATATTTCATAAATATTGTTTTTGAATAAAATATCTTTTTTTAAAGAATAAACTTTCTTCATTATATCTCTCCTATCAATAAATTGTATGATTTAAATTCTTTTATATAACAAAAAAACTACTTACTCAGTAGCCTTATTTAACTCATCAAAATCCTTTATATAATTATTATATCTTTTTTTTAACTGCTTTGCATATTTTTTGGTAGCTCTTTGTTTACAAGCTGTTTCTATATTTTCATATAATAACATATTTATAATGTTAACACGTTTAAAGAAAGTCTCATCTAACCATAATTCAGGACATTCTTTTAAAATACAACTAATATTAGAAATATAATCATAATAGATATGAGAAAATGCTTTAATATTTTCAATGAATGAAGTTTCATCAGCCAAGTCTGAATGATAATACAACAAATAAAAATCATCAACATTCAAATCTTTCACAAAACTAAATGAAGAATCAATAATCTTAAGAGCACGAGCAACGTGTTCATCACTAAAATTACGTGACTGTAGTTGCACTGCGACAAAAATTTCAATGCAGGAATCATTAGCTATGTTAAGCCTTGATACCGCCACATTGCACAAGTTCCATATAGTCTTTTTTTCTTCTGGATGTTCTTTGCAATAGGAGTTACGAAAATAGTCTATAATACTTAAAACATTTGCCTTCATTACCGAATCGAAACAATTGTTATATTTTTCAATGAAAGAAATTAATTCATGCAAAGTCTGCTCAGTAAAACCAATAATACCATTATAAAAATTAAATACTGGTTCAAAAACATCAGTAAAAACTAATGATGAAACGCCCTTTGCTCTAAAATAACTATCTATATCAATTATCATATTAACCTCCTACTAATTTGTATTCTTCATCAAATAATCATAAATATCCTTATAATTATCAACAAAAACAAACTGTAATTTATCCCTTATTTCTTTAGAAAGTAATTCAACATCATCTTCATTATCTTTAGGTATAATTATTTTTTTTATACCATTTTTGATCGCACCAATGCACTTTTCTTTAATACCACCAACAGCTAAAACGCGTCCCCTTAAAGTAATTTCGCCCGTCATAGCAATATCACTTTTAAAATTAACATTTTTAAAGGCACTAATAATTGAAGTCGCCAAAGTTACACCAGCACTAGGCCCATCTTTACTTACTGCCCCAGATGGTAAATGAATATGAATATCATTACTAACTAAATCATTATAATCAATATCAAAATATTTTGCCGTTGCTTTAATATAACTAAGAGCAATCATAGCACTTTCCTTCATAATATTTCCTAATGAACCAGTAAGGGTTAAATTACCATGTCCAGCATAATAATTAACCTCTATTGGCATTATCTCTCCACCATATGCAGTATATGACAGTGCACTAACAACACCAACCTGATTATAATTATTAACCATATTTTTAAATTTAATTCTCCCTAAATATTTATCTATATCACTAGCCTTTAAATAAAGATTTTTCTTATAGCTATTCTTCATGACCATTTTGGTAACCATTTTTCTTACAATCATACGAAGAGAACGCTCTAACTCTCTTACACCAGCTTCTTTTGTGTAACTACGAATAATATTAAGTAATATTTGTTGTGAAAAAGATATTTGATTTAAATTATGTTCTGCACACAATTTTGGAATAATATACCTCGTCGCAATATCACATTTTTCATATTCGGTATACTCTGATATTTCAATGATTTCTAAACGATCTAAAAGTGCATATTGAATATTATCCAAGCTATTAGCAGTTAAAATAAACATTATATCAGATATGTCATAGTCCATATCAAGATAATTATCATGAAAATTCATATTCTGTGATTTATCTAAAACTTCCAACAAGGCACTAGCTGGATCCCCTTGATGCCCCTTCTCCATTTTATCTACTTCATCAATAAGTAATACAGGATTACTACTACCAGCACTACGTAAACTTTCAATAATTTTTCCAGCATATGCACCAATATAAGTACGACGATGCCCTCTAATTTCTGACTCATCACTCATACCACCAACTGATATTTTAGCAAATTTGCGATTTAAACTATCAGCGATACTTTTAGCTAATGTTGTTTTACCAACCCCAGGGGGCCCTACCAAACAAATTACTGGACTTGTCATTCGATTACTAACTTTACGAACAGCTAAATATTCTATAACACGATTTTTTACATCTTCCAATCCATAATGGGAAGCATCTAATTTATTTCTAATGGTCTTTAGATCATTATTTTCAACTGTCTTATAATCCCACGGTAATGATAATAAACATTCAATATATTCTCTAATAATACCAAGCTCAGACGAAGTACTAGGTAATGATGCATAACGATCTATTTCATAAGCAATTTTATCTTTAACTTTATCGCTAGCCTTTAGTTTAGCCATTCTTTTATGTAATTCAAAAACTTCTGATTCCTTTAAACTTATGTCACCGAGTTCAGCTTTAATCAACTGTAACTTTTCTTTAAGAATATATTCTTTTTGGTTTTTATCCATTTCCTCCTTAACCAAAAGATCTAATCTATTTTCGATTTCAAATGATTCTTCATCTATATAAATATCCTCTAATACCATTTTGGTACGCTTTAAAGGGTCAGGACAATTAATATATTGATATTTACGATCCAAAGATACTTGTAAGTGATTAACAATAATATCAGTTATTTCATCCAATGTTTTAGCATCTTCAACACGTGAAATGACACTATTACTAATATAAGGGACTAATTTAATGTAATGTTCTACTTCTTTTTTTAACTTACGTCCCACAGCTATATTTAATTCCTCTTCAATTGGTCCTACTTTAACCTCTGATATGAGAGCAGTTATTATATCATCCGTTTTACTATAATTACTAACAACAGCTCGACTAAGGCCAGATAATAATACTCTAGTTTTAGCATTAGGTAATTCAATACTACTCTTTACTGTAGCAATAACACCAGTAAGAGGCAAATCTTCTAACAAAGTACTTTCCTCTAAATGGTCCAATTTAGTTGTTACAAATAACTTATTATCATGATTTAATAAAGCACTATCAATAATTTGCTTACTAACCCAATCTTCAAGTTCTAATCTTAATTCATTGTGTGGAAGGAGGATAATTTTTTTTAGTACAATAACTGGTAGAATCGTATTAATCATCAAAACACCTCCAACATCAACTAATTGTTTTTTATTATAGTACAAATCATTTTTTTTGTAAATAAATTCGAAAAAAAAACACTATTTTTTACTGTGCTAAAAACAATAATATTTTGACAAACTAAAAAGTACCCTTAATTTCTAACATGAACCTTATGAGTACCTTTTTTTAAACTGCCATCATTTTCCATTTTTGAACCAATAAGGCATATAGCTTTTAACTTGCATTCTTTACATAATGGTGCCTTAGCTTTACAATAATAACGTCCAAATAAAACCATTTGGTGATGTAATCTCCCTAATTCATTTTTACTAAATTTCCTATTTAGTTTTTTCTCAATCGTTAATACATCATCATCTTCTTTAGCTATTTTAAGTCTTTTACTAACACGTGCTACATGAGTATCAACAGCTATACAAGCCTCATTAAAAAGATTTGATAATACAACATTTGTTGTCTTTCTCCCTACTCCCGGCAATGATTCTAAATAACTACGATCATTAGGTACTACACCATCATAATCATTTAACAATGCTTTAGCTATTAGAATCACATTACTGGCCTTTTTATGATATGTACCAATAGGCCTAATAATATCCATGATATCATCAATATTAGCATCAGCTAACATAGTTAAACTAGGATATTTATTAAATAAAACACTGGTTACCATATTCACTCTCTTATCAGTTGTCTGAGCACTAAGCATTACTGCTATCAACAATTCATAATCTTTGGTATAATTTAACTCACAACGAGGCTCTGGAAATAACTCATCTAAATAATTAACTATTTGACTTGTCATTTAACCAATCATAATCAAAAAGCTCAACATTATTATCTTTAGCTTTTTTAAAATTCTTTTTATTTCGTTCCACATCCTCTTTGTTCTTAATACCTTTCTTATACCATTCAAACAAAATACGTTCTATATACCTTAAATTATAAATACCATTATAAGCTGCTTCCTTAAGTGCACAAATAATAATTTCTTCTGTATAATCAATATCAAGCCAACCATTGATAATCTCGAACTCCATAGGAGTTAGCCCACGTCCCAACTCTTTCTCAAATATCTCGAATAAGCCACTATCTTTATTATCTTTAGTATCACTATTCATAACTAAAAAGGCTAATTTTTCATATAATAAATTTAAATTTATTACTTCACTGCGTAAATTATTTATTTTAACTATGTCTAAACTAACAATCCCCTTTTCAGTTAAATTATTAATTATCTCTAAAACATCATTAGTTTTTAGACCTAAATCATTACCTATAGCCTTGGGATTATATGTATTATTATCCGCATTCAATAGATAAATAACAATAATAAGCTCTAACTCAGTTAACTTTAAATTTTTGTAATTGACTAATAACAGACGTGGAAAATGTAACTCACGTTCCTTTAAAATATTTACAATATGCTCCATAAAATCACCTACTGAAAATACCAACTACTTAAATTATACCTTAAAACTAAACAGCACGCAATTATTTTACTAAATTATTAACTTGATATTCATCACCCATAGTAACAATTGTATAACTTTGTTTAGACAATCGATATTCATCTAACCAAAAACTTTTTATATAATCAATATACTTTTCACTTAATTGATTACTGTAAAAAACACTTTCTACATCTTTATTAAGTAAAACATCTTCACGGTTAATAAAAACCAAATCACAATCAGCACTCTGATTAATACATATAAGTTTATCCTTATATATAATTTTATTACGCATTAAAGTTAAGTCATCTATTGTTTGATTATCTGTTACACCATAACCTAATTTAGTATAATCATAGTTGTTGAGCATAAACACATAATCTATAGATTTCGCAAAAAGATCAACACTACTTTTTAAATTAGTACCATTTACATAGTCAATAATGTATAAAATATTATAATCTTTATATTTTAGCAATAAGGAAGAACTATTGTCTAACATTATAGTAATAATACCTAACTCATCATCTTTAAGCTTAATATCAACATTATCTAATTTTTTTTCACATATTTTAGCATAGACGACACAAATATTAAAAACAAATAAGCAAACAATTATAATAGCCTTCTTCATAAAACACCCTAATTAAGATTATGATTTTGACTATTTAAATACAACCTAATGTCATAACAATTATTTTTAATATCACCATTTAATATCTTCTTTTCTAAATCTCGATAAATAGCCCCTAACATATTATGATTAATCTTAGATTTTAAAACGGCTCTATCAATCATTATATCCTGACGTTTTTTAATAGGTAAATTATCATACCTTTCCATTAATTTAGTATGCGTTAAAGAGGATACGATACAAACAGCTTCTTTTCCGGCTTGATATAAATTATAATTCGTAAATGAAGCACACATCAGCCATCTAACTTTTTTTATTAATCTTTTTTCACTTCTCTTTTTATGATAGTAATCATTACTATCAATCATTATCCAAGTCCAAAAAGGATCAGAAAAATATTCAAAATTATCCAAGTTTAAATCTAATTCCTTAGCAAAAGGAATTAGAACATCTAAACGTTTTATTTTAATAATTTTGTCTATTTCCTGCTTTTTCCGTTCATAAGATAATCCCCTTAACAATAAACGATTATTATACATTGAATTATACAAAGCAACATCAATCGTAAAATTTAAGGTAGCACTAATTCTTAATGCTCTTAAAATTCTTAATGGATCCTCAATCATTTTAGTTTCAGCACTACCAACTGCCTTAAGCACCCGCTTTTTCAAATCACTAAGTCCATCAAGCAAATCAATTACCTGCTCATTTTGGTCTAAACATAATGTATTAATAGTAAAATCTCTTCGTAACAAATCTTCCTTTAAACTATTTATATATTCATATTTTATAGGTCGTCTTTGACAATAAATTAATTCACGCCTATATGTTGTAATTTCGATTAATAATTCTTCCATTTTCAATGATATAGTACCATAGTGACAACTAATAATTTGATAATCTTTCAATAACTTAAATAAAATTAAAGGGGTAGCGTTACTACAAAGATCATAATCATTAGAAGGAATACCTAACAAAAAGTCACGAACATAACCACCCACAATATAACACTCGTAGCCACAATCATTAATATATCTTAGTAAACTTTTAACCCTCTTATCCATATTAAATTATTTTGTTCCTTTCACACCATCATACATATTGTTTTAATTCGTCATTGGATATTACCAACTATGTTTGCTGCCATATAAAAGTTGTATTCTGAAATACCTAATTTTCTTAATTCATCATAATTTGTTTTAGACTTATTGCTTGCTCTTTGGTTCTTTTCCACTTTTATACATATACACTCATACAATCAAATTTTTTCAACATTAATTCTATACTCATTCTTTTTTCACTAATATCACAATTAAGTAAAACATCTTTCATAGGACTACTCGTTAATATATTCTTCTTTTATTAATTTATTACTTAATTAATATCATTAAAATTGTTCAATTCTTTCTTACATCCCTATAAGTACCTTACTCTACACCGACTTATCACAGAAACTTTATACATAAGCCTGTAGTAAGTTTTTGTTTGTTAATCCATGATTTCATTTTACGCCTACTTTATGTCCAGCCATAAATACCCCATATCAAAAAAAATATGTTAAACATATTTTTTCATTAATCATTATTGATAAGAGTTGCCAAATTATCCTTTAAATCATTATTAAACATAGTTATTAATGTCTTCAATAGACTCTCATCTTTTACTACTTTCAATCTTTCATTCTCATATTTAAGTAATTTATAATCTTTATACGTTTCAGTATCTATCAAGTATACGTAATTACCTTCTTTGTAAGTAATAGATGATACAACTACATACTCCTTATCATTTGTTAATTTTAATATTTCACCTTGCTCTAACATAATATACCCCTTTATCTCATTACTTTTGTAAACTGATCACTTATATCAATTTCATCAGAGTCGTCAAATTCTACGTTGTCACCATTTAAATCATCTTCAATATCTATCTCTTCTTTGGGAGCAACATTCTCATGTGGATCACCTTCGAAAGTAACATCAGAATCGTTCGCTTCTGTATTACTTACATTTTCATTTACATCTTCAAGATTAACAACAAAATCATTCACTTCTGTATCACTTACATTTTCATTTCCCTCATCATACATTTTTTTCAATTTACTTCCACCAATAATACTAGCAACAATTGAGCCAAAATATACAGGTAATGAAACAAGCTTTGCCAAAAATTCAGCAAAAACAGCCTTACCAGACAAAAGATTTGTGAAAGTACTAACACATCTACTAATTACATTAACTGGATTTAACTTTAAAACAAAAGTCATAAAAATACATGATATAACACCAACACCAGCTATAATGGCATACTTACGTTTTTTTCGATCTTCCTCAGTTAAAGGTTTACGCCTACTAACAATTTCTAAATCTTCTTCATCTGGTTCTGGTTCAATTAACAATGGTTCAGCATTGGCATCTTTATCATCATTAGCATTAATTTTATCAAGTGGAACATGAAATAGACGACTAAAATCTTCCACCGTTTCCTCATCACAAACATCTGGATTGCTCATGTATGTATATAAATCGTCTAAACTTTCCATGTGTTCTACCTTTTTAAATAACTCTAAAACTTTACTATTTCGCAAACTTAGGGTATCAACAAGCGTCTGACCTTCTCCTTGACTCATAATAAAGTTAACATCCCTACTCAATTTTTTAACGTTTGAATTTAGCCCATTGTCTATTTCTACTGCTAATAATTCTTTTGCAACAAGTCTTGCGAATTCTTCCTGAAATAATTTAAACTTACTTCCCTCATATTTATCTTTATACATATCAAAAGTTGCCTCTAAATCATCAGCATAAATTAATGATAGACTATCTACGAGTATGTCAAAGCTCAATTTATAATTATATGGCGTTTCAGAATCATCCTGCCCTTTTTTACTCGATCTTCTATCAAAATCATCTTTAGTATATACTTGATACTCATCCATGCTAAAGTCATTATTAAGCAGTTTTCCATACACTTCAATTTCGTGTGGTGTCAAATGTGTACCACCCAAAATACGCAGTAAACGTATATTTAAAAAATCATATAAAATAGCATTTTCATGTTTTAAAACCCATTCAGCACCATTCTGTGAAATGATTTCATCTTTATAGTCACTAAAGGCACCAACAATAACACTTTGAATTCTAGCCTCAGTCAAAGGTTCTTTAGCTACTGCATTTTTGGCCCATTCATAACCGAACTGTTGTCCTCTGGTTACCATTAAACCTAATCTATCACGATAAGCATCAAAAAAACGCATAGAAGCTTTTTGATTCAAATATTTCTTACCATCAATTTCAATAATATCAGCATCTGTCCACAATTGCATTAAAATCACTCCTTAAAGCAAACAAGTTATCAAATAAATTATATCATAAAACACATGTAATTGGTATACAAAAATAAAAAAAGCACTAAAATTAATTTAATGCATCTTTTAACTTAGAGCCAGCTTTAATTGTAACTGCAACTCTTGCTGGAATATTAACAACCTCACCAGTTCTTGGATTACGGCCTTTCTTAGCTTCTTTCTTCTTTGCTGTAAAAGTAGCAAATCCAGTTAAAGCAACTTTTTCACTTTCTTTTAATCCTTTAATAACTCCAGCCATTACTGCATCTAAAGCACGAGTAGCATCAGCTTTTGTTAAACCTGTTTCTTCAGTAATATAATTTACTAAATCTGTCTTTGTCATTTCGTTTTACCTCCCTATTAATGCAAGCTATCTTGCTTACATTTTAAGAATACCATATATACAATAGAAAAGCAACATTTTTTTGATTATTTTCTTAATTTTAAAGGTATGAAATCAATTTTAATAAAGCTATAATAACTAAAATTAAAATAAGCAAAATCACAAATAATTCACCAATATTAATCAATGTAGCTTTTAAACGATTATTACCATCTTTCGTAATTAAATCCTTATTTTGGGTAACATTATTGTTTTGAACACGATAATTCATATTTCTTTTTATATTTTTAAATAATTTAAAATCACTAATATTATATTTACGCCAATTTATTTTCATAAACACGCTCCATATACTAGAAAAGAAACTATGAATTCCTTCTTACATAGTCTCTTAACTTCTTAAACTCTACTCCATCTTCTAAATCAGTATTTGCTAATTGTTCAAATAACTTCTTCTGTTCTCTAGACAATTTCTTAGGAACAACAATTCTTAAAATAACATACATATTTCCTTTAACGCCACTTCGAACATTTTCAATACCTTTTCCTTTTAAACGATGTTTATCTCCACTTTCACTACCTTCTGGGATCGTTAATTTAACATTTCCATATAAAGTAGGGATATCTTTTTTACATCCCAAGACAGCATCTGTAAGTGTAATAGGTATCTCTAAATATATATCATCACCATCTCGCATAAATAATTCATGGTCTTTTACATAAAACTCAAGATACAAATCACCATTTGAACCACCATTAATACCAGGTTCTCCTTTACCGGGGACTCTTAGTTGATTACCATTATCAACACCGGCTGGTATCTTAACCTCAATATCAGTATTTTTCGTCACTTTACCCTTACCATTACATTTACTACATACAGTATCAAAAGTAAAACCATCTCCATGACAAGTTGGACAAGTGGTACGTGATGCGAATGATCCAAACAAAGTCCTCTGCTCAGTTGTTACAACACCACTACCATGGCACATGCGACACTTTCGTTCACCATGACCACCTTTACCATCACAACTAGGACAATCGCTAGAAACAGGCACATTAATTGTCTTTTTAGTACCAAATACAGCCTCTTCAAATGATAAATTAACCCTCATTAATTTATCAGCACCTTTTCGCCTTCTACTACCACCAGTTGAAGTGCCACCAAAGCCAAAGCCAGTTCCAAAACCTGATCCAAATATTTCACTAAATATATCACTAAAATCAAAGCCAGAAAAATCATAACCAGCTCCACCATTCATACTATCAAAAGCAGCATGACCAAATTGATCATATTGACGTCTTTTTTCGGCATCACTTAAGACAGCATAAGCTTCTTGAGCTTCTTTAAATTTTTCAGCAGCACCGGGTTGTTTATTAACATCAGGATGATATTGCTTAGCCAATTTTCTAAAAGCACTTTTTATCTGTTTATCATCAGCGTCTTTAGATACACCCAAGACCTCATAATAATCTCTTTTTTCCATACTACGTCACCTCTATACTAACTTTTTTAATTCACTTAATTTATCTTTAAACATTGTTAAAGCCTTTTCAACTGGTTCTTTGGTTGTCATATCAACGCCAGCTTTCTTTAAAATATCTAATGGATAAGCCGAACCACCGCTTGATAACATTTCCAGATAAGCATCACGGGCTTCGGTGTTTCCCTTTAATATTTCACTAGCAATAGCTATAGCACTTGATAACCCTGTTGCATATTTATATACATAAAAAGATGTGTAAAAATGTGGTATACGAGCCCATTCATAACGAATATCATCATCACTAACAACATTATCGCCGTAATATAATTTATTAAGTTCATAATAAATATTACTAAAATTATCAGCAGTTAATGGCTCATTTTGAACATATTTTTCATGTATTACTTTTTCAAACTCAGCAAACATCGTTTGCCTAAAGATTGTTGTACGAACTTTCTCTAAAAATTCTGTTAAATATAGTAATTTTTCTTCTTTTGTCTTAGCATTATTATACAAATAATCATTCAATAAAACTTCATTTACCGTTGAGGCAATCTCTGCTAAAAAGATAGGATAATTATGATTTATAAAAGATTGATTTTTAGCAGAATAATAACTATGCATTGAGTGTCCGAGTTCATGAGCCATAGTACTTACTGATTCGATGGTATCATTGTAGTTTAATAACAAATATGGATATGAGTCAAAACATCCCCAACTATAAGCCCCAGATTTTTTACCCTTATTAGGATAAATATCAATCCAACGCTCATCAAAAGCTTTCTGTAAATCTTTAAGATATTGTTCTCCTAAAGGCTTTAAAGCTTCAAAAACCATCTCTTTACCTTCATCAAATGTAACTTTGGGTGTACTACCTTTTACTAAATCAACATACATATCATACATATGCAACTGGTCCAGTCCAAGTATTTCTTTGCGTAGTTTCATATAATCATACATAGATGGAAGTCCATCATGAACAGATTCAATCAAATTATTATATACATCAATACTAATATTATCAGCAAATAAACTTTGTTCTAAAGGACTATTAAAAGAACGGACATCACTATCAAAGAAATTCTCTTTAATATTACCTTTTAAAGCTGCAGCTATCGTGTTTTTAAAGTGTTTGAAATAAGCATACATGTGTTCAAAAGCTTCCTTACGAACCCTACGATCTTTACTGCCCATATACTTTGTATAATTACTATTAGTTAACTCTACTTCATGGCCATCCTCATCTTTAATATTGCCTAAATAAATATCAGCATTATCAAAATTATAGAATACTTCATCACCTGTACCAAAAGCATTACTTGCTTTAGCAATAAGCTCTTCTTCTTTTTTGCTCAAAGTATGATCTTTATAACGATATATTTTTTCTAAGTCAAAACGGTAATCGACTAATCTTTCGTCTTCATCTATATACTTTAAAACCTTTTCATAAGGTGTTTCCAACATCTCTGGTGTTATAAAAGCTAACTTACTATCAATATCTTCACTCACTTTTTCAAAATGCATCTTAATGTGTTGATACTCATTGTTAGTTGTATCAGTATCACATAATAGATGTGAATATACATACATCTTCATGTTTAAGCGAGCCATAGCTTCATATACTTGATAAAACTTGTACAAAGTATCACTACTTTCCATTATTTTACCTTGATATGATAAAACTTGCTCTACTAGTTTATCCAACTTAGTAAAATCTTTTTTATAATCATCCATGTTGTTATATAAAGCACTTAAATCCCACTTATACTTAGCTTCTATATCTTCTCTTTTTTTATTATCCATGTTATCTCCTATCCATAAAAGCAAAGTTCTAGTCTCCTAGAACTTCATGCCTATTTTTCTTCAAACTCTGCATCCATGACATCTTTATCATTTTTCTCAGCTTTATCATCATTATCTTTATTATCATCAGTTGATTCTTTTTCCCTTGTCTTAGCTGCCTCTTCATAAACCTTAGATGCTAAAGACATAGCAGTTTCTTGTAACGCTTCTTGTTTCTTTTTAATATCATCAATATCGTCACCCTCTAAAGCTTTCTTCAAGTCTTCCATCTGCTCTTCAGCCTTTTTCTTATCTTTTTTATCCACTTTATCGCCTAAATCTTTGATGGCTTTCTCTGTTGCAAAAATCATTTGTTCAGCATCATTTCGTGTATCTGCCTCTTCTTTACGTTTTTCATCAGCCTCACGATTCTTTTCAGCTTCTTTTACCATTTTATCGATTTCATCATCAGATAAATTAGTTGAAGCAGTAATTGTAATTGATTGTTCCTTATTTGTACCTAAATCTTTAGCGCGAACATTAACTATACCGTTGGCATCAATATCAAATGTAACTTCGATTTGTGGTACACCACGAGGTGCTGGTGGAATATTAGATAATTGGAATCTACCTAATGTCTTATTATCAGCCGCCATACTTCTTTCACCTTGCAAAATATGGATATCCACAGCTGGTTGATTATCAGCAGCCGTTGAGAAAACTTGTGACTTACTTGTTGGAATTGTTGTATTTCTTGGTATCAATACTGTACATACACCACCTAATGTTTCAAGACCAAGTGATAATGGTGTTACATCAAGTAAAACGATATCAGCAACATCACCAGTTAAAACACCACCTTGAATAGCAGCACCCATCGCTACTACTTCGTCTGGGTTAACACCTTTAGATGGTTCTTTACCTAATTCGTTCTTAACTAATTCTTGAACTTTTGGAATACGTGTTGATCCACCTACCAATAATACTTTATCAATATCTTTAGCTTTAATTTTAGCATCCTTTAAAGCTTTACGAACCGGCTCAAGCGTACTTTCTACTAAATCATCAACAAGCTCTTCAAATTTAGCACGTGTCAAAGTTGTCTCATAACTTACGCCTTGTGCTATAAAAGGTAAACTGATTGTTGCTTTAGTTGCACTTGACAAAGTCTTCTTAGCCTTTTCTGCTTCGTCTTTAATTCTCTGCATAGCCATCTTATCATCAGATAAATCAACTTTATGCTCTTTCTTAATATCTTGAACTACATACTCAATAATACGTTCATCAAAATCATCACCACCTAAATGGTTATTACCACTAGTAGCCTTAACTTCAAAAACACCATCACCTAATTCAAGGATAGATACATCAAATGTTCCACCACCTAAATCATATACTAATACTGTTTGCGTTTCATCTTGTTTATCAAGGCCATAAGCTAAAGCAGCAGCTGTTGGTTCATTGATAATTCTTTCTACTTCTAAGCCAGCAATCTTACCAGCATTTTTAGTTGCTTGACGTTGAGAATCATTAAAGTAAGCGGGAACGGTAATAACAGCTTTAGTTACCTTTTCACCCAAATAAGCTTCAGCCGTTTTCTTTAAATCACCTAATATCATTGCACTAACTTCTTCTGGAGTATAGTCTTTACCATTAGCCTTAACTTTTTTATTTGTTCCCATTAATCTTTTAATTGAACTAATTGTATCGGGATTAACTACAGATTGTCTTTTCGCAATACCACCAACATTAATTTCTCCATCTTTAAAAGCTACAACAGATGGCGTAGTTCTTTCACCTTCTGCATTAACAATTACTTTTGCTTCTCCACCTTCATATACGGCAACACAACTATTAGTTGTACCTAAATCTATACCTATTGTTTTACTCATATAAAATCACCTTTCCTATTCACTAACTCGTACCATAGCTGTACGAATAACTTTATCTTTAAGTAAATAACCCTTTTGTAACACTTCAATTACCATTCCCGGTTTTACCCCTTCTTTTTTCTCTACCATAATGGCATTATGGTAAACAGGATCAAATGGCTTACTACTACCGTCAATTGGTTTGACATCAAACTTTTCTAATACATTAACCAAATGCGAATAAATCATTTTAAAACCTGTCAAATAATTTTTTTCTACCTCTGTTAAGGATGAATCATCAGCTAAAATAGCTCTTTCAAAATTATCAATAATAGGTAATAATTCCTTGATCATATCCTCATTACAGAATTTTAGCATCCTGTTAATTTCTTCTTCTTTCCGTTTACGATAATTAACCATTTCAGCATCTTTACGAATAAGTTTATCCTCTAATTCACTGATTTTATTAAAGGCTTCATTTAACTTATCTAAATGCCTCTTATCTCTACTTTTATTATTATGAGAGGCATCATGACTAGCTTTTTCTTGCTTACGCTCTGTTTTCTCAGACACCTTATTAACATCTTTTTGATTTTCTGATGTTTCACTAACAGCTTCTTTTAACTCTTCCACCATCTCTTGTTTTTCCTCGTTCATAATCCCTCCTACTTATTAATATTTTCCGTTATATAATTAAGCAAAGTAATAACTCGATCATAGTCCATTCGTTTTGGTCCAATCAAAGCAATCGTTCCTTCTTCACCATCAATAACATATTTAGACTTAATAACTGTAACATCATCATCAAAGTTATTCTCACTACCTATATATATGTTAACACCATTATCTTTTTCTTGAATTGAATTTACAATATCCTTATCTTCAAATTTACTAACTATCTCCCTAATACGATCAGCATCACTAAACTCTGGCTGCTTTAACATATTAACACGTCCTGACATATTAACATGATTAATATTCGTAAATTCGTTAAAAGCATTGTAAAAAGCATTGTAAAGAATTTCATGTTGTTCAACATAATTAGAAATAATTGGTTTAACTTCAAATTCTAGAAAAGAACTAACTTCATCAATAGGTGTTCCTACAATGAGCTTATTTATTAATTCCACTGTTTTACTAACATCATTACTTGACACATGCCCTTCTAAGTAAATATTTTTATGCTCAACATGTCCCTTATCAGTTACAACGATCGCAACTAAATTATTACTATCAATTGGTATAACTTCTACCTTACTAATCAAATTATCTTTTGACGATTTTCCCAATACGATAGCCGTATAATTAGTCATCTCTGCAATTATCTCCATGCTCTTTGATATTGCGTCACTTACGGTTAATGACTTATTATCCATGATACATTGCAGTTTAAGCATGTCTTCACCTGATAATTTCTTTGGCTCCATAATGTTATCCACATAATAACGATATCCTTTTTCACTTGGAACACGACCACTTGAGATATGCGTTTTTTCTAAAAGTCCTAATTCTTCTAAAGTACTCATCTCAGCTCTTACAGTAGCACTTGAACAATCAAGTCGTTCGCAAATGCCTTTTGAACCAATTGGCCTAGCTGTCTGTATGTATTCTTCAATTATCAATTTCAATAAATCTTTTTGTCTTCCTGTAAGCAAGTTACCACCTCACTTTTGGCACACCTTTTCTGCGAGTGCTAAAGAAAGTATAACATTATTTTTTGGCACTGTCAACATTAATCTGCTAAAAAATTATATTTTCTATCTATTCATATTATGAATACATTTGTATAATTACAAACAAAAACTATTGATTTGTATTAAAACAAATTAATAGTTTTGTAATTAACCCGTCACTATAACATAAGGATTACTTGGTGTTCCATCTCCATCACTATAACTACTAAGAGCTTTTAAAACAATGACAGGTCTCACACCATAAGCATTATTTACGGTATGATATTCAATTCGTCCATTATTATATACAACAAAATTACGTGATACGTTTAAGTCAACATAGTCCGCTGACATCGTCCAATAATCTTTACCTGTATGCAAGTAATAATCATAATTATTAACATTTAACCCACCTGCATATATTACTTCATCAGACGTTATAAGACCTACAGGATACTTTAATGATCCATTACTTACATTCAACAAATCTTTATCTGAACAAGCTAAAGTTGGTATTCCACTTTTTCTTCGATGATATGCACTAAAATACAAAGGTACATTGATATCTCCACCATTCGGATTCCAACCACTACTAGCAAGCCCTTCATTATAACCCCTATCATTACACCAACCACTATCTTCAAGATATTTAGTATAACTTCTCATATTATGTTCATACCATTCATCCTCAATATATGTTTTAATAGATGAATTAGATTTATTACTAAACATCTCTTCTAAAGCAGTATCTACATCCTTACCATTTGTTAATGTTATATAATATAATTTTTCATCATCAATAGAATAAACATAATTAATATTCTCACATGAGTTACTTTCACTAAAACAAGTATAATGATGATTTAATAGCTCCTGATTATTACCAGTATAATTATAATTAGATACAATATCTTTTAAGGTGTAAGTTTTGGCATTTGAATCATATTCAAAACTATTGCCATATATAACTCTACTAAATCCAGAAAAGTAATAATTACCTGCATTATAAATATAACGTAAATCTTGTGATGAACATATATCTAAAGATGTGTCACTACTACAAACATAATAATCATTATACTTACTGTAGTTAGTATACCAATCACTCTTTTTTATCGTTATCGTATTTGTTAATAAATAGGTATTATTATCGTTTTCCTTAATTTCTTTACCCAAAATCATAACATTTTCTTCATCTAATTGTTTTTCATTAGCTAACTTTATAGCATACATATATGTTAAATCCGTACCAACAATGTAATAAACTGTAGAACAACTACTATTAGTACTGTGGCATGTATAATATCCATTTAATGACTGATAGTCTGACGACCAAGTATGGGCAGAAGCATCGGAGCCAAGGATATATCTACCATTATCATAAGAAACAGTTGTTGCATAATAAAGTTGACTATTATCGCTCATAGATACCCTATTCAACACATTTGTATTAGTTGGGCTCTTTCTTTGATACGAATATACATCACCATATTTATATCCAACATAAGCAGCTGACACATAGTTATCATTAAATACATATTCTGCAACTTGTGAATTAGCTCCAGTATTATCACATACTTGCTTATCACCGTCTTCTTTTGGCTTACCATCATATATCAACTTTATGCCACCCGTTTCGGTCGTTCTTATAATCTGCCAACAAAGTTCAGCAAACAAAACATTATTGTTATTTATATTTCCACGGTAGTAATAGATAGGATGAAGTTCATTTATTGTACTAGCCATAACATAAACTCCTTGACCATTTGTTGATGAAGATATTTGTTTAAAATTTATACCTGTTGAACTAGCAACATTATCACTTGCTTGATTATCAGGAACGGCTTGACTTTCTATAGCTGTATATAAAGTTTTTATCTCTTTAAACTCAAGATTGTTTTGTTTACGTCCAAAATTATGGAAATATCCGACCATATTATATTTATTTGTAAAAGTTACTTTATAATCATCACCTGCTGTCACATGTAATACACCTTTATTACTATCTAAACTTCCACTCACTTCTTTAATACTATATTCTTGGGGTACTACTTCTTCAATTGTATAATCATTAGCTAATACTCTGATACTTTTACATTCATCACGTTTTAGTACTAACCATGTATCATATCCTGTCCCTGTTATATGAAATTGAAAAAGATCCCCATTACTTACTCCATCTACTTCTTTACATACGGTTATTCTAGATACGGTCTTAAAACTATCTGTTGCTTTATATTC
>CANQMF010000013.1 GCA_947624915.1 uncultured Bacilli bacterium
AACATAATATATTATACTATAATCAGACTTAATGCCGTTATTTAATAAAAAACGAACTTCCAAATGAAAATTAACAATAGTTGCATAAATATATTATTTTACTTGACATATTAGTAATTAAATAATATAATTATAACTGCGATGAAAGCAGTGCTATCTTTAGATATGTAATGTGTTTATTACCTATAGGGGTTATCTGTAATCCAACTGCAGGGTGAACATATTTGAGTTAAACACCCTATATATCTAGAAGATTGCTTCATTCATCAAAAGAAAGGAGAATGAAGATGTCAAGATTTACTGGTTCAAGTTACAAAGTTTCACGTCGTCTTGGTTTTTCTACTTTAGAAACAGGCCGAGAATTAGCTAAAAAGCCTTATATACCTGGACAACATGGAAGCAAACGTAGCAAGAAATTATCTGATTATGGTACACAATTACAGGAAAAACAAAAAGTTAGATTTATGTATGGACTAAGTGAAAAACAATTCCGAAAAGTTTTTGATAAGGCTGGAAAAATGAAAGGCGTTCATGGTGAAAACTTATTAGTTCTTCTTGAAAGTCGTTTAGATAACTTAGTATATCGTTTAGGTCTATCGACAACTCGTAAAGGAGCTAGACAGCTAGTTAATCACGGCCATATTACTGTTAATGGCCATAAAGTAGATATTCCATCATATACTTGTAAAGTTGGCGACGTTATTGCAGTTAAAGAATCTGATAGAGAATTAAAGATTATTAAGGACTCTTTAAAAGAATTAGCTAGAAGAGTTGACTTTGTTACTTTTGATGAAAATAAAATGACTGGAACATACGTAAGATACCCACAAAGAAGTGAACTAAATGCTGATATTAATGAGTCATTAATCGTTGAATTTTACAATAGATAATAAATACCCAATGTTAATGACTAAAGAAAAAGATGATCTAGGTTATAGATGGTTTCAGTTCTATACTGAAATCATCTTTTTTGTGTTCAGAAATATCTATTTTTAATAATGTAACCCTACACCAATCACAATAGAAAAATTATTTACCTCCTACTAACTATCTTTTTACCGAAGCCATATTTCAAATTATTATTAAAAAAATGCTACGCTTAGGAAGCATTTTTTTACTCGTATAATCCCATATAATATTTCTTTTTACCGCGACGAATAATAATAGCTTTACCATCAAGAGCTAACTCTTTGGTAATCATCATATTCTCATCAGTTACTTTCCTACCATTTAAAGTAATAGAACCTGCTTTTAAAAATTCCCTTGCCTCACGTTTACTAGATGCAATACGATTGTTAACTAACAGATCAATAAGCGTACTATCCTCCATTTTAAAGCTAGGTACATCTTTTAGGCCGTCCTCTATTTCACTGAAACTTAAGGTACTAATATCTCCACTAAATAAGGATTCACTGATATGGATAGCTTTATTGAATTCCTCTTCACCATGTAAAAAGGTAATTACTTCACGTGCTAAAACTTTTTGAGCTAAGCGTTCTTCTGGCTTTTTGCTATGTTTAACTTCAATATTTTCAATTTCTTTTTTCGTTAAAAAAGTTAATTTTTTTAAATAATCTATAACACATCTGTCATCAGTATTAATCAAGTACTGATATAATTCATAACTGGAGGTTTTATTTTTATCAAGCCATAATGCATTACCTTCAGTTTTTCCAAATTTCACACCATTCGCATCTAAAACTAAAGGCATTGTCATGCCAAATAATTCAACATTATTTTTTTTACGAGCTAATTCAATACCTGTTGTAATATTTCCCCATTGATCTGACCCAGCAACCTGTAATGTTACCCCCTTTGATTCATGTAAATGCACAAAATCCATGCCTTGTAATAGTGTATAAGCAAATTCACAAAATGTAATACCTGAATCTAATCTTCGATTAATAATATCTTTATCCAATATATAATTAACATTAATGTATTTGCCATAATCCCTTAAAAAATCTAAAATACTAATATCTTTTGTCCAATCATAGTTGTTTACTACCTCAAAACCAAATATCTTCTTAGCTTGATTAGTCAATCCTGCAACATTCTTTTCAACTTCTTCTTTGGTAATCATCGGTCTTTCATTAGATGGTTTTGGATCACCGATAAGTCCTGTTGCGCCACCTATTAATAATATAGGGTGGTGACCATACTTGGCAAGTCTTGTCGCAATTAAGAATGATGAGAAATGTCCAATATGCATTGAATCTGCCGTAGGATCCGTTCCTATATAAAATGTTAATTTTTCCTCATTTAATTTTTTTTCTAATTCTGGACTACTAATATCCTTAATTAATCCACGCCATGTTAAATCTTCAAATAATGTCATAATTCCTCCTAATAATTACTATTTAATCTATTCAAAACAACATCTTGTTTCTTTTTAATAGCTTCCAATACTGCATCTTCGTCCAAAGATAATAATTTACCTAAATATAATAAATTAATGAATATGTCCTTAACTAGTTTGGGACTAATATCATGCATTAATTCTGTGCCTTTTTTGTACAAATTATTAATTACTTCTAAAATATTCATATTATCCTTCGGTATTTCTATCTCATCTAACACCATATTTAAATCGTTATAAAAGGTAAGAATACCTGTTACACAGTCAGCATATTCATCTAAAACTAATTCCATATTAGGCGCTTTTATTGTCCAATACTTAAAACATTTTGTTTCATTAACAAATTCGCCTAATTCCACTAAAAAGCCAATATAATTTTTTTCTTTATAGTCATTTACATTCTTATATTTAGTATGAAAGATCTCATCAATCTTTTTATTATTATCATAAATTTCTTGCCATCTACTATTCATGGCAATCACATCCATCTTCACAGTTACAGTCATGATCTTTACAGTTATGTTTTTTACAACTATGATGTGGTTTCGAAGTCATTATCTTAACACCACTACTACTACCTATTCTGGTAGCTCCAGCTTTAATCATAGCTTCCATGGTTTCTAAATCACGAATACCTCCACTAGCTTTAATCTCTAATACCTCACCCTTATGCTTATTAATTAATGCCACGTCTTCTACCCTAGCTCCATATTCACTAAAACCAGTCGATGTTTTTATATAATTAACAAATGTTTCATTACAAATATCCGTCATTTTAATTATTTCTTCTTCAGTAAGTAAGCATGTCTCAATTATAACTTTTAAAACTTTGCCATCAATTGCATCCCTTATTTCTTCTATCTCTTCTTTAACATAATCATAATCCTTATTTTTTAAAGCTCCGATATTAATCACCATATCGATCTCTGTTGCTCCATTCTCAACCGCATTAATAGCCTCAAACACCTTTGTTTCCTTAGTATTCATTCCCATAGGGAACCCAATCACAGTACAAACTTCTACTGTAGTATTCTTAAGTAATTCTTTAACCAAAGGTACATAATAAGGGTAAACACAAACAGCGGCAAAATGATATTTAATAGCTTCCTTGCATAATGCATCAATATCTTTTATTGTAGCCGTATTTTTTAAATTGGTATGATCAATATAATTATTTAATTCCATAAACTATCCTCCTATAAATTAAAAAGTATTATGTCATAAAGATAGTCCCTATAGAGACGAGTTATCCCGCGGTACCACTCTATTTCATAATACAATTATGCACTTAATACTATAACGCGTTACCGATTTAATAAGTAATTCATTTTATTATCTTGTCCTATTCTCACCATCCATAGAATCGCTTCTTACTAACAATAAAACTACTAAATAACATTAAATTGACTATATTTCATTATAACACAAGATCATTACTTGTCAACTATTTTTATAATAATAATACACCTCATCACTTGCTTTATTTAGTGATATAACAAGATAATTATCATACTCTATATCATCAAGGCTACTAACCTCTTTAATGATTTTATCACATGTTGAATTACTACATATTTGATAATTAACACCTTGCTTGTAAAAAAGATATCCGATTTTCAAATTAACAGTATCTGTCTTAGTAGCTTGAACCAATTTTCTTTTAACATTAATGTCATTTTCATGTTCTACTTTTTGATAAGTTCCAACAAAACTATTTGTTGTTTTATCATAATACATTGTAAACTGTAATTTATAATCATCTAATTCTAAATAAGTATCTACGGTGCCATTAAAATCAGTTAAATCATACTTGATATCTGGTCCAAAAGCTGTTTTAATAGCACTATCTAAAGACTCATATGATATTGCTATCTGATTATTAGAAAAAGCAACATCCTCAATAGTCATAAAAGAAGTAGCCTTCCTAATAATATAATTATCCGGTAAGCTGTCTACTGTATAATCATGATCACTAAACACAAAGATATCATCATCACTCACATATGAATATAATTCTTCTACTAATTCGTCATCTAATTTAAGTTTCTTAATATTACTTAATCTTTTTGCAATTAATTTATAAACGATAACTGATATCAAAATCCAAACCAGCACCAAGAGAACAATAACCAAAAACGGTGTTATCCTATTACGACTGTGCTTCATATAACCACCTACTATTTAGATTATAACACAAAAAAAGAAAAAATAATTTTATTTTTCTTCTGCTTTTTTAATAATTTCTTTTCCTTTATATGTTCCACAATTTAAACATACACGATGTGGTCTGATATCGCTACCACATTTTGGACATTTAGTTGTTCCATTTTCACTAATCTTATAATGTGTTCTTCTCTTTCTACCTCTAGTATTACTAACTTTTCTAAATGGTACTGCCATTTATCTCACCTCACTATCTTGTAATAAGTCTTTTAACCCAGCTAATTCTGAATTAATATTACCTTCCTCGTCTGTTATTAATCGCCAACCATCACCAGATGTTTTCTCCAACTTAGCATCCTCACTAACAACACGCATTGGAATTTCCATTAATATATTTTCCCATATTATTGGTAAAATATCAATACTATTTATGTGTTTTTTATCATTTTCATCATAATTTTCATCGATATCTGTTAAATCTCCATCAATAACAATATTAAATGGATAATGCACTGGTTTCAAAGTTACTGCACAAGGAAGGACCATTACACCAGATACCACCAAATTTAGATATAATTCCTTTAGGGCATTTAAAGTGATTTCCCCTTCAATATGGACATTGTCAAGTTCTAGTAAATCTGTTCCTTTAAGTTCATCTTTACTAAATGAATAATCTATATTTATGTCTACACATTTATCAATACCATTTTTTAAACGTAATAAATTAATATCCATAAAATCACCCAACAGTGAACATTATACATAATATTTTTCAAAAATGCAAGTAAATATGATATTATTATATTGGTGATATTATGTATAAAATTGGTATTATTTGTGAATACAATCCTTTTCATAACGGTCATTTATATCACATTAATGAAATAAGAAAACAGTACCCAGAAGATACTATTGTTTTAATTTTATCTGGTAATGTTACACAACGCGGTGAGTTAAGTATTATTAATAAATGGGATAAAACAAGGCTAGCTTTACAATATGGAATTGATCTGGTGGTAGAACTTCCCTACTTATATGCTAGTCAAGCAGCCGATATTTTCTGTGCTGGAGCTTTAAAATTACTAGATATTTTACAAGTAGATAAATTAGTCTTTGGCTCTGAACTTGGAACAATCCAACCATTAATAGAGTGTGCTAAAACACAAATCTATTCTGACACATATAAATCAAAAGTTAAAGAATATTTAAAGCAAGGTATCAACTATCCTACTGCGTTATCAAAAGCTTTAAAAGATGTAACTAACTATGATATATCTAATCCAAACGATATATTAGGACTAGGATACATAAAAGAAATTATAAAAAATAATTACCATATTGAACCCATAACAATCAAAAGGACTAATAATTATCATGATGCCAAATATTCTGGTCCCATCAGCAGTGCTACAAGCATCAGAAAAATGATTAAAGACAACAAAGACATTACCGAAGTTGTACCTAAAGAGGTTCTGTCATATATATATAATCCCGTTTTTTTGAGTGACTTCTTTAATCTTATCAAATACAAAATAATTACTGATGATAATTTAAATAAATATGTATCAATCGATGAAATGATCGTTAAACGTCTTAAAGATAAGATTTTAGATAGTAATTCACTCGATGAATTTATAAATAAAGTTAAAACTAAACATTATACCTATAACCGTTTAATGCGCATGTGCAACCACATCCTATTTGATTTTACCAAAGAAGAAAACGAAAAACAGAAAAGCAAAATTTATATTCGCATTCTAGGTTTTTCATCTAAAGGTAAAAAGCATTTAAAAAATATCAAAAAAACAATCGACATTCCAATCATAACTAACTATTCCAACGATAAAAATAACTTATTGGCCATTGATACAAAAGTCACTAAAGTAATTAGCTTATTAAAAGGAAAAGCTTTTCTAGATGAAGAAATAAAGCAAAAACCAATAATATATTAAAAAACAAAATGCAAGATTTGACAAGTCTTGCATTTTATTTAGATTCGTAATTTTACATATTAAATAGCATATATTTGGTTACTCAGTGACAATTTGATATGGATTTTCTACAGTTCCATTGCCACTACTATATGCGATATCAGGTACGAGTGAAACCACTGGACGCACGCCACGTGAGCTACTACCGGAATCGACGGACAAGTACCCTTCGCCATTAATGAAGAAAATATTAGTATAAAATGACTCGAAATTGTAACTTTGAGGGGACATCACCCAATAATCCGCCCTACTATTCAAGTAATAATCATTGTTGTTGTTATTTGCTCCTCCAGCATATATTACTTCATCACTAGTTATCAACCCAACTGGTTTACTTACTCCACCATTAGCTACTGTTAAGGAATCTTGAACTCCACACTTGAAACTAGGCGTTCCATTATTGCCACGATAATATGTATCAAAATATAAAAATCTATTTTGGGTCCAACCATTTGAATCCCAGCTACCATTTACTTTAGAAATTTCATAACTACGCCCATTACACCATACGGTATCTTCCAAATACTTAGTATATTTAGTCATATTGTTCGCATACCAATCATTCTCAATATATTCTTTGACATTCGACTCCATATTAGCTTCACTATCAAACATTTTTTCCAAAAATGCCTCTTCGCCCTTGCCATCACTTATTGTAACATAATATATCCTTTCGAGGTAATAGAGAAAACTGAATGAATAAACATAATTAATATTATTACAAATGCCATTATTATTAAAACAAGTATAGTGATAATTCGTACCGTTAATATTGTTTCCTTTTGCCATTATTGTATCCCTTAGGGTATACTGTTTGGTTCCTTCATCATAATCAAACGATTTACCATATGTTATGTCTTCTGCATTAACAATACGCATATCAGAACTCGAGACATTTATAATCTGAAACATATCATTTATACTACATGTATCTGCAGTTAAATCATTCTTGCACATATAATAGTTTCTATACTTAACGTAACTATTATATATTTTACTATACCATTCACTTTTCTTTAAAGTCACAGTATTTTGTAAAGTGTAAGTGTTATTTCCATTATCTTGTATACTTTGACCTAAAACTACATTTGTATTAACATCATCCAGCATATTTCCATTTGATAAAATTAAATAATACCCATATGAACTTGTTACGCTTACTATATAATAAGGGTCGGTACAAGTCGTACTAGTTGAACTATGACAAGTATAATAACCAACTAAATCGCTCCAATTATTTTGCCATGTATACTGGACTGCATCATTACCTAGAGTATACCTTCCATTTGCATAACTAATAGTAGACGAAAAATAATAGTCAGTACTATATAAGTATGAAGATGATAAAATCGTCATTCTTTCAGTTACACTCTTACTTTGCACCTTAGTATACTTATAACCTGCATAAGCAGGGCTATCATTACTATTAATAAAAGCCTTACTTATAACTTGAGTATCTTCACCTGTATTATCACATACTTTTTTGCCATCTTGGTCAGTAGGCTTACCATTATATATAAGTTTTATTCCACCTGTATCCGTCGTCCTAATTATTTTCCAACAAAAATCGGCAAATAAAACATTATTGTTATTAATATTTCCTCGATAATAATAAATTGGATGTGATTCTTTAACTGTGTCAGCATCCATATAAACACCTTGGCCATTAGTTGCTGATGATTTTTCTTTGAAATCAATTCCATTTACACCTAAAACATTGGCACTAACTATATCATCTGGCACAGCGGCATCAACGACGGAATCATACAAAATTCCTGATTGTGGCTCAGGTTCAGGTTCTGGTTCTGGACCCGGTTCTGGTTCAGGTTTTGGATTCGGTTTTGATTCAGGTTCACCACCTTTTGGAGCGAGAATCACATATGGAGAATTAGATATTCCTATGCCAGCAACAAATTCGACCTCCTTTTTCAAAGAAATAACTGGTCTAACACCGTATGGAATATCAACAAAATAATTAAGTAAAGATCCTCCTGGATTTACATAATAATTAGCTGCTCCCCAGTTATTATATCCAACTGGAGTCATTGTCCAATAAGCACTACCTGTAGATAAATAATTATCAGGATCTCCCTGTACATTACCTGCCAACACTACTTCATCAGCCGTTATTAATCCAACCGGTCTTTCTACTCCTTTATTAGCTACGCTTAAGCCATATTCACTTTTACAGCTAACACTTGGCTTTCCACTCCTTAAACGCGATAAAGCATCAAAACTTAAGAAAGAATTTAAACTACCTCCATTGTAATTCCAACCTGATGTTTTATAATTAACATCATGACTCTTATCTGCACACCATGAAGTATCTTCTAGATAGTTTGTATATCCTATCATGTTATTTATATACCATTCATCTTCGACATAATTTCTTATCGTCGACTTATTCTTATTAGTAAACATGTTCTTGACAGCATCGTCAATAAAAACACCACCAGACAAAGTAACATAATAATTGTCATAGAAATAATATCGTACTTCACTACACTCTCCAGTAATATTACTACATGTATAATGGTGAGTATCATCTAAAGCATCTATTACTGTACTTGTTAACATATAAGTATTATTTTCCGTATAATTAACTTTGGTACCCGTATTAGATCTTTTATCTGGTTGGCCTGTACGCATTGGATAAACATCACCATAAGAATATCCAACATAAGCCATGGCGTCACTGCTACTATTAAATGCCTTTTCAGCTATTTGCGTATCGGCCCCTGTATTATCACATACAACACTTCCATTTTGCTGATTTGGCTTACCATTATATATAAGTTTTATTCCACCAGTATCAGTTGTTCTTATTATCTTCCAACACAAATTAGCAAACAAAACGTTATTATCATCCACATCACCACGATAATAATATATTGGATATGAATTATTTTTTGTTCTAGCAATCACGTATATGCCTTTACCATTTTCTTCTGATGACCCTTTTGTAAAATCAATACCGTCAGAACTAGATACATACGTACTTGCCTGATTATCTGGATAAACATTTTCTACAATCTTTTCATATAAACTAGATCGGCAATCCCAATAATCGTATCTTACATCTGCCTGTACTGTTTCAATTGTAATAGTTAATACGTAGGTGGCATTATCATAACCTTCTCCTGTACTTGTACACGTTACTTCGTTATTCGTTTTAACACAATTAGCTGAAGCTGCAACATTTGGATTAAATGTAACTGACTCTAACAAATCACTTGTTGTTTCACCAGATTGTAAATCATTGTTATAATAATACCAACCATCTATTAAAGTCCATTTACTTATGTAGTCTTGTTTTAAGTTTAATATAGCAACGTTTTCCATCTTGCCATTTACTTCTATCTCTAATGGTAATTCTTTACCATTAGAATCAGTCCATTTTTCTTCAAACTTAACTCTAACAGCGACTGGTACTTCCCCCGTATTTTCAACATTAACAGTCTTATCAGTTGTTGTTCCGGGGGTCCAATTATCAGGACTGATAAAATACTCTGTTACTTTAGTACCATATGGCTTACTTGCAAATTCATTATTAAATGTTGACGTAGCTGTAAAATATGCTATAGTGCCGCTTAACACACCAATACACACTAAGGTTAACACGATCATAATTAATGACTTCTTCTTCATTTTTTACCTCCTACCATTTCTTACTTTGCCTTTAATTAAATTACTTCAGGACCATAATTGTCATTATAAAATAAAGAATTTCACTATTTACAATATCAAAAAATTTTGATATACTTTTCTAGTAAGGTAGGGCTTTTGCCTTACATATTAAATGATTAATTAAATCAATAAAGGTCCTGAAGTAATTTACTTCAGGACCTTTATCATTCAATCAGATACCCATTATAAATATTTACAATATTAACCAAAAATATTCCAAATTCTTATATTTGAAAAGTAAAATAAAGGTCATTCATGACCTTTATTTCACAATCGTCCGCCGCCACCACCATGTGATATACCGCTACTACCACTATGAATGGAAGAGCCACCAGAGCTACCACCAGAACCATTGGATAAAGAAACCCGGGTCGTAAAAGTATTAACAAACCTATCTTGTCTATTATTTATAATTACTGAATTGCGGTCTAAATAATCTTGAGCATCACTGGCTTTTTTTATCATTTTATTTTTACTTTTCATAACGAGTAACACGATAGTAGCAATGGCTGCTGAAAAGATAATAAAACAAACCCAAGGATAACTTTTTTTATGACGATAATTTCCATCACTATCAATATACATATCCCTATTACTATCTGGTATTCCAAAAGAAGCTAGCAAATTGGCTTTATTAATAAAGGCTTTTATCATGGTTGCATTACCCTGTGACTTAACGTTTGACATAGAATTCCTAAGTTCATCAATACGTTCATCATCATACATAATAATTCCTTCGCCAGTAGTTATAATTTCAACTATAGGGCCTAAACTGTCTACATTAAATACTAATAAAATACCATCATTTGTCTTACCAACACCAAAATCATTGTAATCATAAAAATCATCTCCATAATCACTAAGATTACCTTGATAATCGTTTTGCGTAACAATAACCATATCCATGTCATTTTGTTCAATATAATCATCAATTAGCGCTTTAATTTCAACTTCTTCCTCTGGAGTTAAAAATTCACCATAGTCATATACTTTTAAATTAGCATCCACCTTCTGTACAGCATCTACATTATTAACAGATAAAATAAATACAAAACCAATTATTAACCAAAAACAAATCTTCTTCATCATATTACTTCACCATTAGCCAAATCAAGGAAAAAATAAGCATGGCTCCTACAAAAGAACTAATCCATAAGATAAATGCACGGGTACGATCGACTGGGATGTTACCAATTATTTTCCCTGTTTCCCCATTCATCGCAAAAGTATATAGCTTTCCATGATATTGAACATTTAATAACCAGACTGGTAACAACACATATTCATTATTAGCACTAGTAAAATTATGATTTTCACTCTTAACTGATACAGTTGAATATCCAGAGGCATCATCTTTAAAAACCTCTGTAGCTGTTTGTTTAGCACGACTAATGGCCTCTTCAGATGCTTTATTAGCATCCAAATCATATTTTTCTGCTAAAAAACCTGATAAATAAGAATGACTAAAGTCAACTAATTTACTATAATCAAATGGTTCAATTGAATTCATAATATCATTAGGAAAATGAGTTGAACCATCTACTGGTATCATGTGAAAATTCATACTACCTCCACGCATAACACTAAATGTATCTGTTTTAGTGTAATCATAATTTCCCGATACCCAACTAGTAATTCTTGTGGCTTCCATATCAACAATGCCTTCCAGACTATAATCATATAGCCAAAATGGTATATATACGCCTTTAATTTGTTCAATATTCTTTTCTTTATTAAAAAAACGTGGCATTAAAATTCTTCCTTTACAAATACTCTTAAATGCTGCAATAGCATCATCTTTTGTTTTATAAAAAGGAATTATTTTAGTTGGATTAAATTCACCAACTAACTTATTTTTCAATATAGCTGTATTTTTACAGTAAACGCAAAAAGTAGCTGAAGTACTTTCATCAGCGATAATCTGAGCCCCACAATTGGGACATAAATATACGTCTGCTCCTTCAAAATTAGTTTCTATTTTTTCTTTAGCTGTTTGCGCAGTTAAATTTTCGACACCACGTTCTTTCTCATATTTATCTACTTCGTCCTTTGAAAAGGCACTCTTACAATACTCACAAACCCAATTTTGTCCATGTGGATTAAATTTTAACACAGCCCCACAACTAGGACATTTGTGATCCATTGTTCCCGATTTACTCATTTACTTCACCCTTTTTTCTTATTAAATCTCAAATAAAAGTAGAAATTAATTTTCTACTCCCAATTCCTTGTCTAGCTTTCCTTCTAGAACTTCAACCAAATCCCAATCATTTTCTTTTCTAGCTCTATTAATCGCTTTTCTGATTAGTATCACCTTTTCAGCATCAATGATCTGATAGTTATCCTTATTATAAGGCGATATTTCTTCGGTATCAGCCATAATAGTGTCTAACTTAACAGTATTATCTTCTTTATTTAAATCAAATGGATCTTCGCCACGTGCAATAGCAAGCTCTTCCCTAAAAAAGTCTGGAAAATTAATAATAACTTTTCGCTCAAAATCACTAAATACTTTATTCGTATCAACATTAGTTAAATCAATATCTTCCTTTTCATACTGTGGAGGATGGTTCAAAATGTCTGTTTCTAGCGAATGTTCACTAAGCTTCTTAACTGTATTAATGCTAGCAGCAATTTTTCTTCTTTCATCACCAATTAAATACTCCGCATGAATTTGATAGAGTGTTTCTTCAATTTGTTCTAATTCTTTTTCTAAATTGTTCTTTATAACTTGGCTTGACGAAGTTATAGTATGTTGTAGAGACTCAATAGCTCGACGTAAAGCTTCTTCACTTTTTTTATTTATTTTTGTCTTAGTTCCAGCTTCGTATTTAGCATTTATATAATTAGACTCATTACTAGAACTATCATTCAAAGAACATTCAAGAATGTCATTTAATGCATTTACTATCTCTTCATAAACAACCATCGTTTCACTATAGCTTTGCATAGCTTACCAACTCCTATTACTTATCTACTATACTGCCCATTATCTTTTTAACGCTTACCCATTCTTTATCGTCCATAATATTAATCAAATAATAAGTTCCTTCTTTGATAATTAATTTTGATACATACAAAACAAAGCTGCCATTTTTTTGTTTTTCACCTTTAGTATATATTAAATATTTTTTATCATCCTTGTTTAAAATAGAAATAAGTTCAACATCTAATTGAGTACCAACATTGTCGATTATTCTAATTGTCTCTCTATTCATAAATCACCAACTACACAAATTAATTATAACATCATTATACGAAAAAACAAAAGACTCACTTGTTTTTGATCTTTTCCATAACAAAATATTTACATTCATAGCTACACAAGTCTTTAATATACTCGTCTTTAAATTTAATATCATTACTTCGATTACATACCTTATTTATTTTTTTACAAAATCCCTTTAATCGAAGTTTGCCATAAGACCAATCACCTATGATATAGTCATAAGGTTCAAAATAATCAGTATATTTTTCTTTTAAGGAAGCTTCATCAAAACCATCCTTATACTCTTCAATCAACTGCCAATCAAAATTATCTAATCTTACTATTTTATTCATTTCGATCACCTTTTACAACACCTGCAATTAGTATATCATTTATCTTTTTAGAAGTAAACAATATTATTCATTTGGAACGCTAACACTAGGTCCGCTTTTTCCATTAGCATAGTATTCTGGTACTTTACCCCTTATCATTTTAATTGCTAAAGGTACACTAGTTTTTACTTTAGAGCCTCCCGATTGAAAAGGCAATATAACCTGCAAATTAACTTCCACGTCAACATACACCTCGATTAAAGCATTATTAATTCCATAATTAGTTACTTTTGTTCTAACCCCACTATCAATACTACCTACTAAATTAATGCGAACAGGTATTTTAGGACTCAAATTTGATAAAAATGAATTGTTATATACTATTCCCAAAGGTACCTCATAGATAATTCCCTGCTTTAGCCTATCTTGATTATAATGTGCTAAAACATTGCTAGATAAATCTAACATTTCAATATTACCACTTTCTAAATACTTAATATTAGATTGAATTGTTTGAACTATTGTTGATAATACTTTATTTACCATAACAGAATCAAAGTCAATTGTGGCAATCTCTCCATTTTCATAAGTAGTAATAAATAACTTATCAAAACTAATCCCATCTACAACTTGTTTTTTTATTGCATCATTAATAACAATAGTTGATATTTTGTTAGTTTCCTCTTTCGCCATAATCATCATAAGAGGTGTTACCTTTTTATTTATTAACGCAAAGCCTAAAATAATTCCTAAGATAATAATAACAGATAAAGTTAAAAACGTATGTTTATTATGCCTTCTCATACTTTATTATATTAAAGTATAATATTTATATTATCACGAATAATATAAATGGTGATAATATGTTAATTAAAGATATTTGTAAACAAGAACTCATTGTTAGCTCTATTTATGACAGTATAAAGGATGTTAGTAAAAAGATGCAATTACATGATATCGGATTTATGCCTATTAAAGATCAAAATCAAATTATAGGTGTAATAACTGATCGTGACATTGTTATACGAGCTCTAGCAGAAAATAAAACCGAACTAAAGGATGTTATATCGTCAAATATTGTATCAATTGATATTAATCAAGATGTAAATGAAGCACTAAATTACTATCGGAAATATCAAATAAAAAGATTACTGGTGACAAATAATAATGAATTTGTCGGTGTTTTAAGCTTAGCGGATGTTTTAAAATCTAATGATGATAAACTACTTCTTGAAACTTTTAAGAGTATCTATAAAACAGATAGTAATGATAATCATGTCTCCGTTGAAAGTTTTGAATTATAATAGTGAAAACAAATAAAACCTTTAAAACACTAACAAACTATGTTATATTTTAAAGGTATAATTGATTACTTTATTAGTTGTCTTTTTAAATTGGGATTAGAAACATATTCTGTGAGCCAAGGCCATAACTGTAAGACACGTTTATCACTCATAATAAAATTATATAAAGTTTTTTCATCTATTTGTTCTTTTGTCGATGAAAATAACGCTAATAATTTACCACATAGTTTACCATAATCATTATTTATCGTAGTAGCTATGCTTTGCTGTGAACAAACCGACTTTTTTTCACTATCTAAAGATAACGTTAGTTCATCAAGATCCAACAAATGTAAAACACTACTCTTTAGATGAGGTGGAACAAAATCAAGAACCCAAATATTTTGTCGCAACAAATTTCGTCTATCATTAGTCGAATAGTATTTTGAATGATGATAACAATATTCGAGTACTGCTTTATCAAAATTATCATCTAAATTTTTAAATAATCGTTCTAACTCATATGAGAATCTTAAGTAATCTCTAATCAAAATAGCTGGAATAGCTATCTTTTTATGCTCGAATGTTATTTTTGATCCCTTACCTGTTACACCAATTGGTAAATCAAGATTACCAAAAGGTATATGGATACTTCGCATCACGTCGATTCTTTTATTATTACTTAGATGCATTAAAATCCATGGATATCGTTTAACAATTATATTTATATCAATAATATCAGATAGCATAATAGCCATAAACTTATCATCAAAAGCATTATAAGTATCTAAAAAAAGCCATTCAATTATATCAGCTTCTAGCTGAATTTTTTTTTGTTGCCAAATAGGTACACTTATTTCCTTGAAAAAAAGCTTTTTAATATTATTTCTAATGTAGGCATCGTAAGGCATTTTAATTTTACTAAAGTGAACAGAAAAATATTTATTTTTGACCAATATACCAATATCCTGTTCAGTAGCATACCTTAATATCCATTGATTATCAGCCAAAAAGTTTAATATATCAGGTCTATCATTACATTCACTAATCCAAATATGTAACTGTTTTTGAATATAATTAACATTATCTGACACAAAAAGGTTTTCTATTTGCTCACAATAAGCTCGATATTTTGTATTGTTATCATTAAACACCTCTACAATACCATAAACAAGGTGCTTTGATGAATCATTATAATCGACAGGTATTTTCTCTATAAACTTCATATTATATTTTTAAATGTTTCCTAACAGCTCGCCATGATCCAAACATACCAACAACCATACCAATTAAAATTAATACTCCAGCAATATTAAAAATAAATGGATTAGGCTTTACCAAATTAATAAAATTTCCAAATAACTCACCATCAAAATAACTATATAAGGAACTATAACCATAAGTTGTTACCAAAATTGGAATAATAGAACCCATAACGCCTAAAAATAATCCTTCAAAAATAAACGGTATTTTAATATTAATATTAGAAGCACCAACTAAACGCATGATATCAATTTCTCTTTTTCTTGAAAAGATAGTAATCTTAATGGTATTAGATATTAAGAAAGCTGTTACCAAGACAAGTGCAATAACAATAACATAAGTTGCTTTGCGTATAACATCAAAAATAGTAACCAATCGTTCGATCATTCCTTCACCATACTTAACTGTATCAACACCATCAATCTTTCCTAATGCTTTAACCGTTTTTTCTATCTTATTGATATCAATAACTTTGACATGATAAGTATCCTTTAAAAAATTAGTTTCTCTCGTATCATATTTTTCTAGTACCGAAGTATAGGTATCTGATGACTCCATCAACTCATCACGAACATCCATTTTACTCTTAGCAATAACATCACTTTCTTTTGTACCAACATTGTCAATTTGACGAATTTCCTGTTCAATTTCTTTAAAACGTTGTTCTTCAATATCTTTGTCCAAGAAAACCACAATTGTCACATCTTGTTCTACTTTGCGAGTAAAACCGTTGACATTAGCAGAAAGAACCATTGCAATAGCCACTACAATCAATGTAATGGTAATGCAAGAAATAGATGCAATTGACAATGAGAAATTACGAAAAACACTTTTAAAAGAATCTCTAATATTTCTACTTAAAATTCTAAATAGCTTCATGACGATACTCTCCTTCTGCATATTCTTTATAAATACGTCCTTGATCTAATTCAACAACCCTTTTTTTCATTTTACCAACAATCTCAGTATCATGAGTAACAACAATAATAGTTGTACCTAACTTGTTAATTGCTTCAAGAACATTCATAATTTCCATACTTGTTTTTTCATCCAAATTTCCTGTTGGCTCATCACATATTAATATCTTTGGTCCATTAACAATGGCCCTTGCAATAGCAACCCTTTGTTGTTCACCACCAGATAATTGATGTGGATATTGCTTAGCTTTATTCTTCAAACCAACAAGTTCTAACACTTTGATTACCTTACTATGAATTTCATCAGTCGGTACACCAAATATTTCTAAAGCAAAAGCCACATTCTCATACACCGTTGATTTAGGTAACAGTTTAAAGTCTTGGAAAACGACTCCCAATTTTCGTCTTATTTTGTAAACTTTTCGATTCGTTATTTTAGCAACATCTATGCCTCCAATGTATATATGTCCACTCGTTGGTCGCTCCTCACGATATAACATCTTAATTAAGGTTGATTTACCACAACCAGTCGCTCCTATAATAAAAACAAACTCCCCCTTTTTAAAGGATATTGATAAATCATGAATTGCTGTTACGCCAGTTTTATATGTTTTACTAGCATTTTTGATTGTTATCAGTTCCATACCTACTCCTCCTACACACCACCTGATGCTTCATAAGCATCAGTAACTATAAAGAATGCATCCTTATCAATCATCTTAATTCCTTCTCTAAATAAATAATATTCTTTAGTAGGAACGATGCACATAATTATTTTTTCAACATTTCCCGTATATCCTCCGCGACCTTCTATAACTGTAACACCGTGCGACAAATTCTGTGTAATAAATTTCTTAACGGCCGTTTCGTGTTCCGTGATAATATAAAAAGTTTTAGAAGATGATATTCCAAATATTACTTTATCAGTAATTAAACCAACAACATACATATTCAGTACTGAATAAATAAAAATATCTAATCCAAATACAGGTATACAAAAAATAATAATAATCATATCAGAAAAATACATTGCTTTACCTAATGACATTTTAGCATATTTGCTGATAATTTGATTTAAAATATCAGTTCCACCGCTAGTATACCCCGATTTAAAAACTAAGCCAAGTCCCGTACCAGTCAGTACAGCGCCACATCCAACTATCAAAATATTTTCTAAACCACCAAGTTCAATTGTCAAAAGTGGCTCCGTTACTTTGACCAGTAATGGAAACAAAATAGTTCCCATAATAGTATTCCGTGTACTATCACGGCCTAGAAAGATATAACTAAGAATCAATAAAAGAACATTAGAAATTAATATGGTTATAGCGGGATCTACAGAGAACAATTTTTCTATCATAATTCCTAATCCGCCAACACCATAAATAACATTACATTTTCTTATAAATAAGTTATAAGACACCGCTACCATTATTAACCCCAAAATAAAAGTTATATATCTTTTTAACCAATGTGCTGCATAAATTTTGTTTAAAAGAACTTTATTTTCTGTCTTTTCACTCATTATTTAATTCCCCTTTTTAAATTTTCATTGATAAATTCGTCTAAATCGCCATCCAATACCTTATTAACATTACTCGTTTCATAATTAGTCCGATGATCCTTGACTAATGAATAAGGATGCATAGTATAAGTTCGAATTTGTGAGCCAAAGTTAATATCCATACTCTCTCCCTTAAAGTTAGATAATTCTTTTTCCCGCTTATCTACTTCTAATTGATATAACTTATTTTTTAATACATTAAGGGCAATTTCCTTATTTCGTATCTGACTTCGTTCATTTTGACAGGTAACTACAATTTTAGTTGGAAGATGCGTAATACGAACAGCACTGTCTGTAGTATTTACACCTTGTCCACCTTTTCCACTCGAACGATATACATCAACTCTTAAATCACTATCTTTGATATCAATATCAATTATATCATTGTTATAAACAGGCGTTATATCTACTGAAGCAAAAGATGTATGTCGTCTATTATTAGAATCAAATGGTGATATACGGATCAATCGATGAACTCCCCGTTCATTTTTAAGACAGCCGTAACAATTCTTACCATGAATTACCATAGAAACACTCTTAATGCCAGCTTCTTCGCCATTTTGAAAATCAAGCACTTCTATTTTATAACCATGTCTTTCACAGTATCTTGTATACATTCGATATAACATATTAGCCCAATCGCATGACTCAGTTCCACCAGCGCCAGGATGAATATCTAATATACAATCACAGCTATCATACGGTCCATTAAACATTAACCTTAGGGACAAGTCATCCAAAGCTGTTCTTAGTCTATCAACACCCATTTCTAATTCATTATGCAATTGAGCATCATCATCTTCTTTAAGCATACGGGCCAACGTCAAACTATCATTAATTTCTTTTTTTAACACCGAAATATTACTAACATCATCTTTTAATTGACTTAATTCAGTTAGAACATCTTTATAACCAACAGAAGACCAGAAATCTTCCTTTTTAATAGTTAATTCTAGCTCACCTATTCTTATTTGCTTCTTATCAACGTCAAAGAGCCCTCCATAAATCATCTATTTTTTTAACATAGTTGTCATAGATATTTATAATTTCACTTACTTCCATAGCTACCCTCCATACTAAATAATTATATCATTAATTAGCGTTTTTTTAAAGAGAATAAGAAAAAAAAGTAAATTTCGTTAATTTTTATTTTTTTATAAATTTTATGTAACATTCTTCATTTTTTATG
>CANQMF010000014.1 GCA_947624915.1 uncultured Bacilli bacterium
GATGTTATTAAACGTCAAGCAGTACCAGATAATATAAAAAGTGCCTATGTAACGGGAGAAAATGGAATAGACTTTAATTCTATATCATCAGATACAAATGGTAAAGGTGTATATATGATAGCTGATACGTCTAGTGATGAGTATCCAATCTATTATTATCGAGGTGATGTAGATAATAATAATGTCTTATTTGCCGATATTTGTTGGAAGATGGTAAGGACAACGGATACGGGTGGCATAAAATTAATTTTTAAGGGCCCTGCTACTGAGCAAGATGGTAAAATGATATGTGATAAAACCGATGCACCAAATGTAGATTATAATCAGGGGAGTAATTCAATGGCCTATATTGGGTATAAGTATGGAACATTGTATAAGGAAATATCAGAAGCCCCCAGTAGTGGAGTATTATTTGGAACATCTGCTAGTTATGACGAAACTAATGGTATATATACTTTAACTGATACAGCAAAATCACTAGATGACAATCATCATTATACTTGTAATAACGCAGAAGGAACCTGTGATATATTGAGATATTATTATAAAAAAGATTATTATATTGAATTACAAGCTGGTAAATTAGTAGGTGAAGCCATTGAAGAGATGCTAGGTAACGAAAATAATTCAACTGTTAAAGATTATGTTGAAAATGATTGGTATGAAAATAACATGAAATCATATGCAGATTATTTAGAGGATACCGTATGGTGTAATGATCGTAGTATAAGTCAGGGATTTGAGGGAAGTGGTTGGAACCCCAATGGAGGTAAATTAGATACTAGCTTAGAGTTTGATGCAAAGATTCGAATTAGAAAAGGAGTGCCTAGTTTAAAATGTCGTGAACAGGATTCTTTTACAGTAGAAAATAATCAATTAAAATATCCAATTGCTCTTTTATCTAGTGATGAAGTAATGTATGCAGGGGGACATCTCAGTGGGGAATCTACGTTTTATCTAAATTTTACTACCTGGCTTATGACACCACATGATGATATGCTTGTTATGTCATTACAGTCTAAGTATATATCTAGTTGGGCTCCTTATTTGTTGTTTGGCCTTTTTAAACTTCAAGTAAGGCCATCAGTTTCCCTAAAATCAGGTGTCTATTATAGTACTGGTATAGGAACAATAGAAGATCCTTATGTTATAGATACTAATTGATAAAATGAGGATATAAGATTATTAATATAAAAGGAAGAGATTCCTTTTTTTGTTATCAATATGATATAATTATAGTAGTTGTTAGAAGGAATGGTACGTGGGAAAAAGAGTTATTTTATTTTTATTAATAATTTTTAATATTGCAGGATGTGGTAAAGAAGTACCTTCAATAGAAGAGTTAAATACGATTAATGATCAAATAATTAAATATTTTGAAACAACTGATCACGATTATCAAAATGTGAGTTTTAATTATGTAGACGAAGATAATAGACTGGTTATCGTTGGATTGTTGGATAATAGTAGAGAAAAACAAGAGGAGTTCAGGAACAAAGTTCTTGATTCACCTTATATCAAATTTGAGCAAAGTAAGGCATTAGAGTCTTCAAAAAATAGTCATTTAAAGGTAGATGATGATATAGATATGAAAATAATTATTGATAGTAAAAGTTATAATATTGTACCAGAAAATAATGAAACTGTTTTATCTTTGATGCAGTTATTACCCCTTGAACTTAATATGAAAGAGTTAAATGGTAATGAAAAGTTTTATTATTTAAATACGACATTACCTACTAATTCTAGTGTTCCGACTAAGATAAATAAAGGAGATGTAATGCTTTATCAAGATAATTGTTTAGTTATTTTTTATAAGGATTTTAATACTGATTATGAGTATACAAAGATTGGTCATATTGCTGATTTGCCTGATTTAGGAAGTGATAATATTAAAGTTACGTTTAGTAAATAATTAAATCATAAAATAGTGAATGGTGGTTATTAAATGAATATTGATTTATTACAAGAAATGATTGATAAAAGCAATAATATAGTTTTTTTTGGTGGAGCAGGTGTTTCTACAGATAGTGGTTTAAAAGATTTTCGAAGTAAGGATGGAATGTATCAAATAAAAAGTGAATATCCGGCTGAAGAAATGCTTAGTTCTACTATGTTTCATAAACATCCTGATATTTTTTATGAATATTATAAAAAACACTTTAATTGTTTGGATGCTGTTCCTAATATAACCCATAATTATTTAAAGAAATTAGAAGATTGTGGTAAGTTAAAAGTTATTATAACGCAAAATATTGATGGATTGCATAGTAAAGCTGGTAGTCATAATGTATGTGAGTTACATGGAACAATCTATCACAATTATTGTTTGAATTGTGGTAAAGAGTATAAAGTGGAAAAGCTTTTTAAAAGTGATGGTATTCCTAAGTGTGAATGTGGAGGTATTATTAAACCTGATGTGGTATTGTATGGGGAAGCTCTCCCAGAAAAGGCTTTTATAGCTGCTCAGGATTATATATATAATGCTGATATGTTGATTGTAGCAGGGACTTCTTTGTTAGTAGAACCTGCTAGTAGCTTAGTTAATCTTTTTCATGGTAAATACTTAGTAATTATTAATAAGACACCTACACCTTATGATTATAAAGCTAATTTAGTGATTCATGCTTCTTTAAAAGAAGTATTTAGTAAGTTAATGGTTTGATATAATAAAGGAGTGATATAATGGTAAAACCACATAAATTAAATAAAGGTGATAAGATTGCTATTGTAAGTTTATCAAGAGGATTATTAGGTATGCCTTTTTGTAAACATGAGTTAGATTTAGGTATTGAAAGACTTAAAAGTTTTGGTTTAGAACCGGTTATAATGCCTAATGCTTTAAAAGATATGGATTATTTAGCGCAGCATCCTGAGGCAAGAGCTGAGGATTTAAAACAAGCTTTTTTAGATGATAGTATTAAGGCTATTATGTCAGCTATTGGTGGTAATGACACTTATAAATTAATTCCCTATTTAATGGAAGATCCAGAATTTAGAGAAGCAGTAATAAAACATCCTAAGATTTTTACTGGCTTTTCGGATACGACTAATAATCATCTAATGCTAAATAAGTTAGGACTATCAACTTTTTATGGGCCTTGTTTAATGGTTGATATGGCTGAGTTAGATAAGGAGATGTTACCGTATACGAAGGAATATTTTGAAAAATATTTTAAAGAAGAGGAAAAATTTGAAATAGTCTCTAGTCCCATCTGGTATAGCGATCGAAAAAGTTACGGTAGGGAAGAATTAGGTAAGCCCCGTGAAGTCCATGATGAAAAACATCATTATGAAGTATTAAATGGTAGTGGTGTTGTTCATGGTAGATTATATGGTGGATGTATTGAATCTCTTTATAATGCTATGACAAGTCCTGAAGCGAAGATGATTTATGACAAATATGAAATATTTCCTACTGAAAAGGAGTGGCAAGATAAGATATTATTTATAGAAACATCAGATGGTATTCCAGATCCTGAAGAATTAAGAACAATGTTATTGACTTTTAAGGAAAAACATATTTTTGATTTAGTTAAGGGCGTTATTGTTGGTAAACCACTTGATGAAAAATATTATGATGAGTATAAAGATATTTATAGAGAAATATTTAAAGATATTAATACACCACTTTTATATAATGTTAATTTTGGACATTCTGTACCACGTACAATTATTCCTTATGATGCCATGACTACAGTTGATTATGATCAAAAGACAATTATAATTGATGAAAAAATCTTTAATTAATAAAAGATGGATAGACTTATTAGATATGAAGAAAATGTATCAGGAATATATAAATGAAAAACCAAACTTTGACAGAACAACTATGCTTGGCATTATTGGTTTAATGGTAGTCATTGCTGGCATGTTTGGTTGGTTATATGAGTATATATTTTATTTCTTTAATGGTGGCATGAAACAATTTTATTGGCGTGGTGGTAATTTTTTACCTTGGATTAATATTTATGCTTATGGGGCTTTAGGAATTTATTTTTTAACTTTTCGTTATCGAAAGAAGCCATTGAAGGTATTTATACTAGGATTATTGATTTGTGGTCTTTTAGAGTTTTTATCTGGTTATGTAATGTATAATTTTTTTGATGGTTGGCGTTGTTGGGATTATAACAAAGAGATATGGAATTTTGGTAATATTGGTGGATTTGTCTGCCTAAGAAGTGTTACTTTCTTTGGCTTGTCAGGTTTACTATTAATCTACGGTGTTATGCCTTGTTTGTTTTGGTTGGCTAAAAGTCTTAATAAAAAAGTTTTTTTAACTATCAGTATAACTTTACTTATTATTATTTTATTTGATGATATTTATAATTTAGTTTTGGCGCGTCTTTTAAATACACCGAGAGCATCTAATATATATAAAAGATTAGGCTTTCATTTTGTCAAATTTTAATAAATGAGTTAATAAAACACATTTCCACATTTATCTCACTGCTATTATTAGTTATACACATACATGTCTTGCGTGATACTTTCTAATTAGATAAAGCATTATTGGAGTGATTGTTTATGAAGTATAGTGATATTTTAAAAAATAAAGTGGAGATTATGGCTATAGCTATGTTATTGATAATGTTCTGTCATTCACCAATTATCATTGATAATGATATACTTTCTTTTATTCATAGTTATAGTTATATTGGTGTTGATATTTTTCTACTTTTGTCGGGAGCAGGATGCCTTTATTCTTATCGCAAAGGCAAATCTAAGAAACTTTTTATAAAAAAACGTATAATGCGGACTTTACCTTTTTATTTACCTATAACTATTGTTTTATGCTTTTTACTTTTAAAATTACGTTATATCGGAGTTGGTGAGTTTTGGGGTCAAGTAACATTAACTAATTTTTTCTTAGGATTAGGTAAATACCCTCGATGGTATTGGTATGTTCCTTCTTTATTAGTATTATATTTATTAACGCCTTTAATTGTTGACTTTCATGATAAATATAAAGATAAGATCAAAGTTGACTATGTTATTGCAGGGATAACCTTTTTAATTCTTTTGTTAGGTATTATTCCCAAAAATTGTTACTATTATTTGTTTATTGGTAGAATACCAATTTATCTTATAGGTTTATATATTGGTGATAAAGCTTATCATGATCAATACATGAAGAAAAGTCATATCTTTTTCTGTTTGTTTAGTATTTTGGTAGCAATTTTTCCACTTTTGACTCTCTTGTCTGTACCAATTTCACTTAAGTGGTATGGTCAGTTTATTATCTACTTTATTTTCATCTTTGTTACTTTGGGATTAGTAATTGGTTTTAGTATCTTTTTTAATTTTATTAGATTACATTTCCCCAAATTTAAATTTGCTATCTTACACTTTATTGGTGGTTTTACACTAGAGATATATACGATTCATGAAAGATTAATTATAATTGGTGTTCTTGTATTAAATAAATTTCATGTTAATATTACTAAATATGATCTTACGTATAATATAATTATTATACTGATAACTATCTTTTTAGCATATATATGTAATAAACTGATTAAATGGCTTATGACCCCCAGTGAAAATGAGGAAAAGGAAGGCAGTATTAAATTTGAGAGAAAAAGTTCTAAAAGAAAGAAATTGAAGAATGTTAATATTAATATTTTTTAATTGACAATTTTAATAACGTTTTATACAATTGAATTGAGTACAATAGAAAGTGCTTTGTAATTAAATATGTCTATAAGTTGATGATGCTTTAGCTATAGATTTGTGAAAATGATATTAAATGCAATTTTACTAAGTTTTTAGTTTATGAAAGATCATTGTTATTTACAAATTGAAGGGCTACTGAAAATGAAAGAACGTATTATTGAATTGTTAAAGTGGGTGATATTTTATGTATGATTTGATAATAATTGGAGCTGGCCCAGCTGGACTTACTTGTGCTTTATATGCCTTAAGAGCTAATAAACATGTTTTAGTATTGGAAGCTAAGAGTTATGGGGGACAGATTATTAATGCTAGTAAGATTGAAAATTACCCTGGTATTGAGGTAATATCAGGGATTGACTTTGCAACTAATTTATATAATCAAGTTAAAAAGTTAGGGGTTGAATTTAAGTACGAAACCGTAGTTAGAATTAATGAAGATAAAACTGTTATAACTGAAAAAGGTGAATATAAGGCTTTAGCAATTGTTATTGCGACTGGTGCGGCCAATCGTAAGTTGAATTTGCCAAATGAACAGATGTTTATAGGTAAGGGAGTATCATATTGTGCGACTTGTGATGGGCCTTTTTACAAAAATAAAGTTGTAGCGGTTAATGGAGGAGGAAATACTGCTTTGGAAGATGCCTTGTATTTAGCTAATATAGCTAGTAAGGTATATTTAATACATCGTCGTGATGAGTTTAGGGGTGAAGATAATTACGTTAGGGAATTGAGAAAGCAGGAAAAGGTTGAATTTATACTAAATGCAAATGTGATATCGTTAAATGGTAATGATAAATTAGAAAGTATTACTATTAAAGATGAACAAGATAGGATAAAAAATATTAAGGTGGAAGGTTTATTTATTGCGATTGGGCAGGAACCCAATAATCGTGCCTTTAGTAATATTGTGGATATTGATGATCATGGTTACATTATATCTGATGATGGTGTTCATACTAAAACAGATGGTATATATGTAGCGGGTGATACACGGGTTAAAGGATTAAGACAGCTTACAACAGCTGTTAGTGATGGTAGTATAGCTGCTACTACAGCCATAAAAGAAATGAAAGGAAGAGTAAAATGAGTGTTATTGAAATAAAAGATAAGCAATTAGATAGTATTATTAAACAAGATGGAAAAGTTGTTATTGATTGTTATGCTCCATGGTGTGGACCTTGCAAGATGTTAGCGCCTATTATGGATGAACTAGCTAATGAGTTTAAGGACATAAAATTTTATAAGATTAACATTGATGATAATGAAGATGTATCGATTAGATATAATGTTATGTCTATACCAACTATTTTGGTATTTGAAAATGGGGAATTAGTAAAACAAACAGTTGGTTTTAAAAGTAAAGATGAGTTAACGAACATAATTAAATAGGGGTTAGATGAATGTGGATAAGTAACCTAAGAAATGCTAAATGTATTGGTGTTAACGTGTAATCATTAAACGAAGAGAGGTTTATGTATGAATAATAAGAAGTTAGATATAAATAAAATATTATTGCCATCACTGTTAGTAATAATCATATTATTGTTATTACTTATCATAGTTGTTGTTTTTAAAGATAGAGATGATCTTAATTATATAAAGTCTAATAGTACAAGTAATAATGAAAATATTAATAGTATCCCAGATGATTACAACAATAGTGATTTGAATAATGATAATAACGATATAAATGATAGTTCTAGTGACTCTATTTCTAAACAAGATGCCCTTAATGTTGCTCTAAAAGATATTAATGTTAAACAAGAAGATATTTATGATTTAGATATTGAATTAGACTATAAGTATGGACAGAATGTTTATGAGATTGATTTTAATTATGGCCAATACGAATATGAGTATTATGTAAGTGTTAAAGATGGAAAAATAATTAAAGCGTTTAGAGAACGTGATTAAATATAATGAACAAGCTAACAAGTGTAATGCTTGTTTTTTAATATTTTAAAATAATAAAAGTTAAAATAAAAAGAATTATAATAGATTTACATTGACGACAAAATTTGATATAATTTTTATGTATAGAATAGAGGACATAAACTATAGTGATATGGAGGTATTATCATGAGAAGTATCAAAAAGAATTTTGTTGTTTTCCTTAGTATTTTGGTTAGTTTAGTTGTTTTAAATTCATCACTATCCAAAATAACAGGTGTTAATAATTTAGGGAAGGCATGGAATCAGATTGCTAAAGTCTTTCGTGGTGATTATTACTACGAGATTCCTGATGTTTCAGTTGAATCATTTGGCTATGAGGATGACAATGAAGGTAGTTATCAAGTAAAGAAGAGTGCTTTATGGACAGATGAGGATACTGCTGAAATTACTTTTGATGTTGATTCTATAAAAAGATTGACTAACCGTGCTAGTGCTTATGATGTCGTGTTAGTATTTGATAAATCAACTAGTATGAAGGGTGATAAATATAATGCCTTTTTAACTAGTGCTCAAAAGTATATTAAAGATATTTTAAAAAATTATAAGAGCAATGTAGCGCTTATAGGTTTTGAAAATAAGGCAGAGATTATAACAGATCTTATTCGGGATGAGGAAACTCTTTTAAATGCAATTCAGAGTGTTGAATTAACCTGTGCACCTAATGTTGTAAAACCTGCATACTGTACTAATTACTATAGTGCTTTAGACAAAGTAGAAGAATTATTAGAAAGTTATGTTCCTAGTGAATCAAGAAAGTTAGTGGTTTTATTTGTTACAGATGGAACATCTAATGGTGCCTTATCACTTATCAAACCACAATATGAACATTTAAAAGAAAAATATCCAGATATGATTATAAGTGGTATTCAGTATGAAATGGGAAAGGAAATAGATGAGACACTTAAAGATGCTACTGACTATCAATTTAGTGCAACTATAGAAGATTTGGACAATAAACTTATTGAAGCTACTTATATAAATTCATTAAATTATTATGAAAAGTTTGAAGTTGTTGATTATATTAACAATAATTATTTCGATGTTAAGGATTCAAAAGATATATTAGTTAGTATGGGAAGTGTTCAGTTAGAAGATGACAATGGTAATCAAAAAATAACTTGGACTATAGAGCCAAATACTTTATCTACCGGATCTCATGCTAAGATGACAATAAAAGCTGATTTAAAACCGGAATATATAGAAGATGGGAAGACTCTTTATCCTACCAATGAACGTTTTGAGGTTAGATCCCAGTTACCTGAACATGATGAAGTAACGTTAACTAATGATCAGTCACCAGTTTTAAGACGAGGTCATACGGTTTATTATGATGCTAATTATCCAGAAGAATGTGAGTTAAGTTATACTAATAAAGAAGACCATTATATTTATGAAATTGTTGAAGTTTCTGATTATCAACCAGAAGCTTGTAATGGATATACATTTAAAGGATGGGAATCAACTTTTGATGTTACGGATGCTGGAAATAATCGTTTTGTTATGCCTAATGAAGATGTATACATGGAAGGGACTTGGAAAAAGTTAGAGCTTGCTAAAAGTATGGATGGTACAGTTTGGAAAGAACTAACCAATTTACTATATGACGCAGTTGATAGTGTTGCATTACCAGATAATATGGCAAGTGCCTATGTAAACAGTAATAGTGGAATTGACTTTACCTCTAAATCATCAAGTACTAATGGTAAAGGTGTTTATCAGATGGCTAGTACTTCAGGTGATCAATATCCAATATCTTATTATCGAGGGGCAGTCGACAATAATAATGTTTTGTTCGCAGATCTTTGTTGGAAGATTGTAAGAACAACAGAAACAGGTGGCGTTAAGTTAATATATAATGGTAAACCTAAATCTGAGAATGGGATGGCTGTATGTAAGAATACTGGTCATGAAACAGCGTTAAGCTCAGTTCCATTTAATAGTGATATAGCTACAGGAACCAGTGATTCACTTGCTTATGCTAGGTATATGTATGGTGATGTTTATCATATAAAGACAGGTGCATTTGCTAACGGTGCTTTATTTTACAAAAATGTAAGTTATAGTGAGAGTACAAAAATGTATACTTTACAAAGTACGGGTTCTTCAGGAAATGGTGGGTATACATGTAATAGTACGGCATCAACTTGTAGTACTGTTAGGTATTATGTTGATGAAACCAATTATATAGAATTATCAAATGGGGCAACTATTGTCACTGCTATTGAAGCAATGCTTAAAAATAATAATTCATCAGTTGCTAAGGTCTATATTGATGATTGGTTTGCTAAGACTATGTTGCCATATTCATATTATTTAGAAGATACGAAATGGCGTAATGATAAAGAAATTATTGGATTTACAGGCCAAAACGATTTTGAATTGACGTCAAGAATTGAATTTACTAACATCCAACATTATTTGGAATTACAAGAAGATCCTAATATTATTGGAAGCAAAGAATCTTGGTTAACAGTTGAAAATAAAACATTAAATTATCCTGTTGGATTAATAAATAGTTATGAGTTATTTTTGGCTGGAGGTGCTTCAAATACTCCAAATACTACTTATTACTTATATACAGGTGATAGCTATTGGTCTATGAGTCCTGGTGTTGTTGACTTAGCCAATAAGAAGATTTATCCTATGGCTGTTGATACTAGTGGATCTATAGTTGAAAGTTTTACGTCAGAAGCTTCAATCGGTCTAAGACCAATGATCTCTTTAAAACATGATACTCAGTATGCTTCAGGAAATGGTACTCCCAATAATCCTTATTATATAGATACTTTTGGTGAAGATAAAACATTATATGGTGCAGCTCGTAAAGGTGCTGTTTCTGATAGGATAAGTAGTGCTTATGTAAAAAGTGATGATGGTATTAACTTTAAAAAACCAGCATCTGATACTAATGGTAAAGGATCATATTTATATGCACCAACGGCTAATCAACATTATCCAATTTATTACTATCGTGGTGATGTAACCAACAATAATGTTTTATTTGCTGGTATATGTTGGAAGATGGTGAGAACAACAACAACTGGTGGTGTCAAACTAATATATAATGGTAAGGCAAAAAGTAGTGGGGATGTATGTGACAATACAGGAGATGATTCTCAATTAGCACCTTATCGTTATAATGATGATGCAATATCACCAGTTGGTGTAGGATATAAATTTGGTAACATATACGAAAGGAAATCTGCTGTGGCACCAACTAATGTAGTATATGGAACATCTGTTGAATACGATGATAGCTCTAAGACATACACACTTACTAGTAAAACTGGTAAACCAGATGGAACTCATCACTATTCATGTAATAATTTATCTGGGGAGTGTTCAACTATAAGATACTATTATTATGTACCAGATTCTAAATATATTAACAGTTTCTATATTGAATTAACAGGTGGTAAAAAGATCGAAGATGCTTTGAAAGAAATGTTTACTCATGAGAATGATTCATGGATGAAATATTATATTGAAGATGAATGGTATTCTAAGACAATGGCAGACTATACTTATTACTTAGAGGATACTCCATGGTGTAGTAATACAACGGTTGCTTCTTTAAATGGATGGAATGCTACTGGCGGAAATATAACTGATCCGTTATTCTTTAGTTCATATAATACAGCTATAAATGGTGTTCCAAGTTTTGCTTGTACTAGTGACAATGAATTAACCGTAGATGATAATGAGTTAAAGTATCCAGTTGGTTTGTTAACCTTAGATGAAGCTATTTTTGCTGGAAGTCAAAATGTAGCTTTGAATGGGGACTATTTACATACTTATCTATATACTGGCAAAGCTTATTGGACAATGACCCCTTATGCTTTCTGGGAACAAAGCGCTATGAATAATACAATTAGTGCTAGCGGAACCTTATCTAACCGTGTAAACGTATCTTCAAGTTTTGGTGTTAGACCAGTTATATCACTTAAAGAGGGTACAGAGTATCTTAGTGGTGTAGGAACGGTTAAAGATCCATATGTAGTAGATGCAATTGAGCTTGATAATACCTTATATGGTGCTGTTGCAAGATATGGTGTTGATGACAATATTAAAAGTGAACATGTAAGTTCTAATTCAGGTATTAGTTTTAGTAGTGGATCTTCAACAACAAATGGTCAAGGTGTATATCGTGTATCTACTACATCCAAAAATGAATATCCGGTTTATTATTACCGTGGCGCTGTAACTGACAATAATGTTTTGTTTGCTGATTTTTGTTGGAAGATCATAAGGACGACGGATACAGGTGGTGTTAAGTTAATCTATAATGGTACACCAACTATTGAAAAAGGAAAGTCAGTATGTAAAAATACTGGTTCAGCATCTCAACTTGCATCAACCCAAAGGTTTAATGATTCTGTTGATTCACCATCTCATGTTGGATATAAGTATGGTAAAGCTTATACATATCAAGGAGTGGCAGGAGCATCAACTGATACTCAAATATTAGTTGATGGTGCTTTGGTGGGAAAATCAGCTACTTATGATAGCTCTACAGATACTTACACTTTATCGGATACAACGGAAAGCTTAGATAGTACTCATCATTACACGTGTAATAACACTTCTGGCAAATGTAGTACTTTGAGATATTATTATTATGACAGTATTTCGGGAAGTAAATTATATGCTTCATATATAAATTTAACAAAAGGAAAATTAGTAAACGATGAATTGTATTCAGAAATGTTTAGCAATGATAATGATTCTGCTATTAAGAAGTATATTGAAAACACATGGTATGCGAAAAACATGGCTGAGTATGATAGCCTTTTAGAAGATACGGTTTGGTGTAATGATAAAAGTGTTTACAGTTATGGTGGTTGGAGCCCAAGTGGTTCGTTATCTTCAATGCTTTACTTTTCATCTAGGAATCGTACAAACTCTTCTGGAAAGCCAGATCTTACATGCCCTACTAAGTATGCTTTAACAGAAAGTAACGGAGGCGTAAACAAGAAAGTTGGATTAATAACGGCTGATGAAGTAATGTATGCTGGGGCTGGTTCAAGTGGTAAAAATAATAGTAATTATTACTTGTACACTGGTCAAAGTTACTGGACAATGACACCTTATTCCTTTAATAACATATATCCATATGTGGCCATTGTATATTCTGACGGCTCTTTAGATGCGGAGACATCCGATAATGTACATTCTTATAAAGGTGTACGCCCAGTTATCTCTGTTAAAGAGGGAACTACATATAGTAAAGGTAACGGTAGTCCCGATAGCCCTTATGTTATCGATACACCAAAAATCTCAAAATTCTTATATAATAAGGTGGTTGATGGTGCAGTACCAGATGATATAACTAGTGCAAATGTTGCGGGTGTAAATGGCATTGATTTTCTTAATAATTCATCAGCAACGAACGGTCAAGGCGTTTATATGGATGCTGATACAGCTATAGATTCACACCCAATTTACTACTATCGAGGCGATGTTAATAACAATAATGTCTTATTTGCTGACCTTTGCTGGAAGATCGTAAGAACAACCGATACAGGTGGAATCAAGTTAATTTATAATGGTGTTCCAAAAGGAACTGGTGGTGCAAAGACCTGTGATAATGTTGGTGAAGATACGCAGGTTACGACTATGAAGTTTAATAATAGTGATAATTCGCCAGCTTATGTTGGATACATGTATGGTTCTACTTATGAAATACATGAAGATAAGGCGGTAACTGCTCTTAATGATCAAAGGAGATTTTATAATTCAGCTACTTATGACGATGAAACTAATACTTATACATTAAAAAGTTTAAGTGGTTCTGGTATTAATCGTTCACACTATAGTTGTGGTGATGGTGGACAGACTTGTGGTACTCTAAGGTATTATTTCTATACTTCTACTCTTTTTGGCAAAAGTTATTATATTGAGCTAACGGGTGGCAAAATGGTAGAGGATGCCATAAAAGAAATGTTTGCTAATAAGAATAATTCGACAATTAAAGATTTTATAGAAAATGATTGGTATAAAAATAATATGCGAGGTTATACTGACTATTTGGAAGACACAGTATGGTGTAACGATATGGGATTTAAGGCCGCTAGTGACGTTGTTGGATGGAATCCAAACGGTGGTGGACTTGGTAATCCATTACAATTTGATACATATTATAGAAGATTAAGAGGCAATGTAACATTCTCATGTTCCGATGATTATTCTATAACTGTGGCTAATGGTTTAGCAAAATATCCAGTTGGTTTAATAACTTTAGACGAAGTAATATATGCTGGTGGACAGGAACAATTTTATAATGGATATTATTTAGCTTCCGGAGCATGGTATTGGACAATGTCACCATCTATTGTTGATTCTGATGTTAGTGTATATTCGGTTTATGCTGGAGGATATGTTTATGGTGAAGGTGTTAAATATAGCTTAGGATTAGGTGTAAGACCAGTCATATCTCTTAAACCAGGTGCAATGTATAATGAAGGTGATGGAACTGCTAGTGCTCCATTTGTAATAAATGCTATTGGTACGCCAGTAGAACCAGAATTAGATAAGTTGTATGATGCTGTTACAGAGAATGCAGTACCAGACGATATAACAAGTGCTAATGTTGCTAATGCTGATGGTATTGATTTTAAGAAAGCATCATCAGCAACGAATGGTCAAGGTGTATATATGATCGCTGATACATCACAAGATGCTCATCCAATATATTATTATCGTGGCGCTGTTACAAACAATAATGTTATATTTGCTGATAGTTGTTGGAAGATTGTCAGAACGACAGAAAAAGGTGGAATCAAATTAATATATAATGGATCACCAACTATTCAAAGTAATAAAAAAGTATGTAATAATAGTGGTAAGGATACACAAGTAGCGGAAAAACAATTTAATGTTAGTGCTAGTTCACCAGCTTATGCTGGATATAAGTATGGAACTTCTTATGGATATAAATATGGCGATGCAACTAGTGGATCTAAGTTTGGGGCATCAGCTACATATAATCCAGGTACGGGTACTTATACTCTAACTAGTCAAACATCAGTACTTGATGCAAATCATCATTATACATGTAATAATGACACTGGAACTTGTTCGACATTGCGTTATTACTACTATACGACCGAAACAGCAAGTTATTATATTGAGTTAACTAGTGGAAAGTTAATTGAAGATGCATTAAGTGAATTATTTAGTAGCAATAATGATTCAACTATCAAAGATTATTTGGAAAATAATTGGTTTGCTAATAATATGACATCTAATATAGATAAGTTAGAGGATGCAGTATGGTGTAGTGATCGAAGCTATGAAAGATCAAAAGAAGAAAGTGGCTGGAATCCAAATGGTGGAGCATTAACTAATCTTTTGTATTTTGATGCAAGATATAGACAAGATGAAGGTGCTCCAAGTTTGAGTTGTCGTGATCAAGACTCATTGACATTGAATAATGGTGGAGTAAGAAATGCAGTTGGTTTAATAACATCTGATGAAGTAATATATGCTGGAGGTACAAATAGTAGTAATAATAGCTATTACTTGTATACTGGAAGCTCTTATTGGGTAATGTCACCTTATTCTTTCGATAATTATAATGCTCATGCTTTTGCTATTAACCCACTTGGTTACTTAGCTCATGACTATGTGTATAACTCTTATGGTGTACGTCCTGTGATTGCACTAAAAGCAGATACAACATATAGTAGAGGTACCGGTTTAATGGATGATCCATACATTATAGCAAATTAATTTAAAGGATCGGTATTATCTATATGATCGGAAATGCATAATATTAACAAGACATGAAGGGATGATTTATCATCCCTTCATATTGTTAATATTTTACTTGCTTAATATGTTATTTTATTATATACTATATAGCGTGGGAGATGAATTATGGAAAAGAAGAATGAAAAAGAAGTTATTATTAAGATAGAGGGGGAAGAGTGGGCAAAATTATTAGACGATGCTTTTAAAAAAGCTAACCGTAAAGCTAAAATTGATGGATTTCGTCCAGGTAAAGCTCCTAAAAGTGTTTATATAAAACATTATGGTAAAGAAAGCCTATATTATGAAGCAACAAATAAAGCCGTTGAACTTGCTTATGATAAGTTAATAGAGAAAAACGAAAAATTAGAAATTGTTTCAGAGCCTTCTGTTAACGTAAACAGTGTAGATGATAGTGGAGTAGAGTTTAAATTTGTTTTAACTTTAAAACCAGAAGTTAAGTTAGGTAAATACAAAAACTTAAAAATAAAAAAAGATAAGGTAGAAGTAACTGATGAAGAAATTAAACACTCTATCGATCATATGCGTGAACATTACAAAGAAATGATTACTAAAGATGGTAAAGTTGAAAAGGGTAATATTGCTGTTATCGATTTTGAAGGATTTAAAGATGGTGTTGCTTTTGATGGAGGTAAGGGTGAAAATTATTCGTTAGAAATTGGTAGTAATACGTTTATTCCTGGTTTTGAAGAACAACTAATTGGATTAAAAACTGGGGATGAAAAAGAAATTGAACTTACTTTTCCAGAGGATTATCATGCTGAAGATTTAAAAGGACAAAAAGTTGTTTTTAAAGTTAAAGTTAATGAGATTAAAGAAGTGGTTATTCCTGAATTAGATAAGGATTTCTTTGATGATTTAGGAATGGAAGGAATTGATTCTAAAGAAGCTTTAGAAAAACAAACTAAAGAAAATATTATGGCGCAAAAAGAAAAGCAAGCTGAAGATAAGTTAATTGATGATTTATTAAGTGAGGTTGCTAAAACGACTGAAATTGATATTCCTGATGTCATGATTAAAGATGAACAAGATCGTATGATTAATGAATATAGTCAAAATTTACAAATGCAGGGAATATCTTTAGAACAATTCTATAAATTTACCAATATGACTGAAGAAAGTCTTAAGAAAGAATATAAAGAGCAGGCCACTAAGCGTGTAACTTATCGATTAATTCTAGATGCCATTATCAAAGCTGAAAATATAGAAGTTAGTGATGAAGATGTAGAAAAAGAGATCGATGACTTAGCTAAAAAATATAATATGAGTTCTGAAGATTTTACTAACAATTTTGGTAATGAAACAGTAAAATATGAGTTAAAAGTACGTAAAGTATTTGATCTATTAAAAGGAACTGATAAATAATAAATGAAAAACAAGGCTATTTGAAAATTTTCAAATAGCCGCTTTTTATTTAACAAGGGTTATATTAGCATAATTTAATTCTTGCTTAAAAAGATCATAATTAACTGTATTAGTTAAATCAATAATAATATGTTCAATGTTGTAAATAGCAGTTAGATAAGTAATCTTTCTTTTGATAAGTAATATGTCATGATACTGTACTTTACCACTTAATTTAATTAAAAGCTTTCTTTTATGGAGAATTATTTTTTTTCGAAACATATTATCACCATATATACAATAACACTTTTGGGAAACTTTTGGTTTTTTTCGACAAAAGAAGTTAAAATATGTTACAATGATAGAAAGGGAAATGAGGTTATATTGTTTAAACATTTTGAGTACAGCAGTAATATATAATAAAAGTGGTGAAATAATGGAAAGTATTGCTAGATGTACAATACTTTTAGAGTCAAACTAACTTAATAAAGTGCGAGTACGAATTTAGTGAGGGTAACGTTTGTTCTAACCTCACAAATTGATAGAAAAAGAGGTAAAAATATGGAAAAAAATGAAAATCATTTACTTGGAAGTGTATTAACCATATTAATCACAAAAGTAATTATTTTTTTGTTAAATTTGATTCATCGTGGAGGATCTAAGCCAGGAGAAATCGCTTTAAAAATAAATAAAAATATTACTAAATGTTTTAAATTTCCTAAAACAGTCATTGCGGTGACAGGAAGTAGTGGCAAATCTTCAACTTCTTACTTAATTGCACAGGCATTAGAAAAAAATGGTGTTCAAGTAGCTCATAATCGTAATGGTAATAATCTAACGGCTGGTTTAGTAACGCTTTTAATAAAAAATGCTACTTTAACAGGTAAAATAAAAAAAGAGGCAATTGTTTTTGAAGTTGATGAACGTTATACTAAAGAAGTAGTTAAAATTTTAAAACCTAATTATTTTGTAATAACTAATATTACCCGTGATCAACCACCACGCCATGGTCACTATGAAGTTGTTTACAATACTATTAAAGATGCTATTAAAGAGGATATGACTTTAATTATTAATGGTGATGATCCTCTCACACTTAAGTTATCTTTAGAAAAAGATGTTAAGAAAGTTTACTTTGGATTAAGTAATAGTTGTAATACAATTTCCTTTCCTAATACAAATGCCTTAGATTTAATTTATTGTCCTAAATGTCACTCTAAATTAAATTATGATTATGTTTATTTTGGTAATGTTGGATATTACTATTGTCCAAAATGTAATTTTAGAAGGCCAAAAATTGACTATGAAATTACTAATTTTAAAGATAGTTTGACGATTAATAAGAAATACAAGATAAAACAAAATACAGATATAACCTACACTTACTATAATATAGTAGCAGCTTTTGCTACCTTAGCTGATCTTGGATTTGATAAAAATAAAGTAGCTTCGGCTCTTAGTGATACTCCATTAGCTTTAAAAAGATATGATTATGTGACATATAATAAAAGAGATTGTTATATACTTAGTGGCAAGAATGAGAATGCCCCAAGCTATAATCAATGTATTAATTACGTAGCTAAGGATAGTAATTTAAAAACAATTATATTTGGTTTTGAATATATTAGTTTGCGTTATCCTTATAAGGATATATCATGGCTATATGATATTGATTTTGAACTATTAAAAGATAAAGATATTGATACTTTTATTTGTATTGGACCTTTTGCTTATGATATAGCTACCCGTATTAAATTAGCAGACATTAGTGTAGATAAGATAAAGATTTGTACTAATCTAAAAGATATACCTGTGTTTTTAAATAATTCTAAGGGTAAGATATATGGTATTTTAAATTTAGGTACTGATAGTAAGGTAAAAAAGATAGTAGGTGAAAAATGAAAATACATATTGCACACTTATATTATGATTTATTAAATTTATATGGTGAAAACGGTAATATTAAAGCACTAAAAAAAGCTTTAGAAAGTAAATATGATGTTTACATCCATTTCTTAACTATCGGTGATGAATTAGATTTATCGTTGTATGACTTTGTGTATATTGGAATGGGGACAGAAGAAAATATGCATATTGCTTTAGAACACTTAAAGCAATATAAAGAACAAGTAAAAAAATATATAGAAGATGGCAAAATCCTTTTAGCAACCGGCAACTCATTTGAAATGTTTGGTAAGTATATTCAATATCGTGATGAAAAAATAAAGGCATTAAGTTTATTTGATTATTACACTATATCAACTGATAAAAGGTTGGTTAAAGAGAGTAAATTAGAGAGTAAATTAATAGATAAACCAATTATTGGTTTTCAAAATAGAGGTAGTCAAACAGTTGGCAAATTGAATTTTTTAGAAGATGGATATACTTATAATAATTTTTATGGGACATATTTAGTTGGGCCTTTGTTAGTCCGTAATCCAGAATTATTACGTTATTTTGTAGAAAAAATAACCAATAAAGATGAAAAATTGGATTTAAAATTTGAGGAAATGGCTTACAACATAAAGTGTTCACAGTAAGCAAAAGCTTGTTTATTTATTCAAAAAATAGTTGTTTTGAATTTATAAACTTAAATATTAAGGGCCTTAAGTAATTTACTTAAGGCCCTATTATCATTTCAATAATTATTTTATATATAAGCTAAAACTCCTATGTTACTAGAAAAATTATATCAAAGTTTCTTAATATTGTAAATATATAAATACCTTATTTTACAAAGCCACCTGTGGGCTTTAAGTAAATTACTTAAAGCCTAGTTGAGAGAGGTAGGAAAAAAGATGAAGAAGAAGTCACTAATTATGATAGTTTTAGCTTTAGTACTTATTGGTGTATTGGGAGGAACCATAGCTTATTTTACAAGTACAGCTACT
>CANQMF010000015.1 GCA_947624915.1 uncultured Bacilli bacterium
ACATCATTTGATATTGAAATGAGTTATATTGAATCTTTAGAAGAGTTAATGGACTTTGAAGAAAATCTTTTTATTGCAGGTTTAACAGCTGTAAAGGAAAAATATGGAGAACAAATTAAGAAATTGTTTAATATAGACGTCATTATCCCAACGAAACCATTTCCTAGAATTAAATTAGAAGAATTATATAATGCATTGGAAAAAGAATATGGATTTAAAATGAATTATGAAGATGTTGGAGATATGAATGCGGAATCAGAAAAATTAGCGTCAAAATATATTAAAGAAAAATATGGGCATGAGTTTGTGTTTGTAACAGATTTTAGTGCTAAAAAAAGAGCATTTTATCATAAAAGAGAAAATGGAATACCTCAGGGAGCAGACCTTATTTGGAAAGGTTGTGAAACCACTACTTTAGCACTTAGAGAACATAGATATGAAATACTATGTGAACAAGCAAAGGAAAAAGATTTATCTGAAGATGTTAAATTTTATCTTGAATTTTTTAAATATGGATGTCCACCCCATGGAGGTTTTGCTTTAGGTGTAGATAGAATAACAATGTTGCTTCTTGAAACAGGATCTCTAAAAGAAACAATGTTCATATTTAGAGGGCCAAGTAGAATAGAACCATAAAATTATTGATGTTTTTTAAATTAAATTATAATTATAACAGTATTTATAAAGCGTGACCTTTATTTTTATCAAATTCTTCTTTTGAAGAAACATATATTTCTTCACCACTAGTGATATCAATTAAAAAAGCTAATCTGTTTAACGATGAACCAGTTTTACTAACCATAGCTATCTCGCCATTAAACATTATTACAGTTTGAGCTGTTTTTATGTTTGGATTCTGTGAAAAATACTGATATAAACTCTCATAAGATATAAAATCCTGTAACGATAAATTAAGACCTACCTCTCTTATATATTCGCTATATCTAATTTCTTCTGATAAATAATTGGCAATAGTTGTAGTTCTTTCTTCCTCAGGTATATTGGGGTGAGTATGCCCAATACTAATGAAATTATAACCATTTCGTAGAGCGAATTGAACAATTTGATTAAGCTTTTGTCCATCCATTTTAGTTACTCTGCTACTTAAATTAGAGTTTTTGGAATTACAGTCTACCATTTGACTTACTAAATAACACTTTTGATCCCCCAATGTTCCTAGCTTTCCTAATAAAACAAAGGAATATTCTTTGGCCGTTTCTGGTTTATTTATAATATCCACTAATCTCTTGTAGGATACCATAACTTCCTGTGAAAAAAGTATTGGCGTATAATCATCATCTAAAGCCATTGGAGATATTGGTGTGTCCCCAATATCCATACCCCTTTCAGAAACTAATTCAGGATTATTACCTAATACTTGCATTGAATTGCTAATGATACTATCAAAATTGGATGTTCCAAATAGTCCACTATTCTTAACATCCGATAAAGTCCTTATTTCACTCACTTAAAGTCCTCCTTATTACAGATTTTATGACTATTCTTTTCATTTTTCCTTTTTTCATATGACTATGAATAAGGCAATTTCTATTCTCAATACAATTCAAGTATAACATAGAATTTCAATTTTTCTACTATTATATAATTATTGTTTACAAATAAATTAAATCATTTGATTAAAATATATCGTCTTATCTATAAACTTATTTAAAAATTATCTTTATTTTTTATTGTTGTTGATAAATATGAATGGATAAATAGTTTTTTAATTAAATCTACTTATCCTTGAACAATAAAAAAATTTTTCTATGATCCTTTTTTCAGCAAAGAACCTAACTTTGAAAAGTTAGGTTCTATTTCAGATTTATACTAACTTATATAGTTGATACTCATGTTGATATAGTTAATGATAAGACATGTTATAGCGTATAAAATATAATACAGAGCTTATATTAACTCTTCCTAAAAAGTTTAAGACATTTATTTAACTCTTCAAAAGAAGTATCACCATCACAAACAACATCAAAATATTGTGCATATATTTTTCGTCTATCCTTATTATTCTTATCTAAAAAACCAATCTTAACAGCTTTATCTATATTTTTTTCATCAATCATTTTAATATCATCTACACTATCACCAAGTACTAAAGCATAGCTCTTATTGTAAATTAAAGACTTTATTTTATCATTTAATGCACACTCATTTTTATTTAATGAATGAATAATACGCCCTTTAACCCCAACAGCAATACCATTTTCAAATTCTATGAAATTGGCAATTATATAAATGTTATCATATAAAGCATTATTTTTTATCAAAAATTTTTTTATAAAATTACCAATTCCTGCCGAAATAATAATAACTGGAATATTATATTGGTGTAGTTTTTCTAAAAACTCTCTTGCCCCTTTACGAAATTTCATCATTTTATCATCAGTCACAACTTGATCAATAATACTTTCCTTTAATTTATATTTTGTAAGTAAATTAATATGCTTAGTCCACCATTCATTCATTAATCTATTCTTCTCTTTATAATCTAAAGTTAAATCAATTTCAATTGGCCGATAATAATCGTATAATCTTTGTCTTTCTTTAACATATTCTTCTGGTGCACAATGACTTTTAGATAATATTCCCCATGAAGATTCGCTATCTATAGCAGTTATTGTTCTATCAAAATCTGTTAAAACATAGTATTCTCCTACTAATTCTTCCAATTTAGACTTACTTTTCTCACTAATTTCTATCATTTTCAATCACCTTAAGTTTATCGTTTATCTTAATATTTTCCAATGTTAAAAGGAATTTTTTAGTATTAATACCACCAGCATAACCAGTAAGATTACCATTACTACCAATCACTCTATGACAAGGAATAATAATAGAGATTGGATTACGACTTATTGCCCCTCCTACAGCCTGTGCAGACATCTTCTTTCCTAAGCATGCTTCTATTTGACGTGCTATCGAACCATATGTTGTAATTTCTCCATAAGGAATTTGAAACAATAAGCGCCATACTAATTTTTGAAACTTGGTTCCACTAGGATTTAATGGTATTACATTAACATCCGGTTTTTTACCATCAAAGTATTCATCTAACCATTTACTTGTAATTTTAAAAATATCAAGATCATCTCGTCTAATCATTTGTTCTTGTCTTTTAGTGTCAACGTATTTTTGATATTCCATCCAAAGACCGATAAGATTATTTCCATCACTGACTAACGTTAATAATCCAATTGGGGATAAAAGCTTCGTATAATACATATTACCACCTAAAAGATATTATATAATAAAGTAAAAAGAAAAGATAGCTTAACTATCTAGTTTAACTATCTAATCTTATTAATTAAACAATTTGTTTTTTAATAAAACAAATGCACCAGCAACCATTGAAACAACAGCAGCTACCATCATATATATATATGATGAAACATTGTCTAATGTTTCAGGATTTTCTGGAACATTAGGATTAACTGTTACACTTGGTTGAACTGTTTTTTCTTTATAAACAGCTGTTAATTCTACATTACTATTTAATACAGTTTCTAAATCATAACGATTTCCTTCTGCATCTTTAAAGTATAAGAATCCTTCTTCTTGAGCTATCTCAGCTAGCATCTTAACATCTTGAACTTTTGTTCCTTCATCTGGAGTAACAACCTTACTTCCAACTGTAACTCTTACAGTGTACTTACTTGTAACAGTCATGTCTTCACCTGTTACTGTAGTATCATATACATAATTACCTTCTGCATCTACAAAGTAAACACTATTCTTAGTTTTTGGAGCGTTTTTCTTTGCTTCCTTCATAGCTTCTGCCAAAGTCTTTCCTTCAGCATTTTTAGCAGAACCAACTGTTGCTGTTTCTCCCTTAGCTAACTCTAATACAAAGTCCTCACCATCAAAATTGACAACAACTTTGTAAACAGCTGTTAAAGTTACATTACTGTCTAATACAGTTTCTAAATCATAACGATTTCCTTTGGCATCTTTAAAGTATAAGAATCCTTCTTCTTGAGCTATCTCAGCTAGCATCTTAACATCTTGAACTTTTGTTCCTTCATCTGGAGTAACAACCTTATTTCCAACTGTAACTCTTACAGTGTACTTACTTGTAACAATCATGTCTTCACTTGTTAATGTATTATCATATACATCATTGCCTTTTGCATCTACAAAGTAAACACTATTCTTGTTAGTTGTTGAAACATTTTCATCTGCTTCTTTCATAGCTTCTGCTAAAGTCTTTCCGTCAGAATTCTTAGCAGAACCAACTGTAGCTTTTTCTCCCTCAGCTAATTCTAATACAAAGTCCTCACCATCAAAATTGACAACAACTTTATAAATAGCTGTTAAAGTTACATGATGACTTACAGTATCTCCTGCTTTGTATATCTTTCCATCGTCACCTTTAAAGTAACTAAATTTAGGATTACTTAAAATACCAGCTAATAAATCCATATCATCAATTTTAGTGTTCTCAGCATATGATTCTGTTTTACCATTAACAGTTACTTTTACGTTATATTTAACAGTAATTTCAGTATCTTCTGTAAACTTAAATGTATTATCGACATGTTTACCATTACCAAGGTATTCTACCCAATCTCTAGTCGTCTCATGATGTGCTTTTGATAGAGCTCTTTGCAAAGCCTTAGCACCTTCTGATTGACCATTCCAAGTTTCTTCGTATTCTAAAGTATAAGTCTCACCATCGTAAGTTACTTTTACTTTATTACGTACAATAACAGTTGTATCTTTTTCAAGTTTAGTTTGTTCAGTAATAATTACTCCATCTGAAGTTTCTAATCTTGAAATATTTTCATCTGCTAAGAACTCTGCCAAAGCACTAATATCACTTAATGATTCTCCAGCTAAAATAAAGTAATTTTGATTATTAATATTAACAGTTATAACTTTAATATTTTTAGTTTCACCAGCTTTTATAGTTACTTCAGTATTTGAAGCTAAACCTGGTACTGTTACTGTAACATCCTTACCTGTTTTATTTTCAACAGCAGAACCATTTAAAGCATATATCTTTCCTGGTACTTCTTCAGTCTTTTCTAAACTAAGCTTTTCATTAGGTTGAACAATATATTCCTCAATCTTAACAGCTTTTACATTACCTTCAGCATCTCTTAAAATACCTCTTTGTTGATAAACAGATAATTTTTCTCCTTCATTTTCTGTACCATTTTCAATTATCTTAGTGTAATTAACAACAGCACCTGGACCTTGAACAACAAGTTTAGTTTCTTTTTGATTATCAAATCCTGTTGCAGTTGATGGATTTCCACCAACTTCATAGAACTCACGAATAACACCAGTTGTCACTTCAGCGCTATCGTTAATTCCAAGACGGCCACTAATAGTAATATCAGCTAATCTCTTATCAGCATTAGCTAAATCAGTATTAGTTCCATTACCCGTTGCAGTAATTTTAGTCGTGCCTTTAACTATAGAACCATCTCTAAAGTTAATACCTAAAATACCATTACCTGTTGCTTCAATTGTAGAATTACCTGAAGCATTAATAACACCGTTTAAGCCAACATTCTTATTATTAGCAACAATATGTCCGTTATTTAACTTAATGTTAACAAAACCATTAGTACCATAACCGTTGCCAGTTAATGTAACTCTACCTTTGTTACTAACGTTTAAGTCTTTTAATATTGCAATAGCACCATTAACATAGCCACTAACCTTAAGTTCGCCACCATCTAAGACATTTATCTCACCAGTAGTCGTTCCAGCAGATTGGAAAGCAATTAACCCATTTGTACTACTTGTAGATGCATCAACAGTTCCACGAACAACAAGTCTAGCACCTGTTTCTAACCAAACATTAGTTGTACCTTTGCTTTTGCTGTTATCATAACCAGTAATAATTAATTTTGCTCCTTTAGCTACAGCTAATCTAGAACTACTACCAATAACAAGTCTCTTGTTTGTAAGTGTTAATTCTTCACCTTCTGGAATCTCAATACTAGATGTGATCTTAACTTCATCACAAGAAGTATTTTCAAAAGCAGCTTTTAAGTCATTTAATGAACTAACACTTGCACAATTACTAGTAGCATGTACATTTAATGTCATGAACATTGAACAAACAAATGCAATTGCAATGCTCCACAATAATTTTGCCTTTTTCATTTTTTTCTCCCTCCTATAAAATCACGATAAGTTCCCTTATCTACCTGTATATAATAGTCGAAAAAAATCTTAATGTCAAGTTTTTTTTATCGTTTTCAACTATTTACATAAATATATTGTGAGAACTTAATAAATTATATTCATTTTTACCAGAAATTACAAAAAAAATAAATGTATTAATTCAAAATACAATTATTTATTCAAAAAAGAAGCAATAAGTTCTTTAAATTCATCCCATCGATTATCTTCAAAAATATAATGCGGACAATCTTTACCATTAAAATCACGGTGTGTCTTAACAGCATTGATATTAAGATCATAAGCCTTTAAAAGGTAAGCTACTAGTTTAGCACCATTTTCAAAAGTTTTCTCAAAATCGCCATCAACATTAACACACAATTCAATACCAATGCCAAATTCATTCCCCCGAAGTTCTCCTGCATGGTGTGCTACCTCATCATCAGGAATATGATGATATATCTCATGATCATCAACAGTATAATGCCATGATACATCTGAATCATTATTATAACTTAAATAACTAGCATGATTCTTAGCACCTACACCAGCGATATAATTATCAGTTTCATGAATAATAATATACTGTATTAACCTCTTAGTACCCGTCCTAGTTTCAGGATTAACTTCAATTAATTGCGTATGAACTGGTACTCCATACACCTCATCAGGCAATACCCCCTCTTTTATAATCTCCAAAAAGTCCAACTCATCAACTATAGCATTATAATTTATAGCCCCTACTTCCTTAGTATCTTTATAATTAAAAATAACACCAATAATCACTATTAAAACAAATACTACTCCACAAAGTAATATTGATTTTCTTATTCTTCTCTTCTTTCTTAATGCATAACCATACTTCATAACTATCCCTTTAAATTACCATAATACTTATCGACTAAAAAATATCCTAATCCTTAACAAGCTGACTCAGCATGACAAACATCTTTATCCTTTTGAATATTTTTTAAAACTTTCTCAATCTTATCATATGTTTCTTCTAACATTTCATCTGTTAAATCGATATATCCATCTTTTTTATCACTTATACCTGTTGTTAATGTTTTAGCTTTATATTGTTTCATCATCATTAGTCAATGTATAATCCTCCAAAACATTATCTAATAAAGTTAACAGCTAATATTTATAAATCATTAACCACTTTTATTAGCGTTGGAAGAACACTACGACACCATAGACAACTCAATATTACTAAAACTTTTTTCACTACTTCCAACATATTTTACTACAATCTTTATATTTGGTATTACTAAACTATAAATCATAATTTAATCAGTCGCAATTATCCTCTACTTTTAATGGAATCTTATAAACTTTATTTTCATTACTACTAGTAACAGCCTCAATTTCTAATTCTAAAGCGTTTTCTTTATACATTTTACAAGAATCAGAATAATGTTCAATATTAAAGTCAATCATTTCTAGAAACTTATCTAAAGTTATTAAACTATCATCATAATAATAACTATCGATCTGACGTTTAGTATCACCATCATTTTCATATAAAATACACTTTATTTGTTTATACTCTTCATTAATTTCATCACCACAATAAGTTATATTAGATATATATATTGATGTCTTCTTATCATTGTAAGCAAGACTACCATACAAATTAAAATTGTCACAAGTGGCAGATAATGTTTTAAACTCAAAATCATCTGTATTTTTCTTGGGAAGCAAATACATACAAAGTGATACTAAAACAATTATCATCAAAATAGTTAAAACAATACCTATTATTCGTTTACCATAATGATTATTCTTTTCAATATTATATCCTTCTTTACCATCTAATAAATCATTAAGATTAATATTATAATCACAACATATTTGTTTTAAAATTGTTAAATCCGGTATATTTCTACCATTTTCCCATTTACTAACAGCTTGATAGGTTACGCCATATTTCTGGGCAAACATTTGCTGTGTCAATCCAGCTTTTTTACGGATATCCCTTATAAATTTACCAATCCTATCTTGATCCATAAAATGGCTCCCTTCTGCTAATATTATATCATAATTTAATTATAATTAAAAAAGGATTAATAATTAATCCAAATAAAATATATAATTCTCTTTTCGTGGAAGTGATTCGGGAATTTCACCATCAATATAACCCAGAATACAATGACCTATACCTTCATAATCTCCAGTAATGCCTAAAGATGCCAATATTTGTTTCCCTTCTTCTGTTTCAAATTCTTCTTTAGCCCGGTGTATCCAGCAACTACCAATCCCTAAAGACCAAGCTGCATTCATCAAATTACCCATTACTAAACTACCATCATATATGCATGTTTTATACTTGCGCTCCGCTAAAACAATAAGTACAACTGGCGCTCCATAAAAAGGGTCAATATTCTCGTTACCTAGTATTTGTGCATTTAATTTAGATAGTCTATCCCTTATTTTCTTATTAGTAACACATATAATAATCGGCGATTGCCTATTCATACCCGTTGGAGCATAAGTACCTGCTCGCATAATTTCATCCAAAATCTCTTTTGGAATCATTTTATCTTTATAACACCTAATGCTCCTTCGTATTACAAGACTATCTATTACATTATTTATATTATCTTTCATGTTCAACAATTAAAACGTCGCTATATTTCCTTAACGCTTTAACCACTTTCTCCTTTTCATTATTATCAATATAAATCATAAACGGTGTTTTTAAAACAAACACAATAGCATGCTTAGTTATAGCTACTAAATCAATACTATCATAACCTAGCTCTATCTTATTATCACTAGTTGTATCAATAATCCCCTTTTTAACAATGGAAAGTGAGCCTTCCAAACGATTAGTCTTTGCCGTAGTACGATAAGATAAAAATAAACTGACAATAGCAAACCCAAGAATAAAAACATTATACAACAATAAAATTTCTGAGAAATTTATTAGAGACTTAATTTGATAAACTCTAGCCCCAATCATTATTATTGTACAAATTAAAATAGCGAACAAACCATACATAAATAATTTTCCTAAATAAGTTCTAATTCTTTTTCTAGGTTTCTTTTTTAATTTTCTCTTTAATAAAATAACCCCATTTGCCTCATTATAACATTTAAAATGTGTATCTTTTAAATTATACTTTATTTTCATATTATCACCCTTACCAAACAATATTAACTATTATATCATGAAAAAATAAATTTTATACACCTTCCATCAAAATATTCATACGTTACTCATTTATTATTATACTTTTTATAGCTGACAACATTTTCATCATAACTGACAGTGCACATGACAACGACTATTTTTTCATTAGTTATAATTAAGGCATGAACTTTTAACTTACTTAGAAATCTAAAATCTTAAACATTATTAATTATAATTCAATTAATTCATACTCTCTTGTTCCAATGCCTAACTCCTCAGCTGCCTCAATAGTATGAATACCATGTCTAGAATTAATTCTTTCCAATAAATGATCACGACCTGGATCATCAGAGTTAGTTACTAAATCAATACAAGCTTGATCAATAGCAACAGGATCTAAGGAAGCTAAAATACCAATATCTTTTATACATGGATCTTCTGCCACTTCACAGCAATCACAATCAACAGACATATTACACATCACATTAATATAAGCAATATTATCACCAAAATGATTAACAATACTAGAAGCTGCATCTGCCATTGATTCTAGGAATTTATCCTGATCTTGATGAAACATATCTTCATAGGTTCCATTTTCTACCCCAGTACAATGTATATATCTTTTTCCTTTACTTGACGCTACACCAATAGATAATTGTTTTAAAGCACCACCATATCCCCCCATTGGATGTCCTTTAAAATGTGACAAAACAAGCATTGAATCATAATTATTAATATTTTTACCAACATAATTCTTTTTAATTACCTTACCATTAGGTATTTCTAAAATTATGTCCCCCTCAGCGTCCATAATATCAACGTCAAAATACTTACTAAACTCATGTTCTTCCATTAACTTTTGATGTTTATCCGTAGTATCACGTGCCCCCTCATAAGCCGTATTACACTCAACAACAGTACCATTGACATGTTCAATTAATAATTTCATAAACTCTGGTCGCAGATAATTTTGATTTCCCCTTTCACCTGAATGAACTTTAACAGCAACCTTTCCCTTAAGTTCAATACCTAAAGCATCATACATCTTAACTAAACTATCTGGTGTTAAATCTTTTGTGAAATAAACTTTTGTTCTTTCCATAATTATCCCTCCTAATTATATTTTAACACATAAAAGCTAACTTAGCTCCTTTTTATTATTCATATTTTACCTGTAACTGATCATCAACCATAACATGATAATGATAACTCTCGATAATTTTATCACTACTTAATGTAATAAATAAATCCGTATCACCTTTTTTAAGTGGTATTAAAAAGAGAATGAATTCAAAAATATTATCACGTAAACTACTATCCCCGATCTTTGTTTCTAATATATCTTGCTCCGTTACTTCAACATTAATATCAGGTGATGAAGTATATCTATTATTAGATGATACATCAAGATAAGAATATTTACCTTCCTTAATATAGTTAATATGATCATAATCAAACTGATGAATTATACGATCGATTGATACTTGATATTTAGTATTGCCATTCAGCAAATCTTTTACTAAGTATTTTTCATTACCATTGACAGTAGCATATACCTTATCACTTTTGATACAATCATAATAATAAATATATAAATCATCTTCATAAAAAAGTTCCAATGAAGGATCACAGTTAGAAGTCTCATCAACAATCTTTAACGAATAACTATAAGCTGAGATATAATCATTATATTTTCGATTATAAAGATATATACGATATTTAACAATAGCCAAAATAATTATACCAAAACTCAAAAAAATAAAAAAAGCAATACCAAAATCCCATGCTCTAACATGCACTGAATCATATAAGAAAATCTTATTCATAACCTGCCGTACGGATTTAATCTTTATAATCCCATACATCATAGTAGCACCTATAACATTTAAAATAAGATCATCAATATCACAATTACCGGACATTGTAAAAAACTGTAATAACTCAATACCTATAATAAACAAAGTACAAGTAATAATAAAACAAAACCATTTATTTTGCTTTTTAAATAATAGTGGTAAAAACAACGCCATTGGCATTAGGCACACAAAATTACCAACTAAATTAAATAAAACACTACGATTTGAATACATACTATCAAATCTTTCTAAATAAAAATAAATCGTTTTAAAAGGAATTATATTAAATGAGCTATGTAAATAATGATCAAATAAATCCTTTGACCAATGAACTAACTTTAAACCATTACGACTCCATAAAGGATCAAATAAAGTTAAATTAATAAACAATAACAAATACAAAATAAAAAATACCCATAAATTAAAATACATTGCTTTATTATTACCTTTAATAGATAATAATAATCCACCAAAATATAACATTAAAGCTCCAAAACACAGTATGGATATCTTACCTAACTCAGATAATCTAAAATCTGGCATAAAACTAATAAAAAGATAAAAGCCAACAATAACAAGAGCCACAACATAACAAAAACACGCTACTATTTTTCGCACCTAATCAACTCCATACCTATAGGTATTATAACATACAAAAAGACAAATAATAATTATTTGCCCCTTTTCTTTACAATATACCGATCTAACGCTGTCAAGATAGACGGTAATAAAAAGATAATTAAAATAGCTGAACACAATGTTCCCTCAGATATTGTCCTACATATTTTAGCCGACACATTACTTGAAAATGCCCCAACAATTAAAGTAACAATTGTTAAAATTAAAGCACTATTTAAAATCGTATGAATAGAACCATTATAGGCTGAAACGATAGAACTCTTAAGATCTTCTTTCTCTCTAGCCTCTAAATAACAAGAAGTGTATAAGATCGCATAATCAATAGTTGCCCCCATTAAGATACTTTGAACAATTAATATCGCAATGAAATAAACAGAACCACTAAATGATAATATTCCCATAGTTAAGAAAACAGCACACTGGACAAGTAATACTAACACAATTGGTATTAAAATCGATTTAAAAGTAACAACGACAACAACAAAAATGAAAATCATTGTTAAAACAGTAATTAAGTTTAACTCGCCACCAAAAGACTGACTAACTTCATAGGCCATAGCTGAATCGCCAACCACATAAACATCTTTCAAATCATCTTTAACATTTTCCACAAAATCAAAAGTTTCATCACTTTCCAAAGCATACTTAGTATTTAATATAACTCTAGAATAATTTTTTCCTACCAACATATCCTTAGCCTGTGTAACACTGTCTTTAGCACGATTAATATTTTCCTTCACATTATCATCTAAACGACTACTAAATAACGAATTATTAATAATCTTTGTATCTAAGTAATCAACAAACTTCTCAATCGTCAATGCCCAATCATCATTATAATTATAATAACTACCATAATAAATAAATAACAACTCAATACCATTCTTATCTAAACTATCCACCAAAGGCAATAATTTATGATATACCTCATCACTAGTGTTTTCTTTATTATTCAAACTATCATTCATTACTGTCTTAAGCGCTAATAATTTAGTTTTCATTTTTTCACTAATCAAACCCTTATAATCTTTATTATTCATTACATCATCAGTTAAAAAATGAATGAACTCTTGATTAGATAAAGTAATTTTTTTCTTTCCAACACTAATTTCATATAAAGAATAAATAAGATTTACTCTCCTTTGATCAGTATTAATTAACTTAGACATATCTTGACTACTATACCTAGTTTTATTTATAACACTATTCATGATCATACGCGCTAAAGCTAAATTATCAAGTGTAGCCTTATTTAAATTATTTTTTAAAATTTCATCTTTTTGATTTTGTAAAACAAAATCTACAAAATTATAAGGCGATAAAACGAAATCATCTCGCAAATAAAGAGCATAAAGATACTTAACGCTATCGACATTAATACCCACAAACTCACTCATTTGTCTATAATCATAAGCCGTAGAATTTAAAGTACTATACATAATATTATATATCATTTCTAATTTACCAACTAAACTAGGATTATCCACATCTAAATAAGCCTTAATCTGTTCATTAGTCAAGATAGCATTAATAAATTCATAAGGAGTTACTAACTTATCCAAACGTCCAAATAACATCATATATAACTGCTCAAAATCATTCACATTATCCCCAAATAAGGCCTTTAAAGAATTAACATCCATTAAACTATTTATAATCTTTTTATCACTAAACGTTTGTAATAATTTCATATTAGTTAATGTTTCTTCATCAATACTTAAATGATAATCCTTATTCGTTAAAACTTCACTATTAACAAAATTAAGGAAAGCTGAAAGCGTAAGCTTATCTTGGATTTCTTGCTTACTTAAATAATAAACAAATAAATCACTAACCATTGATTCCTCAACATTAAATTGCTTAGCTAATTCCTTAGCTTTAACTGGTTTTAAAAACTTACTTTGATCAAGAAATAAAGACATTTGCTTTATCTTATTTTTCATATCATCATTAATATTAACTTGATACTTTTGATTAGTCAAGACCGTATCATTTATAAAACTAATCAATTGATTAATAGTTAACTTAGTGTTTACTTTATTAGAATTATAATAAATGAATAAATCATCAATCATTTGTTTATCAATACCAAATACATTGGAAAGCCCCGTGCTATCACGCTGTTGCAAAATCATATCACGACTAGTAAAATTAGCTAATTGATTCACATTAAAACTATTATCAATAAGATCACTACCATCATCTTTAATAAACTTAACTAATTTATCAAAACTAATTTTTAAGTCATTATTATTATAATAGTAATAATATAATAACTTTAATATGTCATCATCTATATCAATATCGTTCTGTGCATCTTTTAATTGATCGTAAGTTAAATCTCGATTTATAGTATTACCATATCCTAATATTTGACTAATCTGCTTATTATTTTCTAAAGTCTTCAAATAAGCACTAACATCATTTTCTTTGTCATTAGGATAAAGAAGTACCATTTGATTACTAAAAGATGTTAAACTATCTTCTCCTTCACTACCAGAAGAAGTATATAAAATATTCAAATTACCTTTTAGAAAAAAACTAACCATAAAGATAACAACAAAAATAACAACAGCAAAACGTCTGAAATGATAAGCAAAGCGACTAACTGGCTTCATATTAATATTTAAGCTTTTTTTACGTGTTTTGAATATTAATTTATCACAAACCAAAATCATACAAGGTAAACAAGTAAAAATACTTACTAAGCTAAATAACACACCCTTAGCTAAAACAAAACCTAAGTCACGACCTATTGTAAAACTCATAAATACTAAAGCTAACAAGCCAACAATAGTTGTAACAGAACTACTACAAATAGCCTTAAAAACATTAAATAAAGCCTTCTTCATAGCCACTACCTTATCAGTTTCATTTTGTCTTTCCTGACGATAACGATTCATTAACATAATTGAATAATCCATTGACAAGGCCATTTGTAAAATAGACGAAATAGAGCTAGTAATATTAGAAACACTGCCAAAAATAATATTAGTACCAGCATTTAAAGCTACCGCAATCAAAATTGAAAAAAGGAACAAAAATGGCTCAATATATGATTCACACATAATAATTAATATTATTAAAGCACTCAACACAGCTATAACAATAACATAAAATGGTAACACAGAGGAATTATGATCGACAACATCCCCACTAACTCCATCTATTTGTTTTTGAAAATGATTTTCAACTTCTTTATATAAAACACTAGCTTCATCACTATCAGCTTCCTTACTACAAATTAACTGAAAAATAGTTTTATCATCATCATAAGTATATGTCACATTACTAACATTATCTAAATCGCTTAAATAATCATAGTGATCCTTAGCTTCCTGCTCACTTAAGCCTTTTACTAATACGTTCAAAGTACTGGTCTTAACCGCACCAAATTCATCATTCATTATATTAAGTCCTAATTTAGTATCAGAATCACTAGGTAAATAACTACTCATATCATAATTTATATCAACTTTACTAGATAATCCATAACAAAAAATAGCTAATAAAACAAATAAGCTAAAAACATAATATCGTTTTTCAACAATAAAATCAGTTATACGTTTCATATAAATCACTCCTCAATCAAATTAGCGGATCATATTATATCGCTATTTAACTAAAACGTAAAGGAAACAATTCGTCAAAAAAAACAAAATAATTTCAACTATTTTGTTTTTTGTTTATTTACTATTTCTTCTTTTTCTACTGATGTACTATTAACTACATAAATAGGACGTTTAATATCAACTAAAGAAGCATGTACAGGATATGAAGTTTCATATGTTACTTCATTAAACTCACCCGGTACACACGTTATTTTAGGCTTTTCAGTACGATAAAAATCTTCAGTAATATCAACCTTAACAAGACTACCCGTTTGATACTCTTTTTCTTTATATGGCATTAATTTTTCAGCATCACAACTAAAAACCGCAAGACGCTCTTTTTCATTAGACATTTTCTCAATATCAAAATCACCATCTCTATCAAATATTTCATGTACATATAAACGGTAATCTTTTGCATAAAAATATCCAAGCAAATACTCTACAACTAATTCACCATTTTCCCTATAACTAAAAATAATACATTGTAATTTGGAATCATTTTGAACATAAGGTGCTACCTCATCCTCAATAAAAGGCTTATACGGTTTAGGAGTAATAAAATCACAGCTTGTTACTGATGGTTCTATATTATCATTTTCTTTTACATTTTTTATAACTGTACAACCAGTTGCAGATAGTAACATAGCCCCAGATAAACTTGCAGATATTAAAGATAACTTACCTCTATTTAAAAATCTTTCCCAATTAATATTAATTTTTGACACCATAATCCCCTCCAATTGAGTTATATGATAACATGAATTAGCAGACTTGTCAATTTCACCCGTCGAAATTATATTTCCAAAATTCAAAAAATTTTATCTAAGAATATTTTAGTGTAACACTATAGTTTTTAAAACCAAAAAGAATCTAAAATCAATTAGTGTTGATATTAGATTCTTATATCATTATACGACATAAAGTAAAATTGAAAAAAACTGAAAAATACTACCACCTAAAACAAAGAAATGCCATACGGAATGCATATATTTTATTTTATGACCAATTAAATAAACAACCGCTCCTATAGTATAAATAATTCCACCAATTAATAACAAAACTAATCCATTATGAGATAAATTTGCCACTAAACTCTTTAGTGAAAAAACAACCATCCACCCCATAAGTAAGTACAAAGGAAAAGATATCTTTTTAAATTTTTCTAAACTTATACTATTACCAACAATACCTAAAATAGCTGCCAACCAAATTATTATTAACATAATAAATCCTTTTAAACCACCAATCACAAGCAACAAAAATGGTGTATAACTACCTGCTATTAAAAGAAAGATACTACAGTGATCAAAAATACGAAACACCTTTTTAGCTTTATTCGGTTTTAAAGAATGATACAAACAACTCATTAAATATAAAATAATCAAACTAGAGCCATAAATAGAACTAGCAACAATCCCTACAATACTATGATGTAAACAAGAAGAAATAACACATAAAACGAGTGCTGCAATAGATAATAATACTCCTATACCATGCGAAATGGAATTAATTAACTCTTCTGCTAAAGAGTACTCCGGCGTACCAATATTTTTCTTTTTCATTTTACCCCTCACTTTAAATTAATTATAATTACTTATTATTATACCATGTATTGCTTAAGATGTGAATAAAAAAATTACTAACCAAAGTTAGTAATTAATAAATATTATGCAGTCTTCCAAGCAGTAGCAGCATTTTCATATTGCATAGTTTCTACAGTAACAGTTAAAGTATATTTAGCACCATCATAACCACCATCAGTTGATGTACAAGTAACAGTTGTTGTTCCGTCTTTTTCTACTGGTCCTGTACATGATGCTTTATTCTTTGCCAAAGCATTAAATGTTACAGACTCTAATAATTTCTCAGTAGTGGCTCCATCAGCTAATGGTTTTAGTTCAGTACTATCAGTAGAGTAATAATAATATCCAGTAGTATAACCAGACATATC
>CANQMF010000016.1 GCA_947624915.1 uncultured Bacilli bacterium
AGCAACGACTGCTTTTTGGAAAGCGCATCGTTTAAATATTATTGATACACCAGGCCATGTTGATTTTACTATTGAGGTATCAAGGTCACTTCGTGTGTTGGATGGTGCAATTGCTCTTTTGGATGCTCAAGCAGGTGTTGAACCACAAACAGAAACTGTTTGGCGTCAAGCAACAGAATTCAAAGTACCAAGAATGTTTTTCTGTAATAAGATGGATAAGATGGGAGCAAGCTTTGAATATAGTTTAGGAACGATTGATAGTCGTTTAGGTGTTAATGCTAAACCAATTCAATGGCCAATTGGTGCAGAAAATGAGTTTAATGGTATTATTGACTTGGTTACACGTACGGCATATCATTATGATGGTGAACAACATGAAGATGCTAAAGTGATTGATATTCCAGAAGAGTTAAAAGATATTGTTGAACAAAAGAGAACTGAATTGATTGAGGCTGTTGCTGAATTTGATGATGAATTAATGGAGAAATATTTAGAAGGAGAAGAGGTTGGTATTGATTTAATTAAACGTGCCATTCGTAAAGGAACACTTGCCGTTGAATTTTTCCCAGTACTTTGTGGTACTGCTTTAGGAAATATGGGTATTAAGTTGGCTTTAGATGCTGTAATTGATTATTTACCAGCTCCGACTGATGTTGCTTCAATTAAGGGTGTTGATCTAAATGGTAATGAACTTGAAAGACATCCATCTGATTCAGAACCATTCGCGTCATTGGCATTTAAAGTTATGACGGATCCTTTTGTTGGACGTTTAACATTCTTTAGAGTTTATTCAGGACATTTATCAAGTGGTTCTTATGTTCTAAATGCTACTAAGAATGTTAAAGAGAGAATTGGTCGTTTGCTTCAGATGCATGCCAATACTCGTACGGAGATTAGTGAAGTTTGGGCTGGGGATATTGCTGCAGCTGTCGGTTTAAAGAATACGACGACAGGTGATACACTATGTGATGAAAAGAAAGCTTGTATCCTTGAATCAATGGTATTCCCAGAACCAGTAGTTGAACTTGCTATTGAACCTAAATCAAAGGCTGATCAAGATAAGATGGCTTTAGCTTTACAGAAGTTAGCTGAAGAAGATCCAACTTTTAGAGCTAGTACTAATCATGAAACTGGTCAAACGATTATTGCTGGTATGGGTGAGTTACACCTAGATGTTATCGTTGATCGTATGAAAAGAGAATTTAATGTTGAGGCTAATATTGGTCAACCACAGGTATCATATCGTGAGACTATAACTCAGGCAGCAGAGTGTGAAGGTAAATACATTAAACAATCAGGTGGTCGTGGACAATATGGACATGTATGGATCAGGTTTGAACCAAACCCAGATAAGGGTTATGAGTTTGTTGATGCTATTGTAGGTGGTGTCGTTCCTCGTGAATATATTCCGGTTACTGATAAAGGTTTACAAGATGCATTAAAAACAGGTGTTTTAGCAGGATATCCAATGGTGGATGTTAAAGCTACACTATTTGATGGTTCATACCATGATGTAGACTCATCAGAAATGGCTTATAAGATCGCTGCTTCTATGGCTTTAAAGGAAGCAAAGAATAAATGTAAACCAATTTTACTTGAACCAGTAATGAAAGTTCAAGTGGTTGTACCTGATGAATACTTAGGAAATGTTATGGGGGATATAACAGCTCGCCGTGGACGTCCAATGGGTCAGGAATCTCGTGGCAATGCAATTGCCATTGATGCAATGGTACCACTTGCTGAGATGTTTGGTTACGCTACTTCATTAAGATCAAATACGCAAGGTCGTGGTAACTTTACGATGGAGTTTGATCATTATGAGGAAGTACCTAAGAATATTTCTGACGAAATCGTTAGAAAAAATGGTGGAAACTAGGGCGTTATATACTAGTTTCTAGCTAAAAAACTATTGCTATTTTAAAGGTAATTAGTTATAATAATATTGTATGTAAATTAAAGGAGGAAATTAATATGGCAAAAGCTAAATATGATCGTTCAAAACCACATGTTAACATTGGTACAATTGGACACGTAGACCATGGTAAGACAACTTTAACAGCTGCTATTACCAATGTATTATCAAAAAAAGGATTTGCTGATTTCGTAGATTATGCAAATATCGATAAGGCACCTGAGGAAAGAGAACGTGGTATTACTATTAATACTGCTCACGTTGAGTATCAAACTGAGAAGAGACATTATGCTCACGTTGACTGTCCAGGACATGCTGACTATGTAAAAAATATGATTACAGGTGCCGCTCAAATGGATGGAGCTATCTTAGTTATAGCTGCAACTGATGGACCTATGGCTCAAACTCGTGAACATATCTTATTATCACGTCAAGTTGGTGTACCTCGTATGGTAGTCTTCATGAATAAATGTGATATGGTTGACGATGAAGAGATGTTAGAACTAGTTGAAATGGAAATCCGTGATTTATTAAACGAATATGGATTTGATGGAGATAATACTCCAATTATTCGTGGTTCTGCTCTAAAAGCTCTTGAAGGTGATCCAAAATATGAACAAGGTATTTTAGATTTAATGGATGCTGTTGATAATTGGATTGAAACACCAGTGAGAGATACAGAAAAACCATTCTTAATGCCAATTGAGGATGTATTTACAATTACAGGACGTGGAACTGTTGTTACAGGACGTGTTGAACGTGGTCAATTAAAACTTAATGATGAAGTTGAAATTGTTGGTTTAAGGGAGACTAAGAAAACAGTTGTTACAGGAATTGAAATGTTCCGTAAACAATTGGATTATGCTGAATCAGGAGATAATGCTGGTGTATTATTACGTGGTATTGCTCGTGAAGAAGTTGAACGTGGTCAAGTATTAGCTAAACCTGGTACAGTTACACCACATACTCAATTTAGAGCTCAAGTTTATGTATTAAGTAAAGAAGAAGGCGGACGTCATACTCCATTCTTCACAAACTATCGTCCACAATTCTATTTTAGAACTACAGATGTTACCGGTGAGATCGTTTTACCTGAAGGTGTTGAAATGGTTATGCCAGGTGATAATGTTGAAATGACTGTTACACTACAAAAACCAATTGCTGTTGAAAATGGAACTAAGTTCTCAATTCGTGAGGGTGGTAGAACAGTTGGATCAGGAAATGTTTCTGAAATTATAAAATAATAAAAGTTAATATGGTTCTTTGTCAAGAAGTGTTGGTGATAACAAACTTGATAAATGGATTGATATAAGAGGAGTGATGAATAATCACTCCTTTATAATACCTTTAATTAGGAATATTTTGGCTGAAAAATACTTAGGGTTTCTAGAGCATGGTTGATTACCTATTATTTTAAAAAGTAAAGCAAGTGCTATTGCTGAAGATGACCTTTGATCCCATTCAACGATTGTACATAGAAAATTAGGAATTCCATACATAGAATATGAAACTATAGAGAAATTAAGTAATGGAGTAAAAATAGTAAGATCATAAAATTAGCAATATACTAGTTTAAGAAAGACTATTGATCGAAAGTTCAATCGTCTTTCTTTTTAAGAATTTTATATAGTAGTTATATTAGTGATAATATTCTGAATCAAGATATTAAGTACATTAGAAAAAGCGATATACTCTTTTTAAATATATCGCTTAACAATGTTACTTTTTTAATATACGTCTAATTGGTGATGTATTTCGGTACAAAGTATATAGTGGGTAGCTCGTTACCAATTCAAAGTCACCAATGTATTCAATAGAACTTCCATTAAAGTTTAACTTAAAGTCAGTTAATCCTTTATATTTATTATTCTCATTAATAAGTGGATTAGCTATGCCTCCTAAGTTAAATTCTAGATAACCTTCTTTGGCAAAGCGCTCCATTAATTTCCAAATTAATAAGTGTTTAGCATATAAGTGTTTAAATTCATTATTATATCCATCTAATGTTAAATATACTTGACTACGGTTTTTAATAACCATAGCAGTAGCTACTACTACTCCGTTTGGATAATCTCGAAGTAAGTTGGTTGCATATACTAGTTGTTTTTTTAAGTTTGCTAATAGATTATCGCTTGTTATTTTTTTTGCAATTAGTTCGTTATTAGCTTTTCCTTGATTTTTAAAAATTTCCTCAGTAATATCATGACATACGCTAGCCTGTTTTTGATATTCAATTTGTGTATTTATTAGAAATGTTTTCGTCTCTAAATTGGCATAGTATATTTCAGCACAATTACTACTATTAAATGAGTGATACATATCAGTTGCATAATCTTTACTAGTAGCGTTTTTTTCACGCATTTGTTCTACAATGAGCTCAATATTAGTTTCATCGCCTTTATAAATGCGAACACCGGCTAGATCACATGTTTTAATTTTAGCTTTAAAATCTTGATGGAGATTTTCAAACATTTTATTAGTATCGGGATTTAAATTAGTAATAGCTACGAATCTTGGCTTTAAAGCTTCAAAAAAGTTATTAAAACCTAAGTGGTAATATTTTAATTTTTTTAAATTATCCATTATAATACCGTAGTCAGGATTTGCTATAACAACTTTTGTTGTAGGTGTATATTTGGCTTTTGTAATCAAGGGACATATTTTAATAGCCATAACATTTTGTTTATTTAAAAACTTTTTAACACCTGCTGTAAACTCTTTTAATAATTCAAAATCCATATAATCAATTAGAAAACCCCTTGGTGCATAAGCATATTTAAACTTATTTAATTTCTCTATAATAATTAAAGAGGCCGCAATTATAGTATTGGTATCATCTATCATACCTACGAAAAAAGGTTGAAATTTCTGATTTTGCATAACTTTACCATATTCCACAGTTTGGTAAATAGATGATAGTGTGTACTTTTTCGCAAATTGATTAAATTCGTAATCTGTTATTTCTTTAAATTCCATATAAAATCAGTCCTTTGTCATTTACTAATTATACCATAACAGATGTTTTTTGTCACTAATTGTAAAGTAAATAAAAAAAATGAATACTCATTTTCTTCGTTTGTAACTATCGCACATTGTTGCTTCTTTTTTTTCTTCATCAGAGGAGTTAGATACTTTTATTTCATTTAAACTGCATCTTTTATTGTTGCCGTTGCAATGTTGACAATCATAGACATCACAAGTTATCTTTTGCATTTTATCACCATTCTTATTATGGATAATATTATTTGATTTATACATAATTATATTGATGATATTATTAGTTTATGGTACACTTTAAAGTAGGTTGTGATAAATATGAGGAAGGTACTTATTATTTTATTAATAACATTGTGTATAGGTTGTAAAAATGAAAGTGTTATTATAACAGATGAAGAGGCTTTAAAAATAGGTAGTGAGTTATTTGATTATGCTGAAAGAGAAAACATGCATATGGTATATGAGTTTGTGTCTGATAAAGAAGTTGAATTGAGTGATGATCTTGTAGGATTGGAGATAAAAAATTTTTCTGAAGTCGAGAACCATTTTACTACTGATTGTAAAACACGATTACATAATACTGATAAAGAAGATAATTGTCTTGATGTCGACGATGACGATAATACGATTATAAAATATAATAATTCATACTATGAGGTATCTGTTAAAAGGGGAGACGCTAGTTTTGCTGATACTAGCTCTTTAGAAATAGTTGACAAAAGGGAAAAACAAATTACTTTTAAAGTTTCTTATTTTTATTGTGAAGACAATTTTTATAACGATGATCAAAAAGAATGTGAAGATGGTTCTAAAATGATTAAAGAGGATTATGATTTTATTATAAGGAAAGAAAATGACGAGTGGAAGATTGACTACTATGTTATGCCTTATTAGTTAGATTAGATAAATAGTTTAGTTTTATTTTTTTCTGTTTTATTCTGATAATGGGTGTCAATATTTAAAAAATGATGATAATTTGTTAATATTGACAATAATTTATAATATAATTTTATTAATTATGTCGGTTGACAAATTGACTTTTATAGTGTATAAATGATGAGTGAGCAAAGAAGGACGTGAATAGATGTCAAAGAAATTAGTTATTGTTGAGTCACCAAGTAAAACAAAACCAATTGAGAAATACTTGGGCTCTGATTATAAGGTAGTGTCTTCTAAGGGACATGTAAGGGATTTATCTACAAAAGGTAAATATGGGCTTGGTGTTGATATTGATAATGATTTTAAACCAGATTATGTCACTATGAAGGGAAAGAATAGTGTTATTAAAGAACTAAAAAAAGAGGTAAAAGATGCTAAACATGTCTTTTTGGCTACAGACCCTGATCGTGAAGCGGAAGCCATTTCTTGGCATCTGTTTGATGTTTTAAAATTAAAAGATGATGATTATGATCGCGTTGTTTTTAATGAAATAACGGAAAAAGTAGTTAAAGAGGCATTTAAACATGCTCGAAAAATTGACAAGGATTTAGTAAATAGTCAAGAGACTCGACGTATTTTGGATCGGATTATTGGCTTTCGTCTTAGTAAGCTAGTCCAATCTAAAACAGATGGTAGCAGTGCTGGTCGTGTTCAGTCAGTGGCTTTAAAGCTTATTGTTGATCGGGAAAGGGAGATAAATGCTTTTATCCCTGAAGAGTATTGGTCAATTAGTGGTGTCTTTGATAACTTTGAAGCTGAATTATTCAATTATGATCATAAGGATATTGAAATAAAAACAGAAGAGGAAGTTAATCGAATTTTACAAGCATTATCTTTAGATTTTACTGTTAAAAGTATTGATAAGAAGTTAAAGAAGAAACAGTCTAAGTTGCCTTTTATTACTAGCACTTTACAGCAGGATGCATCATATAAACTTAATTTCAATGCTAGAAAGACTATGCAAATTGCACAGAAATTATATGAGGGTATTGAATTAGAAAATGAGACAGTTGGTCTGATAACTTATATGAGAACAGATTCAACTAGATTGTCAAATGATTTTATTCAGAATACCTATGCTTTTATTGAAGAAAAGTATGGTAAAGACTATGTTGGTAGTGTGAAGATTGTAAAAAAGAAAGATAGTGTACAAGATGCTCATGAAGCAATTCGACCTACTAGTATAAATCGTACTCCAGAATCAGTGCGTAAGTTTTTAACTAATGATGAGTATAAATTATATCGAATGATTTATTATCGTGCTTTAGCTTCTTTGATGATAGCTGCTACAACAGAGAATACGACAATTATTTTAGATAATAATAATTATCAGTTTAAAGCAACTGGTCAAGTAATTGTTTTTGATGGATACTTAAAAATTTATCAGGAATATGAAGATACTAAAGATTTAGTTTTGCCTTCTTTAAAGGAGAATATGGTTTTAACTGCACTTGAGATAAAACATGAACAACATTTTACGAAACCACCAGCTCGTTATACTGAAGCTAAATTGATTAAGGAAATGGAAGAATTAGGAATTGGGCGACCTAGTACGTACGCTACAACAATGGATATTATCAAGAAAAGAGGCTATGCTACTATTGAAGACAAGAAGTTTGTTCCAACAGCAATAGGTATTGAAATAACTGATAAATTACAACAAGGTTTTAGTCATTTAATTAATGTTGAGTATACTGCTAATATGGAAAATGATCTTGACAAGATAGCTGAAGGTAAAGCCAATTGGGTTAAAATTCTACGAGACTTTTATGATAAATTTGAGCCATCTGTTAAGGAGGCGTTCTCTTCTTTACCAAAGAAAGAAGCACAAAAGACAGGTGAAGATTGTCCAAATTGTGGGAATCCTTTGGTAATTCGAAAAGGTAAATACGGAGAGTTTGTTGCATGTAGTAATTATCCAGAATGTAAATATATAAAGACGGAAGCTCGTGAAGTGGTAGAGATTTGTGATTGCCCTAATTGTGGCTCTAAGATTATTGAGAAGAAGAGCAAACGTGGTAAAGTTTTCTATGGATGTAGTAATTATCCTGAGTGTAAGACTGCTTATTGGGATAAGCCAATTGGTCGTATTTGTAAAGAGTGTGGCAGTATGTTGGTTGAAAAAAATAAAAAGATAAAGTGTAGTTCTTGTTCATATGAAGAAGAAGTTTAGTAAATAATCGAGTTTAATGATTAATCATTTGCTCGATTATTTTGTTATATTTCTTTATAAAATAAAGAAATATTGACATATTTTTTTTAAATGTGCTACAATGAAAAAGAAAGGAGTAGGGAGATATATGAAAAAATATCTTTGTGAGTTTTTAGGAACTTGCGTTTTGGTTTTATTTGGATGTGGAGTAGCTGTATTAACAAATGCCGATTTAGTTGCCACAGCTTTAGCGTTTGGTCTTTCTATTGTCGCTATTGCATATGTTATTGGAAATGTATCTGGTTGTCATGTTAATCCAGCTGTAACTTTTGCTATGTGGATAGACAAAAGAATTAGCGGAAAGGATTTTTGGTTATATATTATTGCTCAAGTGTTAGGTGCTCTTGCCGGTAGTGCATTACTTATTTTAATCTTAAATGCTACAGGGTATGGTCATTATCAAACAATTGGTTTAGGAGCTAATGGCTTTGATACACAAGTTGAAAGTAATATTACGCTACTTGGTGCTTTAATAACTGAAGTAATATTGACATTTGTTTTTGTATTGGCAGTACTTGGTGTTACTAAAGAAAAGAAAAATAGTGCTGTTGCCCCAATTGTTATTGGTTTAACTTTGACTTTAGTTCATATTTTGGGAATTAAACTAACAGGAACATCTGTTAATCCAGCTCGTTCATTGGCACCTGCTATTTTCTTAGGTGGTGAAGCCCTATCACAGGTTTGGGTATTTATTGTTGGACCATTAGTAGGAGCTGCATTTGCAGCCTTAGTAAGTTTCTTTATTGATTTGAGTCCGGCTACACCAAAAGCAGCCGAAGTATTCGATATCGAGAAAGTTGAAGCTGAAGAAAATGAATTTAAGAAAAGTGAACGTAAAGAAAGTAAAAATGTTGAAATAGCTGATTTTAATAGTAAAAAAGTAATTGAAGAAAAAAGTGAAACAAAGAAAACTTCCACAAAAGGTAAAACCAATAGTAAACCACGCACAAGCAAAAATCAAAAAACTAAGAATTAATTTTATTTCTAACTACTACAAATAAGCCAATGGCTTATTTGTTTTTTGCACACAATTTATCCTATCTAATACTATATAATAGTGGGTGATTTATGAATAGTTTTAGCTTTGTTTTTATCTGCTCAATGATTATTTTTGCAGCAACTATTCTTGGTTCTCTTCTTGTTTTTTTCCTTGGCGCTATTAATGAAAAAACAGAGAAAATATGTATTGGTTTAGCAAGTGGAATTATGTTTGCAGCATCTATTTGGTCTCTTTTGTTACCTTCATTAGAAAGTTCAAATATTATTTGTGTTTTAATTGGTTTTATCTTAGGCATTTTTGTTATTATTAAGTTAGATAAGTTGGTTAACCACTATCATGCTTCCAATAACAAAAAAAATACAATGTTGTTCATTGCAGTTACATTACATAATATTCCTGAAGGAATGACCGTTGGTTTAATGAGTGCTTATGCTTATCAGAGTAATAGTATAGTATCAATTTCAGCTGCTTTAGCTTTAACTATAGGTATTGCTATTCAAAATATTCCTGAAGGGGCAGCTATTTCTTTAAATTATCGTCAGTCTGGCGATAGTAAGTTAAAATCAGCTTTTTTGGGAGCTATATCAGGCGTTGTTGAACCAATAAGTGCTTTTTTAATGTTATTATTGGTTAATTATTTATCCTTATTGCTACCATTTGTTTTAGCTGCTGCATCAGGTATAATGATTTATGTTGTTGTTAATGAATTATTACCAAGTATTAGTTATACTAAATCAAACCTAGGAAGTATTTATTTTATTATTGGTTTTTTATTAATGATGTGTTTAGACGTGTTATTGTAGACAAAATAAAAAGACTAAATGTTAACTTATTTAATCCTTTTATTAACGTGGCTAACCACTTATGAGTACATTTTATCACATTTCTAGTATTTTGTAAATAGAAATTTATAGAAAAAATTTCATATAATCTTCACAATTGATTGTTAAAATGAAAATGGAAGAGAGGAATTTTATATTATGGGATTAACTTTTTTTAAATCTCTATATTGTAGTAAACTGCACAAACCTTACTAAAGAATTACTTCCTTTTGTAATGAAATAATATTTGTTGCTTTCTTCTAGAAAGATACGAAAGTATCTTTTTTCATTGATTAGAAGCTTTTTTATAAAAATAAATAGTTTGAACTTCTATTTATAAAGTTTTAGAAAGGCCATTTTTATATTTTAATTTGTACATTATTATTATTTTCCTTATAAGTAGATATTATTGTATTTAAAAAGACAAATAAAAAAATTTAAAGATAAGATTTATATGATATTAAAATTAATTGGCTAAATATTTGAATACATACATTAAACATAATTGAAAGGTTACATGAGAAAACTAGTTATTATGGTATTAATGATTGTAAATTCATTTTTGAGGATGGAAATTAAACGATGATGTTTGATCACATTCTATTTTAAGAAAGCATTTTGTTCTTTTTATAAATTTATAGTACAATATTACTTATAGGGAATGTTTTGTTGAAGTTGGTGATAGGATGAAAGTTTTGATCGTTGATGATGAAGAATTGATTAGAAATATTATTAAAGATTATTGTGTTAATGAAGGATATAAGACTTATGAAGCAAAGGACGGAGTAGAGGCTGTTGAAATTTTTAAAAAGTTTAATGATATCGATATTATTGTATTAGATATCATGATGCCTAATAAAGATGGTTTGACTGCTTATAAAGAGATTAAAAGTATACGTAATGTTCCTACTATTATTCTTTCGGCTCGTAGTGAAGAATATGATAAGTTAACTGGCTTTAATATGGGGATTGATGATTATTTGACTAAACCATTTAGTCCACGTGAATTAGTTGCTCGAATTAAAGCGATCTTAAAAAGGAATAATCGTTTGGTTGACGTATATATGTTTAAAGGATTAAAAATTGATATTAAGGCTCATGCTGTATATATTAATGGAAAAGAAGTGGAGCTTACACCTAAGGAATATGAATTATTAGTTTATTTTATTGAAAATAAAGAAATTGCTCTTTCAAGGGAACAGTTGCTAAACAAGATTTGGGGATACGATTTTTATGGTGATGATCGTACGGTAGACACTCATATAAAGACGTTAAGGAGTCATTTAGGTAAGTATCGTGATTTGATAAAAACGATTAGGGGAGTTGGGTATAAATTTGAAGAAAAGTAAAGAAAAAAATTCTTTGGCATTAAATATTTTAGTGTATTTTATCATTTTTTCCATTGTTTTACTTTTGTTTTTGTGGGTTACTCAAATATTATTTTTAAACGCATTTTATAAAAGATCAAGGACAAAATCTCTTAATTTAGCTCTCGATGTATTGGCAGAAAATTATACTAAGGAAAATTATAGGGAAATATATGACGAAATATCAGTCAATAACGATATATGTATTGAATTAGTTGAGAATAATATAATTGAGTATAGTTCACGCTCTGTAGATCGAAAGTGTATGACTCGTAATAATGATGGACTATTGGAATTTCAAATATCTTTTATTAATAGTTCTGAATATATTAAAAAGGCTGAGATTATAAATCCCAACTATAATAATAAGACTTTAGTAGCTGGCAAAAAAATTGGTGATGATACTTATCTTTTTGTCAATACATCATTAGTTCCACTGGATGAGGGTATTAGTATTCTAAAAAGACAATTTATCTATATTGCTATTATAATTTTATTAATGGCAACTATCGTATCTTATTATATTTCTAAACGTTTATCTATTCCTATTATTCGTATTAACGAAAAGGCTAAGAAAATTGGCCAAAAAGATTATACCGTGACCTTTAATGAAAATACCAATATTCTAGAACTAGCAGAGTTGGAGGAAACTTTAAATAAAGCGACACTTGAACTTTCTAAAACTGATGAATTAAGACGTGAGTTAATGGCTAATGTATCACATGACCTTAAAACACCACTGACGCTTATCCGTGCTTATGCAGAGGCGGCTAAAGATATTGACTCGGGAAGGAAAGCAAAACGTGAACAAGATTTGAATGTTATTATTGATGAAACTAAAAGATTAGTTTTATTAGTCAATGATATATTGGAACTTTCACGACTAGAGTCCAAAATCGATAGTTTAAATATAGAAGAATTCAATTTGCGATCATTTATTGATGGGATCATTCATAAGTTCGATATTTTGAAAAATGACGGATATCATTTTGTCGTTAATGGGCCTAGTGAGATTATAGTTAAAAGTGATCAAAAAAAATTAGAACAAGTTATCTATAATCTTGTCAATAACGCTATTAATTATACTGGTAATGATAAATTAGTTACAATTAATATTATTCCAAGCAGTAATGGAACAAGAGTCGAGGTTGTTGACACTGGTGTTGGGATTGATGATAAAGAATTAGATTATATCTGGGATAAATATTATAAGGTTGATAAACAACACAAAAGAAATAAATATGGAACAGGACTAGGGCTTTCCATTGTGAAATCAATTTTATTATCATTAAATTATAAATACGGAGTTATAAGTAAAATAAACGTTGGAACAACATTTTATTTTGAGATAAAATAAATTTCATATAAATTTCACCTTTTGTTCATAATTGTACGGTATCATAAAATTATGAAAGGAGATGATAGATGATTAATTTATTTAACACACTCGCAACTAATCGTAATTAAAGATGATCCTCGGATCGTCTTTTTATATGTATCTTTAAGGCAAGCAAGCATTAAATTTTTTTTATATGGTATAAAAGTGATATTTTATCCACATGATATTTGTGAAAGGAATGATTATATGAATGAAGTACCGACTATGGTATCAACAAAAGACTTGTCTTATATCGAAGATATGTTAAACTGGAACTTTGTGACTATTAAAAAGATAAATAGTTATATAGCTAAAACCACTGATAATGATGTTAAAGAATTATTTATGTCGGTTGCAGACAAGTATAAAACACATTATAACGCATTACTTAATAGTTTAAATATAGGAGGTAATAATGACCAAAATAGCTAATCCTAAAGAGGAAGTTCCTACGACTAAAGAGATGAATGATTTAGATTATTTAACTGACGTCTTAGAAACAACGAAAAATCTCGTTAGCAATTATTCGATAGCGCTTAATGAGGCCAGTAACAATACATTATATGAAACATTTAAACAAATTTTTGATGATACAAGCATTATTCAAAGAGATATGTTTGATTTGATGTTTCAAAAGGGATGGTATTCTTTAGAAGAAGCCGAAGTTCAGAAAAAAATGGAAGCTTATAATAAATATAGTAGTCAAGCAGATCAATTGTAAAACATGACTGTTTATTTACAAACAAATAGGTAATCTTTTTACTTGTTTGTTTTTTTGTTGGCTAAAGTTTCGTTTCTATCTATTATTGATATAGTAAAGCATAATTTATTACTTTCATGGGTGATCAGTCATTTGCTAAAGAAAAGAAAAATATGATATAATTGTCGGGGAAGAAGGGTATGTATGAATATATTAGATAAATTAAATATTCCATATAAAAATGTTGATTTATATACGCAGGCATTAACACATACTTCTTATGCAAATGAAATGAATACACTTAGTTATGAGCGTTTAGAATTTTTAGGCGATGCTGTTTTAGAACTAATTATTAGTGAGTATTTATACAAAAATACTAAAGAGCCTGAAGGAAAAATGACAAAGTTAAGAAGTAGCTATGTTTGTGAAAATGCTTTATATGAATACTCTTGTTTACTAGGACTAAATAGTGAGTTAAAATTAGGTAAGGGTGAACAGGAACATGATGGTAAACATAATAAAACGATTGTAGCTGATATTTTTGAATCATTTATTGGTGCTATTTTCTTAGATTGTGGATTCGAAATAGTAAAAAAGTTTATTTATGATCATATTATACCTTTGATTGAAAATCACAGTATTGATTTCATTGCTGATTATAAATCACTTCTGCAGGAGTTGGTTCAAACCGATCGTAAAAGTTTGGAATATGAAGTGGTAAATGAAACAGGACCAGCTCATGCTAAAACATTTGAAATTGTTGTTAAGATTGATAATATTGTTTATGGAACTGGTGTTGCTCATAGTAAGAAGGAAGCCGAACAGTTAGCCGCTAAATCGGCTTTAAAAAAAGCACAAGTTAGTCATTAATGAGTAAATATTTTATATAATAGTTGAGAAACCAATAGAGGTGTGTTAAAATAAAAATGTAGAAAGAGGGATAGTATGGGCAGATATCCTAATATAGCTGCTAGTAAGCAAAAAAATGGAGCAGCTAAAGGAAAAATATATTCAATGTATGCTCGTGAGATATATCAAGCTGCTAAGATGGGTGGTACTAGTGTGGATGCAAACGCATCATTGAAAAGACTAGTAGATAAGGCTAAGAAGGAGCAAGTGCCATCTGATATTATTAAAAGAGCGATCGATAAAGTTAATAGCGGTGTTGACGAATCCTACGAAAATACAAAGTATGAGGTTTTTGGTCCTGCAGGATCAACACTAATTATTGATTGTTTAACAGATAATTTAAATAGAACAGTTAGTGATATTAGAGCAGTGATCAATAAGACACATACAAAGTTGGGTGCAATAAATAGCGTGAGTTATATGTATGATAATGTTTGCGTTGTAGGTTTTAAGGGCTTAACAGAGGAAGAAACACTTGAAGCCTTAATTGAAGCCGACGTAGAGATTGATGATATTGAAACTGATAATGATTGTGTTTTAGTTTATGGTAAGCCAACAGATTTATATGATATTAAAAAAGCAATTGAAACTAAATTACCTAATGTGGATTTTGAAATTGATGAAATAACTTGGATAGCTAAAGAAAAAGTTGATTTAACAGGTGATGATTTAGAAACATTTAATAAATTGTTAACACTACTTGATACGGTAGAAGATGTTCAACAGGTATATCATAATGTTAATCTATAATGAGTTAAAATAATATGTTATTATCGATATAAAGATGGGTGAACTATGTATAATAAGTCAACAATTTGGTTAGATTTTTTAAATTTTATTGTTATTCCTTTTCATATATTGACAGGGATTCTTGAACTGGTTGATATATTTAAAAGTAATGGACTTGATATAATCAAATTAATTATATTTGGTTTATTGATTATATATAATGTTATTACTTTTTGTCTCTTATTAAAGCGAAGGAAAAGCTCTTATTATTTATTAATAGGCTATATATTTTTGGTATTGATAATAGGTCTATACAATATTTATTTTGAGGTAACTAATGTACTGATTTTTGTTTTGATAATTATCTTAGGATGTATAAGCTGGTTATTGCCAAATTGTATATATATAAAAAAAAGAAAAACTTTATTTTATGATCATAATGTGGCTCATATAAAGAAATGTCCGGGCTGTAACCGTATTATTCCTATTAAGATGGCGTCTTGTGGAAAATGTGGCTATGTACCTGATAATAAAAAATAGAAAGTGGGTAATAAATAATGGCGACAATGGAAAATATAAATTTAATTAATGATATTCGTAATGATGCTTTAATCTTAATGAAATCACGCCCTGATATTAGTTATTTAGAAGCTTGGAGTTTGGCTAAAAAAAATTTAATTGGTGATAATAAAGCTATTGATTTTGAATTTCAACCTTTTAAATTAGATTTAGATTTAGATAATAATCAGAGTATAACAGATGAAAACAATGATAGAGTAACTTTTTCGGATGATAGCGAAGAATATTACTTAAAGTGCGCTAAAGAAGAATTATCAGATATTATGACGGTAAGCGACTATAATTTAGATCAATTAAAGGCTTATGTTATTGCACATAGAATGGGTGCAGATGTATCTAAGTTTGCTAATACTAAGTATAATGCAGAACAAATAAATTTCTTAGCCGTGTTGCTTTCTAGTGGAAATGATATTAGTCGTTATTTAGACAATTATACTTTTGATCCTAAAAAAGAAATTTTAAATTTTGCTGATGTTGAGTAATAATTTTTATTACTTTTTTTGTAACTAAATAGCTGGCATAAAATATATTTTTATTTATAAATTTTAAGATATAGTACCAATAGTTAAACTTTGACTTTTTTCTTTGTTGTATGATATACTTATGGAGTAAGGTTGGGGTGAAGATATGGCTAGTGGTAAGATAATCTGTAAGGAAGAAAAAGAGATCAATTCACCAATTGTTAGCAGTCTTGTTGGTAGTGAAGTAACTAGCAAGATTGGGGCTAAAGAATCAATTGGGTTAAAGAGTAAGTATTATAATATATTTAATAATAGAGGGAAAAATAAAAATGTTATCATAGTATCTACCTTATTAATTGTTGTTATTATTGTTTTCGTTGTTTTGTTCCTTTTTTTTAAATTAAATAATAAACACAAAGTAAAAACAGACGATACTTTGTCTATTTATGAGAAAGCTTACGCTTCTTTAAATTTTAAAGAAAATACGGATTTAACTAAGCTTAGTTGCTCGAAAGATATTTTAATGAATACCAATAGCCAAGTTAAAGAAGAAGATAGTATTATTTACTATTTTGATAATGAAAAGGTGGATACCATCATTTATCATAATTATATAACTATATCTGATGATTATATGGATTATTATAATACAATGTATAATGAGTATGATAAATCATTGAAAGCTGATTTCCATTATGATAACGTTGGTACCAATGTTATTAAAGATGGTAATAGTATGCTTGTGACAGTTATAATTTATAGTAGTAAAGAAGGCGCCAATAAGCTAAATGTACCAAACTTTACTGGGTATGAAAATGCTAAGAAAGAGGCTTTAGATGGTGGTTATCAATGTCACTAGTTAAAAAATAAAAAAAAGTTACTAAAAATGCTTGATAAATCACAAAAAATAAGGTATACTTGAAGAGTCATTGAAAAATTTAAGAGTTTCGATGGGCCTGTAGCTCAGCTGGTTAGAGCGCACGCCTGATAAGCGTGAGGTCGATGGTTCAAGTCCATTCAGG
>CANQMF010000017.1 GCA_947624915.1 uncultured Bacilli bacterium
AGTGATTATTTATCACTCCTCTTATATTAATTCATTTATCAAATTTATTGTCTACCAACACTATTTGACAAAGAACCTTTGTTTTAAACCTGAAATAAGTCTAGTAAATTAAACAAATTTTTATAAACCTGAATTTAGTCTAAAAATTTGCGCAAATTAGGTACAATAAGCAACCTTACAAATATATTATACAAAATTTTTATGAATAATAAAAGACTGTTTTCAAATTTTCATTTGTCAACAGTCTGAAATATAGATATAATGATCTATATTTAATTTAGTGATTGTTTTCTTAATTCCTTGGTAATGTTTAAGATAATACCAATCATCAACATATAACTTAGAAGACTAGAACCTCCATAACTTATGAATGGGAGGGTAATGCCTGTGATAGGAAGAAGACCAAACGTCATACCAATATTTTGAACCTGTTGATAAATTAACATGGCGATACATCCACTAACAATATATTTGTTTAAATTATTAGTTGTTTTAAAGGCGATGTATATTAATCTTAAATCAAGAAAAATTAGCAGTAAAAATAGAAACATGGCACCTACGAAACCAAAGTTAGAAGCAAATATGGCAAATATAAAATCGGTTTGAGGTTCAGGAAAGTAAAGTGGGGTCTGGTTTATACCAAAGCCAAATAAACCTCCAGCGCCAATTGCTGTTATACCATTTTCTAATTGAAACCCACTACCACTGGACCAATCAAGTAAACGATCAACTCTTAGGAAGAAACTAGTACCAAAAATGTTGATAAATAGTTGCTTATCTATAAAATAAATAAGTAAAACACTGGTGACAAAAAAAGTAATGGTAGTAAAAAAAGCAATAAACCATCGATAACGTAATCCTGATATAAATAACATAATAAAAGTAATTATTAAATAAATGATAACGACACCAGTGTCTGGTTGTAAAAATGTTAAAACACTAGGTATACCAACTATAAACATTACTTTTATCAGGAAAAAAAATTCTTCTTTGACACTAGGTACAGGATGCTCTTCATGAAATTTATTAATAACAGAACTTAAAGTAATTATTAAAATAATCTTCATAAATTCGCTAGGTTGAATAACACCAATATGGGGTATTTTAAACCAACATTTTGCGTTATTAACTGGTTCACCAAATATGAGTAATAAAACTAGTGATATAATACCACCAATGTATAGGTACTTACTTATTTTAAAAATGTTTTTATTTTCAACCATAGATATTCCTATAATTGAAATAAAGCCAATTATATACCAAATTCCTTGTTTAACGGCATAATTATCGGCTTTAGTACCAAGTAGATTTTCAGCACTATTAATACTTATTAAGCTGAGAATAGCTAGGATAATAATTGTTATTAGTAATAGATAGTCGAATTTTATTTTCTTTATGGCATACCTCATAGTGATACTTAATCAACTTAATACATTGATTATTCCTTTCTATTTAAGTTTGATGACAATCATCTCATATTATATTACAATAATTGTTTTAATTATACAATTATTTAAAAAAAATAATGTCAAAATAAAGTCGTGTCATAAATTTGCAATTTAGCTAATTTATAGTATAATGATTAGTAGGTGATTTTATGGATTCACAAATTATAAAGTATTTTGCTGTCTTTGTCGTATTAATTGTTATTGCTATTGCGATTGCTAAAACGAAAAAGAGAGATTTTCGTTTAGAGGCCAATAAATTGGTTGAATTATTGGGCGGTAAAGATAATATTATTAACTATTCTTTTAACAAATCAAGATTTGTTGTTGAACTTAAGGATGTTAAATTAGCTAATAAAGATGCCATTCAAAAGATTGGAGCTCAGGGTATTGTTGAAATAGATAATCAATTAAAAATTATTTTAGGTGCTAATGCAAAGCAGATAAAAAAATATATAAGTGAGTTAGATGAATAAAATATTTTAAACGGCCTTCTAGGAATTCCTAGGAGGCTTATTAATTTATCAACGAATTATTTAAATATAAAAAAGTGAATATTATTTAAAAACGACGCAGATGGATAAATCTTATCTTTTTTCGACATGTTCCGACAGCAAAATTCGATAATATTATAGTGGTGATAATTTATGAACATGTTTGAAAAAATAATACTTAGTATCTTACTTCTATTGTTTCCTATTTTTTGTTATTTGTTTTATATTGTGACTAATAAAAATATTGATGAAAAGCATCGTGATTTAGCACTTAATTTTACTATTTTAAGTGTCTTTTACCTAGTTGCTAAATATCAGTTAAATGATTATTACACCATTCTGTTATCGTCTATTCCTTTACTTATTGCGTATAAAAGGGGATATAAATTAATCATTTTGGGATTATTTGCGGCTTCCTTGATCTTTTACCACGATAATGAATATTTGTTTTTAATGTTAATTGGTGTAGTTATAGCATTAATATTTGATCCTAAATTTAAATTTAGAAAATATTTGTATACTTTTACTTTAACAGCTTTTATAGCGGCCATTTGTATCGATTCAAGCCATTTATTTTATAATTTAATATTTTTAGTCGCTTATGTTTTGGGGGCGGAGTTAGAAAATTACACGGTTACAAAGGGTGAAGAAATTATTGATTATCGTATCGAGTTTAAAAACATGAAAAAAGAATATGAAATTAGACATTCTTTATTTAAAATAACACATGAAATAAAAAATCCTTTAGCGGTTTGTAAAGCTTATATTGATATGTTTAATTATGATGATCCCAATTGTGCTAAAAAATATGTTCCTATTATTTCGAGTGAAATAGATAAATTGCTTATTTTACTTCAGGATTTTTTACTGGTAAATAAAGATAATATTAATTTTGATATTATGGATGTAAATGTTCTTTTAGAAGATATTGTGTCTTCTATGAGTGAACTTAGAAAATTGAATATTGAATTAGAAACACTTGATGATGAGATATTTATTAATGGTGATTATAATCGTTTAACACAGGTTATGACTAATCTTATAAAAAATAGCTTTGAAGCTAATGCAAATAAAGTCGTTGTTAAGTTATCATTAATTGATAATACAGTTGCTATTGACGTAATTGATAATGGTGACGGCATTAATGATGAGGTTAAGAAAAAAATTTATATACCTTTTTTCACAACCAAAAAAGATGGTACAGGATTGGGCGTATCACTTTCTAAAGAGATTATTGAAGCTCATAATGGTACTTTAGAATATAATAGTTCAACAAATGGGACTACAGCCAGAATTGTGATACCACTTTGTAATATATAGATATTATTGATAAAACATGATAAAATATAAGTGGTATTAACATTGTTATGTTATGAAATTCATTTTTTGACAATTAAAATGATTAATGTTATACTAGTGAAAGCTTTTAAGGAGGGAGAAGTTTGAAAATAAACAATGTCGAACTTGTTATAAGTGCGGTAAGACGAAGTCAATATCCCACCGATGAGAAGTCAGAATACTTATTGGTTGGAAGATCTAATGTTGGAAAGAGTAGTTTTATCAATACATTGATTAACCGTAAAAATTTTGCTAGAACATCGGCTACTCCTGGTAAGACACAAACAATTAATTTTTATTTAGTAAATGATGAATTTTATTTAGTAGATGCTCCTGGTTATGGTTTTACAGCTTTAAGTAAAGCTAAACAAAGAAAATTTGGCTTAATGATGGAAGACTATCTTCAAAATAGACCTAATTTGAAGCAAGTATTTTTGCTAATTGATTTTCGTCATAAACCAACTAAAGACGATTTAATGATGTATAATTTTTTAAAACATTATAAAATACCCGTAACCATTGTTGCTACTAAGACAGATAAAGTCGGTATTACTTCACATCAAAAGCAGAGGACTAATCTATTAAATGAACTTGATTTAGTAGTTGGTGATGATTTTATAATGTTCTCTAATGTTACAAAACTCGGAAAAAATGAAATATATCAAAAGATTGAAGTAACTAAATAGTGATAATTATATATGTGATGTTAGAAAAGCTAACATCTTTTTTATCAGCAAGCTATTAATATTAAACATATTTACTATCTTAGATATTGATGGTATTGGATGATTCCTTTTAAAAGTTTTTCTTTTGTATATGCTTTTTTTGATGTGATAACTAATGAGTTTGGCAGTTACCTCAATATTGGTGTAATGTGTTCTACTTTATATGATGCTGATGGAAATACCGAAAATCCATATCTTGTTGGTGCCGATAAAATATAAGATAGAGAAAATTGCTAATTAGAAATAGCGATTTTTTTCTATATCTAAAATAGTACCATCTATCTTTTTTTTCATACAATAATATGGGTGAATATATGAAAGTAGATAATATAGATGATAAGATAATTATTTATTTACGTGATATGTATTCTGATGATCTAGAAGACTTATGTCAAAACATAATTGAGAAATTAAAAAAATATTACAATATTCAGTTAAAGGGGTTTTATGAAGTAAATATGTATGTTGATAAAACTTATGGAACTGTTTTAGAATTTAATTTAGAAGAATTAGATCTATATTATGATTACAACGATATTGATTTGCACATAATAAAAAAAGATGGTACCTTTTTATATCAAGTTGATGATATTTTTGATATAAATATAGATTATTTTTATTTATATAATAACAATTTTTATATTCCTGTTTTAGGTCAAAATAATATAGATTGTGAATTTGGAAAACTTATTTATCATCATACAAAAGAAATTATTGATAAAGGTATTAAATGTAAAGTGCCTTAAAAGGAGTACCAATTTATAGAAAAATTTGATATAATTTTGTTAGGTAAAATAGGGTGATAATATGGATGAGAAAAAAACAGTATTATTTCTGATGAATGGTTTTGGTAGTGAAACAGCAAAGTCGTTTGAAATATATTCTAAAGATGTTATGCCTACTTTTGAACAGCTAATTAATGCTTATCCGTTTAAACTTATTTTTGCGAATGGTGAGCTAATTGGTGTTAATAAAGGGGAAGTTTCAAATTTTAAAACTGGTTATTATAATTTTAGTAGTTTTGGTCATCCAAGTAAAAAAGAAAATGTGCTTAATAAAAAAATAATTAGTAACGAATTCAAGAATAATGAAATTCTTAATCAAAGTATTGATGTTGCTTGCGAGAATAATTCTAATTTACACGTTATATTTATGCTAGGAGATAAAGTAAATAAAGATCGTTATGAACATTTGAAACAGTACCTAGAATTAGCTTTTTCGAAAAATGTAAAAAATATTTATATTCATTTGATATTAGGTGATAGTAGCACTAGGGGATTAAAAATAGGTGCTAAGTGTTTAATTGATTTCCGTAATCGTGTTTTACGTTATTTTCCTAAATTAATAGTGGCATCTATAGCTGGACGATCATACTTAAAAAATGGCAAAAATAATGATATTGCTAATTATTATCGTATGATGGTAAGTGCTGTCGGAGAGATTTGGGTTGATTATGAAGGCACTGTTAATAAAAAATTTGAACACGGTATGACTGATGACAATATGAATTCTTTTTTAGCTATAAGACAGAATTTATTACATACTGGAGATAGTATTTTTTTATTCAATTATAGCAATAACATAGCTAGACAATTTCTAGATATTGTAATGAATCCCAAAAAATATTTTCCAACAAGTAATGTTCCTATGAATATTACTGTTAATTCATTATTTACAGTTAATAATGTACCACAGGTAAAGATGGCTTTTCAAGATGATATGCCTGAGACTTATTTTTTCGATAAAATACCAGAAACTAAAAAAATATTGATTATGGCTACTAAAGAACGAATCCCATATATTAGTAAAACATTAAATGGTTTTAGAACAGAATTTAAAAGTAATGTTAGTGTATGGCCTATTGAAGATCGTACAAAACGTTTTGAGATTATTAGTCAGTATTTAGCTGCTTATATTAATCAGGATATTTATGATTTGATTATTGTCGATTGTGAGTTATTTGATGCCGATGTAGATCAAAGGACGATAGATCAACTTAAACATAATTTGACGGATTTAGATAAGTGCTTAAATATTACATATAATCGTATTATAGACAAAGATTATCGTTTAATCGCAACGTCTCTTTATGGACTAAGACAAAGATTTAAATTAACGTCTACTTTGGAGTTAGTTGATATGTCACAGAAAGTCCCTTTTTTACTTGTAGATAAGGGAATTAGACGTGTTGATATTGTTTTTAAACCTGAAGGAACATTTATCGATGTTGCTCGCTTGATAGCTATCTCTTTTGGTAATAATATGCCTAACAATTTAGTATTAATTGAATCACCGGAACAAAAGAAAAGTGGCAATAGAAAGAAAAAGTTAATTTTGTTAATTCCTATTGTTGCTTTACTAATATTACTTATAGTTTATTTTTATATAATGTATTTCTAGTTCTCTCTTTTATTTCTAAGTTAATTGTGATATGATATGTGAGTATAGTAGTGTATGCGTTATTGTAAAAGGAGATTATATGGATAAAGTTCTTGTTGATGTGTATGTTCCTTTGATTGAGTCTGAATATAATTTGTTTATTCCAATTAATAGGAAAATTGGTTCAATAAAAAAAATAATTGGAAAAGCCATTGTGGATTTAACTGATGAACGTTATGAATTTAGTGAGCGTGTTAGTCTTTACAATAAAGTTACTAACTGTATTTATGAGGATGATTGTTATGTTATAAATACAGATATTCGTAATGGCACAAAGCTGATCTTATTATAGTTTTATTTAAGGAGAAATAAAGCATGGATAATATGTATGTTGATTACAAACTTAGCACTAGACTTGGAAAAAAGTTTCAAGATGAAGCTTCTGATTTGAAAAAAATATTATGTGATATTGATAAAATACAATCACAATTAAAAGTAGTTGGTAAATTAGAAGATGATAAGTATATTCAAAAAATTAATTGTGGGAAAAAAATAATGATGATACTATCTGATGCAGTTCAAGAAACTGGTGACTTTTTGGTTAATGTTTCTGAAGCACATGAAAAGGTTTTGAATAGTCAACATTAGTAGATAGAAGTATGGTGATTTATGAATAATGGTGGTTTAACTTATTTAGAGATAACTTCTTTAGCAAGTCAATTAAAAAGTTCGTTGGGTAAGTTAGAAGAACTTATGTCCATACTAAAAGATGAAGATTATGTTAGAATTGGTGATGGGGGAGATGTTTGGACTGGCGATGTAGCAACTATGGCTAAGCAAACATTTGAGGAATTGGTTGTTAAATTTCCAGATTTTGTTGATTCGGTAAGTGATTATGCTGACTACTTAGTTAGTGTAGTTGCGGTAAGATAATGGTAGGAGGATTTTTTATGAATAATGAAATAGGAGAAAAGTTTTTACCAATTGGTACCGTTGTAATGTTAAAAGGGGGTACAAAAAGAGCAATGATTACAGGTTTTTGCTCTGTAGCTCAGGATGATAGTCAAAAAACATATGATTATAGTGGGTGTCTTTATCCAGAAGGTTTTATTTCATCAAATCAAATTTGTCTCTTTGATCATGAACAGATTGAAAGGGTATATTTTTTGGGTTATGTGGATGATGAAGAAACAGCTTTTCAGTTAAAATTAAAGTCATTAGTAGAACAGAATAATATGAACACCATTCCTGTTGGACAAGTTGGTGCAGTATCGTCTCCCGATATGGCACCAGTAGACGCCGCATCAATGCCAGCAGATACAATGCCAGTAAGTCCTGTATCTGAAATGCCTAGTGTTGAACCAGTAATGCCAGAGATGCCACCAGTAGATGTTGCACCAATGCCAGCAGATACAATGCCTATGAGTCCTGTATCTGAAATACCTGAGCCAATTGATCTACCAAACAATGATAATCAAAATATGCAATAAGTATTTTATAAATACTTATTTTTTGTTATAATAATTGTAATATAATAAAAGAATAAGGATTGATGTTTATGTTAGTTTCATTAGTAAAAAGTTCAAGAATAAAAACAATAGTAATGCCAAAGGATATTATCGGTAATCATTGGATTACAGATTATGATGAAAATAATAATGAACATTTTTTAGTAAATATTGAGGCATGTAATGGCGTTTGGAAATTAGTTAGTAATGAAGATGTAGTAGTTATAGAAAATAATGTTGTTAGGGAGTTTGTTTATTTAAAAGAGTATTCCTTTTATTTGCTAAAAGTAAAACAAAATAATACTTATTTGTTATTATATTGTTGTCCTTTTTATGATAAGACGTTTAAACGTTATTATATTGCTCACGATCAAACGATTTCCATTGGAAATCACAGTAGTAATGATATTTATTATAATAATTCAGGCGTTGATGAAGTTCAAGCTAAATTAATTTACCGCAATGGAGCTTTTATTATTATTGATAATAATAGTCGATTAGGGACATATGTTAATAACATTAGACTCCGTAATCAATACCTTCTAAAAAGTGGTGATGTTATATTTGTTGCAGGTTTAAAGATAATTGTTTTACTTGAAGTTAATACGCCAGTTTTGATTATCAATAATCCGGATAATTTAGTCAATTTACGAGAACAAACATTTAAGGAATATAGAGTTAACTCTTCTAAGGAATTAGTCCAAAATGACAATATGGATGATATTATTAATGTTAAATTATATAAACCAAATGATTATTTTTATAGAAAAGATTATGATTATGTTGAAAATAAAATGGTTGATATAAATCTCAATCCTCCGAAGTTGTTGCCTGGGCAAATAATTATGGCATCTAATTGGGGATCCGGCCCTATGTTAACGACTGGTCTAGCTTCTGCTACTTTGGGGCTTACGTCGGTTGCTAGTGTTATGGCACAAAATGGCACATGGCTTCAGGCTATGCCAACAATTAGTGTTAGTTTGGCTATGTTAGGTAGTTTATGCTTTTGGCCTTCTTTAACACATAAATATGAAATAAAAAAACAACAGCAGGCAAAAACATTAGCTAAACAGCAATATGATAAATATATAGAAGTAAAAAAGAGGATAATCGAAGAAAATATTAAAAAGCAGAAAATGAATTTAGTTAATAATTATATTTCTTTGGCTGATTGTCAAAAAGTTATATTAGAGCGTAAGGATAATTTATGGTGTCGTCAGCCTGACAATGATGATTTTCTATTGGTTAGCCTTGGAATAGGGACATTACCAGTTAGCATGAATGTTCAGTTTTCAGAAGATGACAATTTAACAGATATAGAGTTAAAAAGAGTAATATCTGATTTAAACATAGAAAAACAAAAATTAGTTGATGTACCAATAAATATTTCACTATATAGTAAAAGAATAATATCCTTAATTGGTAATAAAAAACTGAATAAAAATTATGTTGAGCGCTTATTAATACAATTGGTAACATTACATGACTACGATAAATTAAAAGTAGTTTTGTTTACTTCTAGAAGAAATGAACAAAGTTGGGATTATCTAAAAATACTTCCCCATATGTGGAGTAATGATAAGTCTATTCGCTTTTTTGCAACTGACATTGATGAAGCTAAAGAGTTGGATCGCTATTTAGAACATGAATTTTATTTACATCGTGGTCATGATAGTAGTAAACATCCTTATTACTTGATTATTACAGATAACATAACTAATGTGCATAAGTTGAATATTATTCAAAATATTTTAGGTAATAGTAATAATTTAGGTTTTGGTTTAATTATCTTAAGTGAAAAAAAAGAGAATTTACCTACTGAATGTCAAACTTATATCAATGTATCTACGATGGGATCTCAATTAATTGAAGAAGGAAAGTCTACCAATTTTAAGATTGATTTTGATACAAAAATAAATATGTATACTTGTGTTAAAGCTTTGGCTAATATTCCGATTTGGTTAAGTAGTAATGTTGAAAATTTGCCTAAAGACTATGATTTTTTAACTATGTATGATGCTAGCATGGTTGAACATTTAAATGTCATGAATCATTGGTTAAAAAATAATCATACATTAACTTTACAAGCACCAGTCGGTATTGGTCCAAGTGGTGAAAAAATAAGTATTGATTTGCATAAAAATAAAGATGGAGCTAATTGTTTAATTGTTGGACCATTAAGCTCTGGCAAAACAGAGTTAATTGCCACATATGTTTTATCCATGGCTGTTAATTATCATCCTTGTGAAGTGCAATTTATTTTAATTGATACCAAAAATAAACAATTGACTAATGCGTTTGATAATTTAGAACAAGGTGTTAGATTACCTCATTTGGTTGGAACGATATCAGAATTAACTAATAATGAAATGACTCGCTTTCTTACATCGATAAATTTAGAATTAAAGAAACGTCAGCACAATTTCAGTAAAGCTGGTGACCTAGTAAATGAGAGTACTATTGATATATATAAATACCAAGAATTATATAATAAAGGAATTGTTAAAGAGAACATTTCACATTTATTTATTATATGTGATGATTTCGACGACTTAGAAAACAATGAACCGACTTTTGCCCAACAATTAGTCAATATGTCTAAAGTTGGTTATTTGTTTGGAATACACGTAATACTTTCAATGACTAATTCGTTAAATATAATTCATAATTATGCGTTAAATAGTAATTGCTTGGTAATTGATCTATATGATATAGAAGATACTTATGGTAATAATTTAAAAAATTGGGGTTATTTTCGTTTGAAAAAACAAGATGAAGTGTTAGCTTCGGGAAAATTAGCTGGCTGTAGGCTAAAGTATTTACCTTGCTCTCAATTAAAGAAAGTGATTAATACTACTATTGATTTTATTGATAATGTTGGAACAGTTTTTAAAAGAGCTAATTGTGACGAGGATGTTAGCCAAGGAAAAGTCACTGGCGATATTTTAAATAATGTAGTAACCCATTTATTTAATATGGCTAGAGAAAATAATATTAATATAAAACCGTTATGGTTAAATAGTCTTTCCGAATATATTATTATTGCTAATTTAATACGTAAATATCATATTGAACATGATGATACTTTGGTAGCGCCTATTATTGGGGAGTATGACGATATTTTAAATCAAAAAAGAGGTGCTCTACGGATTAATTTCACTTTAGGAGGAAATACTGTCATATATAGTGTTGATGAAAGTGATAAAGAGCAACTTATTAGTTCTATGCTTTTCTCCTCTATGTATTTATATACACCAGAGGAATTAAATTATTATATTTTAGACTTTGGCTCTGGCTTTTTAGAAAATTTTCAATTAAGTCCACTTATAGGAGATATAGTAAATAGTAGTGATAAAATTGGAAATTTATATAAGATGTTAAGACATAAACTTGAAGAACGTAAAAAAAAGTTTGTAATTAATGATACTAAAAAAATTTTACCTGCTATAGTTGTCATTATTAATAATTTTAATCTATATGAAAATATTTATTCTTTGTATGAAGAAAAGTTTTTATCTTTTGTACAAGAAGGCTATAAATACGGAATTTATTTTGTAATAACTTGTAATGGACAACAGGATATTCCTATTAAAATTCGTTATTGTTTTAAACAACAATTTGTTTTAAAGCAAGATAGTGAGATGGATTATATCAGCATTTTAGGTAATATTAATCATATTTATCCTAGTCCAATAAAGGGTCGTGGTATAACAAAATTAGATGAAATGGTATGTGAGTTTCAGACAGCTTATTGTTCTCCTCAAAAGAAAGAAAAAGTTAAATTTATTCAGGAACAATGTGCAAGTTGTTTTAAAGAGTATGGGAGAAAAGCTGAAACTATACCAATGCTTCCTGAACATCTTTCATTTAAAGATGTTAGAGCTGAACTTGGTAAGAGTGATGCTATGGTAATCGGTTATAATGAAGAAACTTTAGATATTGTAAAATATGATTTTTCTCACCGACCATTAACAATTATTACCAGTGAAGAACTATCATTATGTGCTAATTTTGTCAAACCATTAATTAAACAATTTGCTTATCTTAATAGAACTGATGTTGTGGTTATTGATGCAGAAGATTTACAGTTAGCTAAAGATATGGGAAATTTAAAATATATTAATGATAATTTTGAACATAATTTTATTGAGTTAAATCGGCTTATTAATCAATATTATGATATTTACGTTCATAATAGTTTTGATAAAGATAGTTTAAATAGCGAACGACCAGTAACTGTCTTTATATGTGGCTTAGAAAGTTTTGAAAAAAGATTAAGTTTAAAAAATAAAAAACTTTTGCCTGAATTATTTAGTCGTGCTAAAGATATAGGTATTGTCAATTTTATTATTACTGATAGTATTGATAAAATTGAAAAGTTTAAAATGGAAGAATGGTACAATAATAATATTAACCGTACAACTGGTATTTGGGTTGGTAATGGTTTAGAGGAACAATTAGCTATAAAAATATATAGTATGGTCAATAATATAAAAGGTGATATACCAGATAATTATTGTTACGTTATAGCCCGTGGAAGGGCAATCTTAACGCAATATATTGAAGATTTTAATACAATAGATGATAAAAAATAATAATGTAAATAACATTGAATTAGATTACTCGAGGATTGGTGATACAAATTGAAGAAAAAAGATAAATTACTTTATATATGTATTGTACTAGGTTTTATTTTAAATATATTACTCTTTCCAGTTGTCGGTTTAAAACTTTTTAAAAAAGCCTCAACATCGTTAACGAATCTTGATGATATGGTAGAAGTTGGAGAAATTAATGTTCAATCTGATGACTATGCAGATAAGACCCCAGGTAGTTGGCAAGTTAAAAAAAGTGCTGAATGGACGGGTAGAGATACGGCCAGCATAACTTTGAATGTTGATTCAAATGTATATTCTAAGGGAAAAGCTAAATATGTTATGTTTTTGATGGACGGCTCTGGAAGTATTTCTTATAATACTTTTGCTATATTTAAAAATAGTATTCGTGATGTGATTGAATATTTGTCATCTAGTGAATACAATAGGGTAGCTTTAGTACAGTTTTCAAACGAGGTTAGAACACATTTTACCTTTAACGATGAAGTTAGTCCGTTATTGATAAATAGAGTATATCAGATAAATGGTACGACTGATTTTGGAAATGCTTTTAATAGCGCAAAAATAATAGCAGATAACTATTATGTACATCAGGACGACCGCGAACTTATTGTTTTATTTTTAACAGATGGTCAACCTACGTATGAAGAGTATAATGGTTTAGATAAATATCAAGCGTTTAAAGAAAGTCATCCGTATGCGACGGTATATGGAATACAGTATCAATATAATGATAATGTTACGGAAGTGGATGAGGCAATTAAAAATGTTAGTGATTATCAATTTCTAGCTGGTTCTACTACTTTAACTGATATTTTTAAACAGTCAATTGATTTCCAAATTGAATATTATGATAACTTTGAGATAATTGATTATATTGATAATGATTATTTTGAGGTAATAAGTGAAAGTGATATCAAGGTCGACATTGGAAATATAAAATTAGAAATGGAAGATGGTAGACAGAAGATTATATGGACAATGGGGCCAGATACTTATTTATCTGGTGCTAATGTTCAAATGAAAATCGATTTAAAACTTAAACCTCAATATATTGATAGTAAGGGATTATATCCTACAAATGAAAAAGTAGAAGTTTTATCAAAATTACCAGATAATTCGGAGCAAAAAATAGAAAGTTATGAAACGCCAGTGTTAAAAAATTCGTATAATGTAGTGTATAATGCCAACTATCCAGATGGCTGTAATAGTTCGTACAATAAAGTTGAGGAGCATTATGTCTTTGAGCAAGTTCAAGTAACATCAGAGGAGCCTGAACATTGTAGTGGCTATGTGTTTAGTGGTTGGCAAATAGATGATAGTATAGAGCCTGATATTAGTAATGTATTTACAATGCCAAGTCATGATATAACGATATCCGGACAATGGCTTAAGGAACAAGCGATTATAGAACCGGAAATAACTAAAAATATTATTGATAAGAAAGAATATTATGATGTAGGAGATATTATTAATTATTTAGTTACAGTGAAAAATACCGCTAATTATCAATTAAATGATGTTGTTGTACAAGAGAATAACAATAAAGCTATATTTAAAGAAGGTACTGGTTATACTTTGTTAGACAAAAGAAAAATAAAAATAGCAACTATAGAACCTAATCAAAGCATAAATATATTGGCTAGTTATAAGGTATCAGATAATGACCTTGGTACAATAATTAATGAGGTTGAAATTATCGATGCAAAAGGGCAACCAAATTATGTATTAAATAAAGAAAAAGAATATAAGGCTACAGACAGTTTTAATATCTTATCAAGTTTAACTATATGTAAGAAAGTTGATGGAATAAGTGATACAGCTGTACCTTTTCAAGTTCATATAACGGCAACAGGATATGATACATGGCTGTTAATAAAAAAAGATGAGTGTAGAAGTATCCATCTAAGGGAAAATCAATATCAAATAGAAGAGGTAATAAATCAAGACTATGTACTCGAAGATATCGAGGGAGATATTACGATTAATAATGGTACATTAAATGTTGAACCCAATTCGACATATAGTATTACATTTAAAAATAAATATAAAACTATAGGTTATTTTCATAATTTTGGAAACAAAAAAAATATACTAACACCTTAAACTTTCATGTTGGATTATAGCATAGTGACGAATTTTATAATTGTTTCCATTTGGTCAAATAGTAACTAATAAATATATATATAAACAAAAGAAGTTGCCCCCTGAGCAACTTCCATAAAAGAATAAAAAGGGGTTGGCTAGTGTGATACTAGCTCCAATCCGGGAATTCCGAATTGGTACTTCATATACTAATCTAAAATGAAATAATTGTCAAGCATTTTTTCAAAACTTTTACTATTTTGTAGAATTTTAGCGAACGATACTTTTAGTGAAGTATCTTTTTTAAATACTATAAAGTGTGTAGATTTATTTTAAAGTATAAAATAAACAATTATGATCAAAATTTACAACTTTAAATTTCCATGGTATAATAGCCTTACTTGCGTTTTTGGGAGGAAGTATGAAGAAGTTAATGTGCCTCTTAGTATTATTTATGTTATTAAGCGGCTGTAGCAATGATAAAAAAGAAATTAGTTGTATATACAAAGATGAAAGTAAAGATAGTATGAAATCATATATGCGTGTAACAATGGTGTATGATAAGAATATTGTTTTGACTGAAAAGTTGAACGCTGTTTATCAATTTCCAAATACTACTGAAGCTTCAGCTAATTATAGTAAAATAGAAAAAGTATTAGAAAAAGATGATACTGTTAATATTAGACAAGTAGAGGAACGGATAGCTGCTGATGGTGAAAAAGATGTTAGTTCCATGCAGTATGATCCTGAGGCAAAAGTAGCTTATTACGAAGAATTAGGGTATACTTGTGAATAGTATGTATGGTATAATGAACCTAGGATGGAGTGAGAAAATGAGAAAGTGTTTGCACTTTAGTATGATGTTATTTATAATTGTATTACTTGCAGGATGCGGGACTAAAGAAAAAATGGTTTGTCGAAAAAGTCAGACAATTGGAACCGTTGAGTTGAAACAAACAGTCGAATATACGTTTGAAGATGGATATGCTTTAGATAGTAAATCTACTATTGAAGCTGAGTTTAACGATGAAGAGTCTGCTAAAAATTTCTCTGAAAGTTACAAGGAGAAAGAAGATTGTAAAGTAGAACTAGATGGTAAAAAAGTAAAAGTTATTCGTACTGAAGCTGTTAGTGACGATTCTAAGAAGGCAAAGGCAAATAAAAAGGAAACTGTTAGAGAAGATACTGAAAGTAAAGATTTTATTTGTGAATAGTTTATTTTCTGTTTAATTTGTTGAAATAATTTGGGTGTAATTATGAAAAAATTAATTGTTTTAGTTATTTTTTGTTTTATAGTGATTGGATGTTCGAACAAGGATAAAGATACTGAAGAAAAATTGGTTTTGGCAACGGGTGAACTTGATTGTGTTTATAAAGAACAGCGTACTAATATTAATACATTATATACGAGCTATTATAAATTTAATTATAACAACAATGGAATATTAATTGATATTGTTGATAAGGAAATTCTAACTTTTGATAACGCAACTGATGAAACAAAACAATCTTATTTGGAGTTAATGAAAGAAGCCGCAAAAAGTTATGATGATGTTTCTGGTATTAAAGCAAATACTGAATTTTCTGATGAAGAATATACTATGACAATTAGTTTAAACGTTTCTGATATGGATGAAGAAAATAAGAATGATTATTTTGCTAATTATGATCGTATACAAGTACATGATATATTTACTGATATGGGGTATACATGTGAATAATATAGTAATGTGGGTGTGATAAAGTTTTTGTTACACTTTTTTATTTTGTAGTGATGATATTGGATTTACATCCTAAGGTATAAATGATATAATTCTTACTGTATAGTAAATAAAAATAAGACTTTGTGAGCTTAATTGGATGTGATATTTAATGAAACTAAAAAAGAGATGGTGGCTTATATTAGTGTTAGTAGTTATCTTAGGTGCTGCGTTTAAGATAAGTGCTGAAGTATTAGGCGATGATGTTCATGTAGAAGAAGATACGGAATTAATATATTATATCGATGTT
>CANQMF010000018.1 GCA_947624915.1 uncultured Bacilli bacterium
GAAAATACCCTAGATTTTTCATTTTTATGAAAAAAAGACAAATAAGTAAAAATGTTTACCTATTTGTCAACAGTCTGTAAATATAGATCATTATATCTATATTTTTTTGTAAAAAAATACTAATATTTAGATGTTTTACAATATACCTATATAAAAGTAAAACCATATTATTCGTAAATAATATGGTTATTATAACGTCAAAAAGAATAAAATAATCATGCTTATTTTAAAAGAATTTACACATATAATCCTTGTTGTCCATAACGACCACAATCGTAATCAACGTCAATATCATCAGCTAAAGCAATGATTACTTTCTTTTGCTTTAGACTTTTATGTACATCTATAATTCGTTGATTACTAGAACCACGGAATTTAATATCATAACTACGTTTAGCCATTACAAACTTACCATCAACTAAAATATCAATATTTTTTAAAAAGTCCATAATTGAAACATTAGTCTCACTCATCTTCAATAATTCTTCAAAAGTAAACCCCGTATAGCACCAAACATCAAGATTATACTTATGTGCTTCTTTAGCAATCAATGCACACGCTTCTGGTTGAAAAAATGGATCACCACCACTAAAAGTTATTCCTGTTTGAGCATCCAAATGAGATATTTCATCAATAACCTCATCTACGTCGACTTCAAATCCACCTTTAAAGTCATGGGTCCCTGGGTTATGGCATCCTGGACAGTCATGGGAACATCCTTGTGTCCAAACAACTGTCCTAACACCAATACCATCAACAATACTATCTATTTGCAAATCACTTGCTAATCTAATAGTCACTATTTTGCTTCTTTACAAATAGGTGTTGCCAAAATTTCTTTAATACCAGAATGTTTTACACGATCTTTTTCCTCTGCTCTTTTTCCATTATTGAAACGTTTAACATCACCTGAAAGGTATCCTGTTACCCTTCTAATTCTTTCAAATCCTACACCTTCACCAACTAATTTTTCCATTTCAAATCCTCCTTTTAACATCCACAATTAAGTGATTTTACCTCTTCTAAAGGTATACTATCAAACTCTTTACGTCCACAACCTGGACAAACATCACCAATTACCCCCACATAACCACATACAGGATCTCTATCAACCGGATGGTTAATAGCACAATATCCCATACCTGATTCTTTCATTAAACGAATAATTTTCTCAAATGCCTCAACATTTTGAACTGTATCTCCATCTAATTCAATATAAGATATGTGTCCACCATTAGTCAAAGTATGATATGGTGCCTCGATAGCAATTTTATTTTTAATACTTATATTGTAATAAACAGGAACATGGAATGAATTTGTATAATAACTACGATCAGTTATTCCTTTCATTTTTCCATATATAGCTCTATCTATTGCAACAAAACGGCCGGCTAATCCTTCGGCTGGAGTTGCAATTAAAGTGAAGTTTAAATTATAATCCTTACAATATTCATTACATTTTTGACGCATAAATCCAATGATCTCTAAACCCAATTTTTGAGCTTCTTCACTTTCGCCATGATGTTTACCAATTAAAGCTTTTAATGTTTCAGCTAAACCAATAAATCCTATTGTCAAAGTACCATGTTTTAATAATTTTCTTAAGCGATCAGTTGGTTTTAACTTTTCACCATCAGTCCATACCCCTGATCCAAGTAAAAATGGAAAATTATAAACTTTTTTACTACATTGAACCTCAAAACGTTCTAATAATTGATCTCTAACTAAATCCATCATTTCAGCTAAATCTTCATAAAACGCTTTCATATCAGCCTTATCACGTGTCTTTAAACAAATACCATGTTTAATTCCTAATCGAGGTAAGTTAATAGTTGTAAAAGATAAATTGCCTCGTCCACCAGTTGTTTGATTATTTAAATCAGTTACATCGGCCATTACTCTAGTACGACACCCCATATAACCAACTTCACTGCGATAATCCCCTTCTTTATAAAATTCTAAATTAAATGGTGCATCTAAAAATGAGAAATTAGGAAATAATCTTTTAGCAGATACTTTACAAGCTAATTTAAATAAATCATAATTAGGATCGCCTGGATTATAGTTAACACCCTCTTTTAATTTAAATATTGAAACTGGAAATATCGGTGTTTCTCCTCTTCCAAGCCCAGCCTCTGTAGCTTCTAGAAAATTTTTAATAACCATACGCCCTTCGGCTGAAGTATCTGTACCTAAGTTAACTGATGAAAATGGAACTTGAGCACCAGCTCGAGAATGCATAGTATTTAAATTATGGATAAAAGCTTCCATAGCTTGATATGTTTGACGATTAGTCTTAGCCAATGCTTTCTCATAACTCTTTTCAAATAAATGTTTAATACGATTAGAATCGGCATACATCGGCTCAAACCTAGTAATATCCACTTCAATAGAATTAAGTTTATCTATTTCTTTACTTACTTTATCCATGCTAACAAATGGTAATAAATCCTCGAAATCTAACAAATCATATATATGTTGTTTAAACTCTTTTTTGAAGGTCTTTAATACTCCTGGTGCCATATAATAGTCAAAAGCTGGTATTGATTGTCCGCCATGTTGATCATTTTGATTAGATTGAATAGCTATAGCCGCTAATGCACTATATGATCCAATATTTCCCGGTGTCCTAAGATGTCCATGACCAGTTGAAAAACCCTTTTTAAATAATTTATCTAGTTCAATTTGCATACAAGTAGTCGTTCCCATTGCAAAGAAATCCATGTCATGAATGTGGATATCTCCTTCATCATGAGCCATCGAAAATTTCTTTTTCATTAGGTATGCTTTAGCAAACTCTTTAGAAACAGTACTACCGTATTGAAGCATCGTTCCCATCGCACTGTCTCCATCAATATTGGCGTTTTCTCTTTTGGTATCATCTTCATTTGCATTTTTTAAACCAAGCCCTTCTAATGTCTTTAAAAATTTGTGAATTTTTTTATCATCAGAAAATAATGCTCTTGATTGATTACGACGTTCACGATATTCTGAAAAAGATTTCAACACATCTTTATAACCTTTTTTGTCTAACTCTATTTCAATTAAATCTTGAATTTCTTCAATCTTAATACGTGTTTCATTCTTATATTTTTTTTCAATCGCTTTGATAACACCTAAATAAACCTTATTTATATCATCTTCAGTATAAGCTGTCACTAATGGTTTTGATTCATCATCTTCTTCTGGAATAATATCCTTAACACTATCAAACCCTTTTTTTATTGCAATAGCTATTTTACTAGCATCAAAACCCACCTTTTTACCATTTCTCTTAATTACATCAAGCGTTATTTTGTTATATCCATCTGTCATCATTTTACCTCCTACTGTCTAAACAAATTATACTATTGATATGGGCTATAATGCAATAGTTTTGACGACTTTTTTAGTGGTTTTTTGATAATATTTCCTTCATACATTATTTTACAACAATTTGTTTTTTCATTTTTTTACATTTTTTAACTTTTTCATTTTTTTAATTATTATATTATGTGTATAACAAACACATTATCGATTAAAATGGTTTAATTTATAAGAGCAACAGCTTATTTTATTCAAAAAAAGTGTTATTTCCAAATAACAAAAAAAATGATTTTTTCTCAGCATCATTTTTTTTAAATATAATTTTTTTCGCTCTTTTATAATTTGCTATTTTTGACAATTTGGACAATAGTAGGTACCTCTACCACCAACACGGATTTTAACAATTTCACTTGAACAATCAGGGCACTTTTGACCAACTTTATTGTGTACTAATAACGAATTTTGAAACCTACCATGAACTCCTTCACTAGATTCATAGGAACGAATGGTTGTCCCACCCTTGTTAATTGCTTCTTTTAAAATTTTACTTGTATTAACAATAATATTCTTACACTCTTGAGAAGTTAATTCACTAGCTATTTTTAACGGATTTAAATGACTCATAAACAATATTTCATCAGCATAAATATTTCCAATGCCAACAATAATACTTTGATCTAGTAATACCGTTTTTATAGGCAATTTCTTTTTAGCAAATCTACTCATTAAATAATTTGGAGTTAAATTCTTATCCCAAGGTTCATAACCAAGTTCATTAAGTGGTTTTTCCTCAAAAGCCTTTTTCTTATCCAAAAGATACATACGTCCAAATTTACGAGTATCATTATAACGTAACTCATTTCCACTTTTAAACGCAAAAACTACATGTTCATGACGAGTCAGTGCATCCCCCTTATGGCGAATAAAGAATTTGCCCTCCATACGCAAATGAGCAAGCAAATAATAATCATTTAAAACAAAAATCAACCATTTACCACGGCGATCCATCCCAATTATTTGTTGCCCTTTTATTTTTTCCTTAAATTCCTCAACTACCGGCTCAGCTATAATATTAGGATAATAAACTTCAGCTCCAATAATTATCTCATTTAAAATATTATTTTCTAAAGTTCGTCTCACCGTTTCAACTTCAGGAAGTTCTGGCATAACAACACCTCTTTCATATTACAAAATTAAAATTTATATCAATCTTTTTATTTTATTATATCGCAAGAACGGGTGTCTTTAAATAGTTTTATAAATATTTATTTAACAAATCACTTAATATGTCAGTACGGTTATATAACCAATTTACATAATTTAACAGCTTGTAAAAGATAAACTTATTTATTATTAACCATTACATTATAATATTTTATTTGAAGGAGGTAGTTAATGAATATATTTAAACAAAAAATACTTTACAAAGATTTTATTTACGAATGGCTAATGGAAAAAAAACAATATGTCAAAGAATCAACATATGCTAATTATTCAAACAAGGTATTTAATCACATTGTACCAAGTCTTGGCAATTACTTACTACAAGACTTAAACCACAAAATTATTCAAGAATTTGTCTTAAGTCTATATAAGACTGGTCACAAAAAGAAAAAAGGTGGGCTTTCCGAAAAAACAATTAGAGACATTGTAATTATTATTAAAGACAGTTTAAGAAAAGGTATGATTGAAAAGCTAATTCCAGACATCGACTTATCTTTTACTTATCCTAAGAATCACTCAAAAAAGAGAATTGTCATATTAACTAAGCAAGAACAAGTGAGGCTTACTAATTATATTGTCAAGCATTTAACAACACGTAATATCGGTATTCTTATTTCTTTATATTCAGGCGTAAGAATTGGTGAGCTATGTGCTTTAACATGGAATGATATTAATTTTAAAAAAGGTATTCTCTTTATTAACAAAACAATCCAAAGGATTTACATTAAAGATAAAAAGAAAAACAGTTCCAAAGTCATTATTTCACCACCTAAGACTAAAAACTCTAATCGTGAGATTCCTTTGCATAGAGGTTTCTTAGAGTTATTAAAAAAAGTAAAAAGTGATGATAACCACTATATCCTTACAGGCACAGAACATCATACTGAGCCGCGTTCTTATCGAAAATTTTTCTGTGCCACTTTAAAAGTTGCTAAAATTAGAAATATTAACTTTCATAGTTTGAGACATACCTTTGCTACCAATTGTATTGCCCTTGGTACTGACTATAAAACAGTAAGTGAGTTACTAGGCCATGCTAGCGTTTCAATCACCCTTAATTTATATGTACACCCTAGTTTATCACAAAAGAAAAAGTGTATTAATATGATTTGTAAAGTATTTGAAGAGAAAGTAGTATCATAATACTTTCTTTTTCATAAATTTAAAAATATTTTAACCAGATGTACCTTTTTCTATTTTGTTAGTGCTCTAATCCTAAGTCAAGGCATAAAAAAAGACTGTTATACAGCCTTTTGTGAATAAATACTAACTTGTTTTTTATCTTTACCTAAGCGTTCAAATTTTACATATCCACTAATTTTAGCATATAAAGTATCATCTGATCCAATTCCTACATTAATACCTGGATGAATCTTTGTACCTCTTTGACGATATAGAATAGATCCCCCAGTTACATATTCACCATCAGCAGCTTTAGCTCCTAATCTTTTAGATATTGAATCACGTCCGTTTTTTGTTGAACCTTGACCTTTCTTATGAGCAAATAATTGGATATTTAATGTCATCAATTTCATCGATGAGCACCTCCTATCTTAATAATTAACTTTCATATATTTTTTATAGTCCAAAGAAAGATTCTCTAACATATTTAACATATTATCAATAAGTTTATCAATAATTTCATTATGTGTTAAAAAACCTATCTCAAGCAATCCATCTGCTTCACTATAAACAAGACAGCCCTCATTTATGCTTATTAAAGCATTTACTGTCGTAATAGCGATGCATGATACAGATGCACAAACAATATCAAAACCTTCCTCTGCATATCCTGCATGTCCTGATATTTTAATGTAATTAACTACATCATCAGTCTTCTTTACATCTACTACAATCATAACTATCTTTCTTTAATAGTTTTAATTTCTAACTTAGTATATGGTTGACGATGTCCTTGAGTTTTATGATAATTTTTCTTTTGTTTATATTTATAAACAATTATTTTCTTTTCTTTGCCTTGTTTCATAACAGTAGCAATTACTTTAGCACCATTAACATAAGGATTACCAGCCTTACCATTTACCATTAAAACTTTATCGAAAGTTACTTCTTTACCAGCTTCTACATCTAGCTTTTCAACATAAATAACAGAACCTTCTTCAACATAGTATTGCTTTCCACCAGTTTCAATAACAGCTTTCATATTTTCCTCCTTTATAAATCTAAGACTCGCCATTAAGGTACCTACGTTTAAAACCTTTTCTGGGCGGTTGTAGAATGAGGCCCTACACAGTATTACATTTTAACATAATACCCTTTATTTGTCAAACATACTTATCTAAGTTTAGTGAAATGAATAATGTAATGTCTCTTTTGACAATGTTTTGCATATTTAGACAGTACAAATCAAGTCTATCCTTTCCACCTAAATTCAAAATATCTATAAATTGATAATAAATTTCAGCCACCTTAATACTTATTAGTTAAAAAATATTTTTTTAATAACTCTTTTTCATGATATAACTTATTCTTAATAACAAAATAGTGTGTTTTTAAACGATACATTTTTTTTAAATTATTTCCAATAATGATCTTTGTTTTCTTATAGTTATAAGTTTCTTTGTACCGTTCGTAAAAAAATTTCAACATTGTATATGGAAGTTTGTAACATGATTTAATTACGTCATAAAAAATATAAGTTAAAATAAGATAACTAAGCAAACTAATATCAATGAAATATAATATAAACAAAGTAATAAACGACATTACATATATACATATATAAGAATGATAATAACTCATTATTTTATTAAAAAAAAGAAACAATAACTTGGAACCATCTAGAGGATAAATAGGTAACAAATTAAAAAATAAAATAAAATAATGATATGGTGTTGGATATAACATATAAAAAACAATTTGGAAAAGAGGTCCATATATCAAGACGAAAAATTCTTCAATTATTGAAGAATTTAATTGTTGATCAAAAGTTGTCATACAACCAAATGGATAAACAGTAACTTTATTAATAGGCCATTTCAGTATGAGACCAGCTATAATATGTCCCAATTCATGTACAATAAGAATTGTTGTATAAATAGTAAAAGCTTTAAAATACCCCGTTATAAAGCAAATAAACGCTACAACATAGTAAAGTGGGTGGATAACTAGTTTAGATCTGATTTTCATAGTCTAAAATTTCACCATCTTTTTTATGAATTAAGTACAAAGTATTATCACAATTACCTATTAAAGACCCCTTCTCAATATAATCATATAGTTTAACATTGATATTACTTAAATTGCCATACCAAACATCAACACCATCAATTTGTTGAACAATAACAACATTTCCATATGTATCTTTAGTACCAGTAAAAATAACTAAACCATCTTGTAAGTTAGGTACTAAATAATTTTCCTTAACTGTTAGTTTTAAACCTTCATCTATTTTTTCTTTAGCGCTATATTCTAAGTTTTCATTAAAAACTAATTTTGTATTTTCTTTATTATCAAATAAAATATTATGTCCAAAGTATTTTTTATATAACTTATTTATAGGTGCAAAAGATATATTTTGAGTGTATACATTATCATAAATAAAATTTTTTATATTACTATTAGCTTTAAGTGTTATTAATAAAATTAATGTTATAATGGTAACTATCCCTACTTTAAAAAGCCACTTTAACATAATATCACCTGTTAAAGTATATAAAAAAAGTAATAAATTATTACTCTTTTTCGAAAACTAAATCGCGATTCATTATATAATATTGAATTCCTGAATACAATGATAAAATAGTAGCAATAAAAAGCAAGAAATCAGCTACGCGTAAATTAATAAACTCAAATGGCATATTGTAAAATAAAGTTAGTGCAATACCGGTCATTAAACAAGCAGTCTTCCATTTACCTGATTTAATAGCTGCCACTACTTTACCTTTACTACTAGCGATCATTTTAATAGAGTTTACAACACTATCTCTAACTACAATAATTACTGGTATGATGGGATGAATATGACCAGAAGCAGCTAAAATAATCAATACAGAATTAACTAACACTTTATCTGCAATAGCATCAATCATTTTACCAAAATCAGTGACCATATTCCTACTACGGGCAATATGACCATCAACAAAATCAGTCAAAGAAGCAATAACGAACAATACACCAGCAATAATATATTTAATATCAATAACTAGTTTTTCATTAACATATAGTTCAATTTTCTTGATTCCCAACATATCAAAAGGCAACACCAATATAACAATAATGATAACTGATAATATAATGCGTGCTAAAGTTATTTTATTTGGTAAATTTAAAACACTATTATGTTTACTCTTTTTAGTCATTAATCCTACACCTCTTACCTATAATTGTATGAAACATCTTTGCTATTTATATCTCTACTATTTCCTTTATTATCGTCACGATTACTATAAAATAATACTAATATATAAACAATAATACAAATGAGCAACACAAGTATACCAAAAAGAAAAGAACGTGAAACTGTTTTATTGTCTTTTTTCTGTGTAGTATAAGGTGAAGCAATCTTTTTAACTTTATCATCCTTGTTTTTACTACTAGCTTTCTTTATATCATCAATGGATATTTTAGATGTATAATCAAATACAAATTCATTGAAATCCTCAACTACTTTTTCATAATCTAATCCTAGGTACTTGGCATAGTCGCGGATAAAGTATTTAAGGTAAAAAATATCTTTAAAAGCATCCCTATTACCTTCTTCAATATTTTTTAGTTGAGAAGGACGTAGTTTTAAATCTTCAGCCGCTTCTTCGATCGATATTTCCATACTCTCTCTAGCTTCTTTTAACTTTTCTCCTATCTCTTTCATGCGAAACCTCAATTCTAAAAAACAATAATACTTAATAAGCCATGTTCTGTACCACGTGGGTGACAAACATTTATCTACCATTACTGGTCTTCGAATCGGTTCATTTCCCTATCAAAGTTCCCCTACCAAATTTGGGTTTCTCGCTCGTGGGGTTTACCTCGTTCCACTTTCTTCATTTCTTCAGAAATCGTCACTATGGCACTTTTATACCTAATATAACCATATCTAAAGACTTAGGTTACCTCGGAGCCGTTAGCTAAAAGCTACTAAGAGTTATTTTTTCCTCTTACACGAACACTACAGTCATCACAGACTGTGCGAGCATGGACTTTCCTCTACAATAAATGCAGCGTTTGTCTAAAATATTATTCTTTTCCGTAAATTATTTTTTCTAAGTTAGATAATCTTCTAAGTAAGTCAGCATTCACACCAGACGCACCTTGTGAATCATTTTCAGTTGCAAGTTCTAATTTAGAACGAAGATTGCGTAATTCTTTTTTAAGGCGTAAATTATCTTCCAACAATTCTTTCTTATCACTTTCAAGCTCTCCAATAATCGAAGTCATTTCATCATAATCTTTTATTATCATATCTAAGAACCGATCAACTTCTTGTGGACGATATCCACGTGTATCAATTTTAAAGTTTTTTTCAAGAATATCTCGGCTTGTAAGAACAATACGATCCTGATACATACTGACACCTCTTTTTATACGAGTACATTATCTCAAAAAAAACGTTTTTTGTCAATTAATGCTTTTCTTTCTAGCACTTTGATTAGGATAAATTTCCAATTTAGCAAAATTTATATCATTTAACATATTATTTATCACTTCATCTACATGATGTCTTCCCATTTAACTCACCTCAATATTCATTTAACACTATAATTATGTTAAATCATGTCGAAAAGGATATACCAACTAGCATAAATTAATATTTTATAGTATAATGTTTTATGGTGGTATTTATGAATTACCCAAACGGAATAGTTAAGACTAATCAACACAATATTAACTATGGAAATAGAGGTATGAGTCTAGAGGATGATTTAAATATATCCAATCAATACTATTTGGAATGTGATATAGCTGTTATCCATAAAAAGCCGACTGCAATCACTATTAATCGTGTTGATTACCCTAACCGAAGGGATGCTATTATTAAAGAAGCAAGATTTAGAATACCATCTACAACTGATTATAATGGAGTATATAAGGGTAAATATATCGACTTTGAAGCCAAAGAAACAACTAATAAAACCAGTTTCCCTTTAGCTAATATCCACCAACATCAAATCGAACATTTAAGAAAAATCGTAAAACACGGTGGCATTGGTTTTATTATAGTTAAATTCACTAGACTTAATCGTATCTTTCTATTGATGGCTGATGATCTTTTTTCGTTTATTGAAAACAATAGCCGCAAGTCGATTCCATTAGAATTCTTTGTTACAAATGGAAAGGAAATAAAAAATAAATTAAGACCAAGAATAGACTACTTAGAATACATAAAAATATGAAAGGAGAATATTATGGCAAAAAAAACTAAAGAAAATGGTAAAAAAAGAAAGGGAAAATATAGTATATGGCAGAAGATTTTCTATACCCTACTACTATTATTCTTCATAGGTACTATTGCAGGCTGTATCTTTGGAACAATCTTCTTCTTCTATATTGCTAATACAGCTCCACCATTTGATCCCGACAAAATGTATCGAAGTGAACCAAGCACTCTATACGATAAAAATGGTGACTTAATTATGACTATTGGTACAGAGAATCGTGTTATCTTATCATATGATGAAATTCCTGAAGTATTGATTAACGCCATCATAGCTACCGAGGATTCCAAATTTTTTCAACATAATGGATTTGACTTACCAAGATTTTTGGTAGCATCTGCTAAACAATTACTTGGTAAAAACGGTGGTGGTGCCTCAACTTTAACTATGCAATTATCTAAAAACAATTATACAAGTAAAACAAGTGAGGGCTTTGAAGGTATTCGTCGTAAGTTTTGGGATATATATATTTCTATCTTCAAGATTGAACCATCCTATTCAAAACAACAAATACTAGAATTTTATGCTAACTCTAATCAGTTAGGAGTTGGATATGGTGTTGAAGCTGCTTCTAAAGCTTATTTTGGTAAAAGTGCTAAAGACTTGAACGTTTCAGAAGCTGCACTGATTGCTGGTATGTATCAAGCTCCTACTGCTTATAATCCATATGTTTATCCCGAAAATGCCGAAGAAAGACGACAAGAAGTTTTATACTTAATGCATCGTCATCGCTATATTAGTGACAAAGAATACGAGATTGCAATGAAAATGACAGTTGATAAAATTGTTCAAGAAAAACAAAATGCTAATATTGGTAGTGGTATCATTAATGAAAACTATCAATCATTCGTGGATATGGTTATTCAAGATGTAACAGAAAAAACTGGTCAGAGCCCATACACAACTTCAATGAAAATATATACAACGCTTGATCCTTCTGCACAAAAACATGTATCTGATATTATGAATGGCAAAACCTACAAATGGCAAAACAATTCTGTCCAAGCGGGTGTTGCCGTTGTTGATGTCAATTCTGGAGCTATAACAGCAATTGGTGGAGGACGCAATATTAAAATTGCTAATTCATTAAATAGAGCAACATCAGTCTACAATCAAATTGGTTCTACTGCTAAGCCACTATATGATTATGGTCCAGCTGTTGAATATTTAAATTGGAATACTGGTACTATTGTCGATGATTCTAAAACAACCTATTCTGACGGTTCACCAATTAATAACTGGGATAATGGTTATATTGGATTTAATACTATTGAAACACATCTAAAAATGTCCAGAAATATACCTGCCCTAAGAACTTTTCAGGCCGTTCCAAAAAATGATATTATTGAATTTACAACTAATTTAGGTTTAAGTCCAGAAATATATTCTTGCAATGCAGGATATAAATTGTATAGACGTAAATATTGTAAGAACACTGAAGATCCAAATGTTATCGTAGACGCTAACAAATCCAATACCCTACATGAAGCACACGCAATTGGTGGATATGAAGGTGAGACACCACTTACAATGGCTATTGCCTACTCAGCTTTTGCTAATGGTGGTTATTACAATGAACCATACAGCTTTACAAAAATTGTTTATACCGATACCAATGAGACATATGTTAATAAAACTGAAACAAGACAAGTTATGCAAGATTCCACAGCTTACATAATTACTAAAATGTTACAAGAAACAGCCAATTATGGTATTGACTCTGGTAGTTATCGTAACATTAACGGTATTAAATATGCTGCTAAAACAGGAACTACAAACTTTGATTCAAAAACCAAAAAAGAATTTAAACTACCATCGAGTGCTATTAACGAATATTGGGTAGTTGGCTATAATACAGAATATGCTGTAGCGGTATGGTATGGCTATGATAAAATTCAAGATGGATATTTAAAAATTGGTAGCAGTCAGCATCAACGATTATTCCAAGCTGTAGCTAAAGGGGTTATGAAAAGTAAAGCAGATTTTAAAAAGCCAGATTCTGTAGTTGAAGTAACTATTGAAAAAGATTCTGCTGTACCTTTACTTCCTAGTCAATTTACCCCAAGTAACTATAAAACAAAAGCCTTATTTGTATCAGGAACTGAGCCAAATAAAGTATCAACCAGATTCCAAAAACTCGGTGACGTTTCTAATCTAAATGCTACTGATAATGGTGATGGTACAGTTAATATAACATGGTCACCAGCAGCGACTCCAGATGCTTTAAATATTGACTTTTTAACCAAATTAAATTCTGGAAGTACTAGTTTATCCGGTGCAAGCGTTACTCGCTATGCCAATTCAGTTCTAAAGAAAAACCAATCAGCCTTGGGCAATTTAGGTTATAATGTATATGCCCAACAAGGTAATGGTAGTCTAGAATTGCTTGGTTGGACAGCTAATAACAGTTTCAAATTATCAAAACCTAATGGTACATACAACATTGTTGTCAAAACCTGTTATTCTAAATTTAAATCAAATATGTCAGACGGTAAGAGTATATCCATTACAATTAACGGCTCACCTATTGTTGATCCTAATACAACCGATGAAACAAATGATAATAATGGAGACAATAATACTGATACTCAAGATAATTCTACCGAATAATAGAGAAAAAAACTATACGAAATCAACAGCGTATAGTTTTTCTTATATTATTAAACCAAAATACTAGAACTTTATCTAATAAAAAACATACTAAATACAACAAAAAATTAAAGACTACATCGATGTCAATGTAGTCTTTTACTATTACCAAATCATTGGTGATTATTTTTTCTTCCCTTTTTACTAGAATAAATTTTTTTTAATACCTTCATATTTCGTAAAGCACAGGAATAATCATCCAAAAAAAATGCATAATTTTCAATATTTTCAACCATCCTAATTTTCCATAAAGCATCTTCTTCAATTTTTCTTATCATTTGTTGAGTTAAATTATATCTTTTACCTAGTGCTTTTAATGTCATTACTCCTTTTTTATCAAAGCCGAATCGACATTGTAAAATATCTCTTTCTCTATCACTGAAGTCACAATTTTGCAACAAATCGTTTATATTTTGTTTGAGAAACTCAGCATCAACATGACGTTCCATTAATTCACTGTCATTAGAAATAAATTCTTCCAATTCCTTTTCTGTTCCATCGACCAGTGCATTAAGACTTACTGCATTAAGTTGCATTTGATATAATTGTATAACTTTCAAAACAGATATCTTCATTTCATCGGCAATTTCTCTGAAAGAAGGCTTTCTACCTAATCGCTCACTCAAGCTATCTACCGTATTTTTATATACTTTGATTTTTTGTATCATATTGCTAGATAAATGTTTTTCATCAGCAAATGCTTCTAAAATTGCCCGATTTATACATGGTGTAGCAAATGTTGAAAAACGATATCCTTTTTCAACATCATAAGAATCAGCAGCTTTTATTAGACCAATATTGCCTTCCTGTATTAAATCTAAAAAAGATAACTTGCCACCTACATATCTTCTAGCAATACTCACTACCAATCTTAAATTACTTTGAATAAATAGTTCTTTAGCCTCTTTATCCCCTTGTTTCATTTTTTTGGCTAATTTAATTTCTTCATCTTTAGTTAATAAAGGTGTCTTTCCGATATCATTAAGATATAACATAACATCATTAGACAAATATGCATCAATACTTTCTTTATGCTCCATATTTTTTATATTACTATACATACTGATAAACAAATTTAATAAATGATTACTGAATATATTTAATTTTTTTTGATCCAATAGTTCTACATAATGCTTTTGAAAAATAATATCAAGCATTTGTTTAATTGTCTCATTTTTGGTAATTAAATTCTCTAACCATTTAGGCTCTGGTATAAAATTATATAAATCAAAAAAATCATTTAATTCATTAAAAAATTGAAGAGTCTTCTCATAATCAATATCTTTTACAATTTTTTCATTTATATAATTATTTAATCGTTTAAACAAAATGGTTGGATCATCAATAATTTCTTTAACTCTTATAGTTAATTGGTCTTTAATAGCTAATGCAATAAATTCAATGTAACTTTCTTCACTTAAGCCAAAATTCTTAGACTTTTCTATTTCACACCTAACGATATCATAATATTCCTTTTCATCGATTACAAAGCGAGCCTTAGTTAGATAAATATTATCAAGTACTTCTAACAATTTTATTTGTATATCATTAGTTTTTACTCCATTAACCACAATATTTAAATTCATTTACAACCTCCAACAATTTTTATTCCTCTTCACATGTTGCTTAAAAATCAATTTTGGTTAGTATTGTACCACTATTTTTCAAGGTAGTAAACAATAATTATCATTTTTCACAAAAAAATAACTATTCCTGATAAAAATAGTTATTCTAGTTTAAGAAAGAGTTACAAATCTGTTTATAATGTTTTAGCATTATAAACCTTTTAATAAGTATTATCAGTACTTACTGTAACCTCTTAATATTAGGGTTTACTTTCCCAAAACAATTGTTTTACTTAGAGGATATAAGATCTACTTCCATCCAAGATATGTAGCATACCACCTTAAAACTAAACAATCCAATCTATATATTTCTATATACATCAAACCATCTCACCAAGTAGCCTACATAACATGCTCATCACAATATCACATAGCTTATATATGTGTCAAAGTAACACACACATAAGAATACTCAGCAATTGCGTTAAGAGAAACACTACATACCATATCTAAGCAATTTTATTGTAGCAAAAAAAAGTCAAAAAGTAAATACTATTTTTGCTTTTTTTACATATTCGCCAATTTTTATTTGGAATTCCGTTTTTTATTAAATAACGGCATTAAGTCTGATTATAGTATAATATATTATGTTTCTATGCGGGTATAGGAGGAATT
>CANQMF010000019.1 GCA_947624915.1 uncultured Bacilli bacterium
AATACCCTAGATTTTTCATTTTTATGAAAAAAAGACAAATAAGTAAAAATGTTTACCTATTTGTCAACAGTCTGAAAGAATTCGTTTGAATTCTTTTATTGTATTAGAGCATTTTTAATAAAATATTCATAATATTCATCTAAAGTTATGTTATTATCGTGAATATATTGAGCTATTTCTAAGCCAACATAACGATATTGATAATTACGAGAAATTTTAGTATATTTTTGTTTGTCTTCAGGGTATCTTAAAATAAAACCAAATTTAAAAGCATTTTTTTGCATCCAAGAACTTTCTTTATATTTATTAAAGTTTTGGCTTTTATAGTCACTTTTGATACCTAGGGTAATAATTAATCCTGTTTGTTGTTCGGAAAAACCTGGTCTTTCATACTTTTTATCAGCATTGCTTTTACCATATTTAGTAACATAACTATCATATAGTTTTTTTTGTTCATCATAAGAAATATAGCCACTAACAATATATAATTGTAAATTCTCTTTACTAGCTACATCATACATCTTTTTATATGCTTCGTATGCTTCATTATTTAGTTTTCCATTACCATATTCTTTATCGATGACCATTAAATCTTTAGGAATATAATCTGATTTTAAATAATAATAATGATTAACTACAGGTGTATTTAAATCAGCTTGTTCTTTATCGATGTATTCTTTTTTGTCTAAATTGTGATTTACACTTTCAACAATTTCATGAGCTGTTAACTTATCGTTTTGTTTTTGAAATTCTTTATATCTACTAAGATTATTTGGTATAAAATATGACTCAATAATATATTTTTTATCATCTATATTTAATTTAATATCGTATGTATCTAGGTTATGGTTTACGGCATATATGGTATCATCCACATTTAAATCATATTTTTTATGGTATGTTTGATAACGGAGCGTCAAATCTTTTTTATAATCATTATGCACAATTAGTTCTTCAATGAAAGGACTATATTCTACATTGTTCAAATTATTATTAACCATAAATAATAATTCGTCCATTGTTATGTCTTTGTATTTTGCATGATAACAAAGATAATCAGAAAGATGTTTATTTTGATAATTTTTATTAAATAGTAGTTTACTTAAATAAGGTAGATATGCATTATCTAAAATAGTGTTAATTTCATCTTTAGTCAACAAGTCATCAATTATGCTGATATCTTTATTGGTATAACCTTTACTTTCTAATTTGTCATGGATGGAAATGTTTAAGGTTAGATATGCTCCAAACATTATCCACATAATAAATGCTATAACTATTATTAATATGGTGTTTTTAATAATTTTGGTAATGCATTTTTGCTTAGGCGTTTTCAATATAGTATGCATAGTATTCATCAAAGGTTATATTAGCATCATGAATTATAGTTGCAACATCAACACCAACATAGCGATAGTGCCATGATTCGTAGGAATAACCTGTTAAATATTCTTTATCTTTGGGATATCTTAGAATAAAACCATATTCATGAGCATGATTTTGAAGCCAAGTGAAAGCCTCTGTTTTATCAAAACCGTCGGAATTAGCACCATAAGTAGTAACGTCTAAAGCTAAACCAGTTTGGTGTTCTGAATGTCCAGCTTTAGCAGCGTAGACTTTAGCATATTCTTCACCAAAATCACGTAAGTAATCATTGTATACTTGCTCTTGTTCCTCATGAGAACGGTAGGCTGAGTTAACAATAATAGTAATATTTTCTTCTTTAGCAGCATTAAACATTTTAACAAAAGCATCGTAAGTCTCTTCACGAAGTTGTTGATTTTCCCCATAAGCGTACCAATTTTTAACTGTTACTAAATCATCAGCCACAAAATCACTAGGTAATTTATAAAATTTATTATTAAGCATTAAAATATCTTTAGAAACATCTGTTTCTTTAACATCTTCATACCACTCTTTATCGGCCCCCACGTTGACAATTGCTACCACATCTTGAGGTTTACTATTTAAATTATTCTCATAGTAGTTAATGTAATCATCAACTTTAGCTGGTATGTAGTATGTTTCTTTGATTATATCTAAATACATGTGATCATATTCTTTGTCTAATAGTGATGTCATAAATTCTTCATTTGTTTTTTTCTCTAAAAGTTGATATTCTTCTTTAGAATATCCATTTGAAATTAGCTTATATTCTAGTGTTTTGCGATAGTTGAGTTCTTCAATCGTTTTAAACACAAAAATACCTAAAATACTGAGCAATACAATTGATAAAACTAATACAATAATTGGTTTTTTTTTCATTTTTCTTTTTTTCATAAGCCCTCCATTATTTTTATTATACCTCAAATTAACATAAATTAATACATTATTTGTGAGAAGATAATCATAAAAAATAGTCTAATAAAATCTGCTTTTCATATATTTAATTAGAGGTGCATATGAAAAAGTTTTTATTTTTAGCTTTTTGCTTTATTTTTCTGATGGGTGTGGTAGATGCTGAAGAAAAAAATAAGGAAAATAATACTTTATCACCGAATGCTAAAAGTGCTATTGTCATTGAGGCTGATACGGGTGAAATATTATATCAATATAATGCACATGAATCTTTACCCCCAGCTTCCATGACTAAAATGATGAGTTTACTTTTAATAATGGAAGCTATTGATAGTGGGGTTATTAATTATAATGATATGGTGACAGTTAGTAAGAATGCTTCTAGTATGGGTGGTTCACAAATATTGCTAGAAACCGGTGAGAATATGAGTGTTGATGATTTGCTTAAAGGTATTACTGTAGCTAGTGGTAATGATGCAGTAGTGGCATTAGCTGAAAAGATAGGTGGAACAGAAGAAAATTTTGTTAATATGATGAATAAAAAAGCCAAGGAATTGGGTTTAAAAAATACCAATTTCAAAAATTGTCATGGTTTAGATGAAGATAAACATTATTCTAGTGCCTATGATATGGTTATGATAGCTAAAGAATTAGTTAAACATCAAAAAATATTGGATTATAGTTCTATATATGAAACATATTTGCGCAAAGGGACAGAAAGACAAACTTGGCTTGTTAATACTAATAAATTGGTTAGATTTAAACAAGGTGTTGATGGATTAAAGACAGGTTATACAGAAGGTTCGGGATATTGTCTAACTGCTACGATGAAAAAAGATAACATGCGAATTATTGCTGTAGCAATGGGAGAACCTGATAGTAGTACTAGAAATGATGAGGTCAGTGGGATGTTAGATTATGCTTTCGCTCAATATGCAATGGATACACTGTATACCAAAAATAGTGTTGTAGATAATATTAAATTAGAAAAAAGTAATATGTCGAATGTTGAAGTAGTACCAACAGAAGATGTTAAGGTTTTATATCAGAAAACAGTTGGTAAGAAAAACATTACTTATGATATTAAGTATAAAAATATTAAAGATAAGATGGCGGTAGGAGATGTGATTGGGGAATTAATATTGAAGGAAGATGATAAAGAGATAAAGAGAATTAATTTAACCGTTAATAAGGATGTGCAAAAAGCAAGTTTTCTTGATTTGTTCAGTCGTTATTTTCGAGATACAATTATTGGGAATATTAAAATCAGTAAAGCGTAATTAAAATGCCAAGTCGACTTGGTATTTTTTTGTTTTTGATAGTTGTTTTTATAAATTCTATAGAATTATACTTCATCTTTAAGAGAATGAAATGTTGATCAATATAGTTAACTGTGATAAAATTGTATTGTAGTGAAGGGGGCATAAGTTATGGAAAAGTATGTACCTGATGTTTATCAAAAAAGTATATACACTGTTAATTATGATCAATTGTATGCCCGAGGTATCAGGTGTTTGTTGTTCGATTTAGATAATACAATAGTTACCATTGATGAAACAAGGCCTAACGAGAAAACGAAAGATTTATTTAAAAAATTAAAACAAAAAGGTTTTCACATTATAATCTTTTCCAATAGCTTGAAAAAACGTGTTCATCCTTTTATGGAAGAACTTAATGTTGATTGTTGCCCTTGTGCTTGTAAGCCTCGTCCACGTAAGTTTTTATCAATTATTAAAATATATGAATTAAAATTTAGTGAAATAGCCATCATAGGTGACTCTATTATGGATGATATTTTTGGCGGAAACAATGTAGGAATTACTACTGTTTTGGTAGAACAACTGGGGCCAAAGGAATTCTTTTTTGCACGATTAAAACGATGTAAAGAACGTTCTATTTTAAAAAAATTACGTGATGAAAATTTATTTACTAAGGGACGATATTATGAGTAAGTGTATTGGCTGTGGTGCTGTTTTACAACAAGCTGATGCTAATTCAGTAGGGTATACCAGAAAAATTGGAAGCCAGTTGTGTGAACGCTGTTTTCGTATTAAGCATTATAATGATTATAAGTTAGTAGTAAAAGATAATAATGATTTTATCAATATTTTGCAAAGAGTTGGTCAGACTGATAGTTTGGTTTTGTTAGTTGTTGATTTATTAAATATTCCTAAGGTGTTAAATGATTTAAATAAGTATTTACACAATAAAATATTATTGGTCCTAACTAAGCGTGACCTTTTACCACTTTCTGTTTATGATGATAAATTAATTAACTATTTTAAGAATTATCATTTAAATATTATTGACTCTGTTATTATTAGTAGTAGTAAGAATTATCATTTTGATTTGTTGTTGGAAAAAATTTATAAGTATCAGACCAATAGTTATGTTTATGTTGTTGGTTTTACTAATGCTGGAAAGTCTACAATGATAAATAAGATAATTTATAACTATGGTAGTCAGGAACCATTTATTACGACAAGTATGTTACCATCGACGACAATTGATAGTATAGAGATAAAATTAAATGATAGATTATCTTTAGTAGATACGCCCGGTTTATTAGATAAAAATAGTTTTATCAATATTATTGATGCAGTTACTCTAAAAAAAATAACGCCTCTAAAAGAGATAAAACCTAAAACTTATCAAATTAAGGCTAAACAATCTATTATGATTGAAGATTTTTTTCGAATCGATTGTGAGCATACTAATTCTCTTACCTTCTATGTTGCCAATAGTTTGAGTATAATTAGAGATTTTAAAGTTAATAATAAATTGAATGATCTTGAACATCATATTATAAAGGTTGAAGAAAATAGTGATATTGTAATTAATGGTTTAGGCTTTATTAAGATCGTTAACAGTGATTGTTTTAATATATATGTACCAAAGGGTGTCGATGTTTATACTCGTCATGCATTAATATAAGGAGGAATAAAGGTGGATAATAGTAATGATGTCAAGATGAAAGAACAAGATAGGATGCGTAAAGAAGTTCTAGATGAATTAAATCATAAGGGTGATAACGTAAATAAAAACTTAGGTGAAATAAAATCTTTTGGAGCACCTAAACAATATTCCAATGTTCATTTTGCACCTGAAAAAGAACAAAAGAGTAAAAAAGAACAAAACCAAACTAATGTGGATGTAAATCCCAAAAGTAAGGGAAGTCTATCTTTACTTGTTATTTGTTCGCTTATTGTCTTAGTTTGTATCATGTTATTTCCTACTGTCTCTAAGCGTTTAAGTGCTTATAAGAATGCTCAACGTAAGCCAGTAGTTAAAGAAGTAGAAGAACCAGAAAAGGAGTATGAAAAAATTACTTTGGATAGTGAAATCGTTCAAAATTTAAAGTATCCTGTAATGCATAACGACCGCACTAATAACAAGACTTATTACACGAATGATAAGTTAACGATAGGTAGTTTTTCTAATAATGATATTTTATATAATGCCCTATTAGATATATATGAGGGTAATATGGCCAAGTATAGTGGTGGTTATAGTGGTAAATATTGCGGTTCTAATAATAATAAAGTTTCTTTATCAGCTAGGTATATTAAGATGCGCATTGAAAATTTATATACAAGAAATGCTAAATACAGTTTAACGGATTTTGTAGTACCATCTAATAATACCGATACCAAATATATTGGTGCATGGAGATATAATGCTAATGAAAATCTTTATGTTTATTATGGTAATTGTGGTTCTATTGCACAATCTAATATTGAATACTATGATATAAAAGTTCCATTTGAAGCAACAAGCTCTGACAAAAATGTGGAGATATATGTTGATAACTATGTTGCTTTTGCCGTTGTTAATAAGAGTGCTAAAAGTTATACGCTTTATAAAAATGCAAACTATACAGAAGAGTTAAAAAAAGGTAGTTTAAAGACAAATGATTATCAAAATGAGTTGACTGATATTGTTAAAAATTTAGATAAGAATAATGTTAAAAAATATCGATTTACCTTTACCATTGATAATTGTGCATATCAAGATTATTGTTTTTATGGTGGTTCATGGCAAAATTAGTATCTAATAATAATTACATGGATCGTCAACAATATATTAAGATGAATCATGAATTAAAAGAAACTAGTAATCAGCAATTGATGGAAAAAGCTAATGAACAGAGGATAGAGCTTGAAAAGTTATTGGAGAATCTTTCTATTCAAAGTGATAATATCATTAGTAAACAAATGATTGGTGGAGATATTGTTTCAAAAGCTACGACTGTCCCAAAAAACGGCAGTCATTTGAAAATGAACGATAATGTTGGCAAAAAGTCTAAAAATAATGATAATAGTTCTTATCGAAACTATGAAAAATATTTAGGTGAAGCAGTAAACAGAGGTAAGACTATAATTGAGACGATGAAAAGTAAAGATGAGTCTAGAAGTAAGTCCAAGAAAAGTATAAATAAAATTAATTAAGCATTTGATTTTTATCAAATGTTTTGTGTTATAATATAGACATTTGAGGTGATTACGATGGATAAGATAATTATAAAAGGTGCTCGTGAAAATAATTTGAAAAATATCAATATTGAACTGCCTAAAAATAAGTTAATTGTTATGACAGGGGTTAGTGGTAGTGGAAAAAGTAGTTTAGCTTTCGATACGATTTACGCTGAAGGTCAAAGACGTTATGTTGAGTCATTAAGTGCTTATGCTAGACAGTTTTTAGGTGGAACAGATAAACCAGATGTTGATTCAATTGAAGGTCTTAGTCCATCTATTAGTATTGATCAAAAGACAACCAATAAAAATCCACGTAGTACTGTTGCTACAGTAACAGAAATATACGATTATTTAAGACTATTATATGCACGTGTTGGTGTACCTTATTGTCCTATACACCATAAGCCTATAAGTAGTCAGTCCATTGAAGAAATGACAAATCAGATCCTAAGATTAGAACTTGGAACTAAGATCCGTGTTCTTAGCCCTGTTGTTTATGGTGAAAAAGGAACTCACAAAGATTTATTAGATGATTTAAGGAAAAATGGTTATGTGCGTGTTGTAGTCGATGGTCAAGACTATGATTTAACAGAAAGTATTGAATTAGAAAAGAATAAAAAACATAATATAAGTATTGTTATTGATCGTTTAATCATTAAGGAAGATATTCGTAGTAGATTATATGAAGCTATTGAAATAGCTGCTAAAGAAGCAAAGGGCAAAGTTGTTATTGATGTGGTTGGTGGTGAGGAGATTGTTATGAGTGAGCAGTATGCTTGTCCAGATTGCGATTTCTCTTTACCAGAGTTAGAACCTCGTATGTTTTCATTTAATGCACCATATGGCGCTTGTCCAGATTGTAATGGTTTAGGTGTTAAATTAAAATTAGATGTTGATTTGTTAATACCCGATAAAAGTAAGAGTATTTTAGATGGTGGTATTGTTGCATATAGTTTAGATGCTTCCATTAATCGAACACAAATTGAAACGATATCAAAATACTATAATATAGACTTAAAAAAACCTATCGAGAAATTAACTAAAAAAGAATTAGATATTATTTTATATGGAAGTCCAGAACCTTTAGAATTTAATTATGTAGCTAATAATGGTAATACAAGAAGAACTGTTGATTATTTTGAAGGAATTGTTAATAATTTGGAAAGAAGATACATTGAAACAAAGAGTGGATGGATTCGTGACTGGATAGAACAATATATGACTGAGCTAGATTGTCCAACCTGTCATGGAGCTCGTTTAAATTCTTCAATTTTAGCTGTTAAAGTTGGTGGTAAAGATATATATGAATTAACAAAGTTAAGTATTGCAAAAATGATGGATTTCTTTGCTAATCTGAAATTAAGTAATGAAAAGATGGAAATATCTAAAATGATCATTAAAGAGATTAGTGATCGTTTAAGATTTTTAAATAACGTCGGTTTAGGTTATTTAACTTTAAATCGTAGTGCAGGGACATTATCGGGTGGTGAAGCACAACGTATTAGATTAGCAACACAAATTGGTTCTTATTTAACAGGAGTATTATATGTATTAGATGAGCCAAGTATCGGATTACATCAAAGGGATAATGAACGATTAATAAAGTCTATGATGGAAATGCGTGATCTAGGTAATACTTTGATCGTTGTAGAACATGATACTGATACGATGTTAGCGGCTGATTATTTAGTAGATATTGGCCCTGCAGCTGGTGAACATGGTGGTTATATTATGGCGGCTGGTACACCAGAAGAAGTTATGCAAAATAAAAATAGTTTAACAGGTAGGTATTTAAAAGGTGAATTAAAAATTGAGGTCCCAACCAAACGTCGTAAAGGAAATAAAAAATATATTGAAATTATAGGTGCTAGTGAAAATAATTTGAAAAATATAAATGTCAAAATACCTTTAGGAACTTTAACTTGTGTAACTGGTGTTAGTGGTAGTGGAAAAAGTACTTTAGTAAATCAGATTTTATATCGTAGTATTGCTAATAAGTTGTATAAAAATAAGGAGAAGGTAGGAGCTCATAAAAAAATTAAAGGCTTAGATAATATAGATAAAGTAATTGATATTACACAGACACCAATAGGTCGAACTCCAAGAAGTAATCCAGCTACCTATACTGGCGTTTTTGATGATATTAGGGAAGTTTTTGCGGAAACTAAAGAAGCTAAGATGCGTGGATATGACAAAAGTCGTTTCTCTTTTAATGTTAAAGGTGGTAGATGTGAAGCTTGTTGGGGTGATGGTGTCAAAAAAATAGAGATGCATTTTTTACCAGATGTGTATGTTCCATGTGAAGTATGTGGTGGTACAAGATATAACAGTGAAACTTTACAGATTAAGTATAAGGGTAAGAACATAACGGATGTTTTAGACATGCGTGTGGAGGAGGCTTTGGTTTTCTTTGAAAATCATAAGAAAATTAAAACAAAATTACAAATGTTAGTCGATGTCGGCTTGTCATATATAAAGCTCGGTCAAAGTGCTACAACTTTATCTGGAGGAGAAGCAGGTCGCGTTAAGTTAGCTAAGGAATTACAAAAGAAGCCGACTGGTAAAAGCTTGTTTATCTTGGATGAGCCAACAACAGGTTTACATGTAGATGACATAAAAAAATTGTTAGTCATTTTAAATCGTATTGTTGATAATGGTGATACCGTGCTTGTTATAGAACACAATTTGGATGTTATTAAAACTGCTGATTATATTATCGATCTTGGACCAGAGGGTGGCGATTTAGGTGGTAATGTAGTAGCTTGTTGTACACCAGAACAACTTACTAAAGAAAAAGAAAGTTATACAGGTGCATTTTTAAAACCATTATTGGAGGTTAAAAAATGAAGTTAGAATATGTTTGGACAAGAGATGATTTAAAGAAGGAGTTGATTAGTAAACGATATAATACTAATCTAATCTTTTTAATTATAGGAATAATTGCGTATATATTATTTATGTATAATGCTATTGTATCCGAGCTTTTTGATAGACTAGTTATTTTAATTGGTGGTCTAGTCTTTGCATGCTTTTTGATGATAGTTCTTTACTTTACTACAAAGATATACGTTATGATAAGTTTACGTAAAAATGATAAAGATACTAATAAAGCTTATGGTACATATAAGGTACAATTAAGTGATAAGAGTCTTAAAGTAACAATTAACGATAACCAAATTGAATATAATTATCAAGATATCATAAAATTAAAAAGAAAAAGGCATGAATTTTTCATTTGTACGCAAAAGGATAAGTTAGGCTTGATATTTAAAGAAAAAGTTATGGGTAAAGATAATTATCAACAGGTGTTTGACATAGTCAGTAGTAAAGTTAATTGTTAAATAGAGGACTAAGTGTTATAATTTATATGTCAGGAGATGAAATATGTTACAACTAAAAAATATTACAAAGACATATGTAACAGGTGATTTTAAACAAAAAGCTTTAGATAATATAAATTTAGTATTTAGAGAATGTGAGTTTGTATCTATTTTAGGACAAAGTGGTAGTGGAAAAACAACTATGTTAAATATTATAGGTGGCTTAGATAAGTATACATCGGGTGATCTAATTATTAATGGTCGCTCGACTAAAGGGTATAAAGATCGTGATTGGGATGCTTATCGTAATCATTCCATTGGTTTTATTTTTCAAAGTTATAACTTGATACCCCATCAAACCGCTTTATCAAATGTTGAACTTGCTTTAACTTTATCTGGTGTACCTAAAAATGAGGCCAGAAAAAGAGCTATGGCCGTTCTTGATAAAGTTGGACTAAAAGATCACATGAATAAAAAACCTAATCAAATGTCAGGTGGTCAAATGCAGCGTATTGCGATTGCTCGTGCTTTAGTCAATGATCCTGATATATTGTTAGCTGATGAACCAACTGGAGCATTGGATTCTGAAACAAGTGTTCAAATTATGGAGCTATTAAAAGATATAGCTAAAGATAAACTTGTTATAATGGTTACACATAATGCTGAACTTGCTAAAGATTACTCGACTAGAATTGTTCGTCTAAGTGATGGTAGGATTATCGATGATTCAAATCCCTATGAGGTAGAATCTAAGACACAAAAAAAGCATGATAATCTAAAAAAAACTAAGATGTCTTTTATGACCGCTTTACGATTAAGTCTAAATAATTTAATGACAAAAAAAGGCCGTACGTTATTAACCGCTTTTGCTGGTAGTATAGGTATTATTGGTATTGCCCTTATCCTTTCATTATCAAATGGTGTTCAAAGGTATATTGATAAGATTGAAGAAGATACACTTTCTTCCTACCCAATTAGTATAGAAGAAGCTACTGTTGACATGTCAGATATGATGCAGATGATGATGGGTAATGCTGAAAACAAAGAAGAACATGACTTAGACAAGATATACTCTAATGATATCTTAAATAACATTGTTACAACAATGACTTCACAAATTAGAGCTAATAACCTAGAAAAGTTTAAAAAATATATTGATAATGATAAAGCAATTAAAGATTTAACAAACGATATTCAGTATTCTTACAATTTAGATTTGCAAGTATATAGTCCTGATACTAAAAATGATATTATTAAGGTTAATCCGAGCCCTGTTATGGAAAAAATTGGCTTTACCGATAATACTAATGGAACTATTAACATGGGTGCGTCTCAATATAATATGTGGACTGAATTATTGGGCAATAGGACTTTGTTAGAATCTCAATATGATGTAGTTGCAGGCCACTGGCCACAAAAATACAATGAAGTGGTTCTGATTGTTAACGAAAAAAATGAGATTAGTGACTATACTTTATATACTTTAAATTTAAAAAGTCAAGATGAAATTGATGGATTATTAAAAAAGATGGTCAATGGTGAAGAATTTAAATCATCATCGTCTAATTATACATATGATGATATTTTAAATTTATCTTTTAAATTAGTTTTAAATACTGATTATTATGAGAAAAACGGTAATATATGGGTAGATAAGTCTGCTGATAAGGATTACATGCGTAAAATTATTGATCAAGCTATGGACATTAAAGTTGTTGGTATTATAAGACCTAATCCAGAAGCTGTTGTTAATTCAAGTTATGGTGAGATAGGTTATACTAAAGAACTTACGGAGTATGTTGTTAATCAGATTAACGATCAAGAAATTGTTAAAAAGCAAAAAGAAAATGAAAAGATTAATATTTTTACCGATATGGAATTTAAGGATATTAATGCTGAATTTGATATAAGTCAACTATCAAGTGAGCAACAAGCTTATTTGGCATCTTTATCACGTGAAGAAATGACGGCCGTTATTTCTAACTACATGGATACATATGGAGCAACATATGAAGATAATTTAAGAAAATTAGGTGTAGTTGACCTAGAAAAGCCTAGTATGATTAACATTTATCCTAAAGATTTTGAGTCTAAAGAAGAAATATCTCAGTTAATTGAAAACTATAATGACCAGGTTAATAGAGATGGTAAAGAAGAAGATGTTATTAAATATACTGATTATGTAGCTTTAATGATGTCTAGCGTTACTAATATTATTGATATTATCAGTTATGTATTAATGGCTTTTGTTAGTATATCCTTGATAGTATCATCTATTATGATTGGTATTATTACCTATATTTCTGTTTTAGAACGTACCAAAGAAATTGGTATTTTAAGGAGTATTGGTGCATCTAAAAAGGATATATCTAGAGTCTTTAACGCTGAAACGTTTATTGTAGGTTTAGTTGCAGGACTAATTGGTATTGGTACAACTATTGTTTTAAATATACCAATTAATATAATTATCAAACATATTACTGGGGTAAGTAACATAGCTAAACTACCTGTTAGTGGCGCTATTATATTGGTATTAATCAGTATGTTCCTTACGATTATTGCTGGTTTGATACCATCACGATTGGCTTCTAAAAAAGATCCAGTTGAGGCTTTAAGAACTGAATAATTTTACTTTTGGTATAAAAAGTGTTAGAATAAGTTTTGTTGAAAGCGTTATAGTGCTTGTTAGTAGCAACTGAAGAGTTTGTTTTACATAAAATGTAATAAAGTTAGAATAATCATTTATAATAGTAGGGGTGTGTTATTGATGAGAAAAGATGGACCAACAGTTACTAGATATTTTGTTTTGTTATTATTAATATTTGTTGCTTGGTTATTTGTGATAAATGATATTAAGGATGATCGAAATTTTAAGATTCTTTTTGATATTCATGATTCAAGCTTATAAAAAAATCTAATATATTGAAATGAACCCTGTTTCTTATGCATAGAAACGGGGTTCATTTTAGTGTTATTGTTTTTAATTTTTGTGAGTGATTATAATTAAAATAAGTTTGTAAATAATAATAAAAGTTATTTACAAGTCATTTATACTTTGATATAATTTTAAGTGTAATAAGTTAGAATTTTGTTGATAATATGGAGGATATGAGGTCTATAAATCAATAGTTAAAATGTGATTGATTATGTGCAATAAGTACAATTAGGAGGTAAAAATGAAAAAGATATTATTTGCGATATTTATGTCATTGTTTCTTATAGTTAATGTTAATGCGGCTACAAATAAACTTTACTTTAATGAAAAAGACAACAAATTATATTATGATAGTACACAATTGGATCAACAAGTCTTTTTAAATCATCCTGATATGATCCCAGGTCAAGAATTTACTGATGAATTATTAATTGAAAATGGTACTAACACAAAGTATGATCTATATTTAAAAGCCCGTAAGACGGAGTTGACAAATGAGTTTTTGGATCATGTTTTATTATCAGTATATGTAGACGACAAAGAAGTTTATAATGGTACGGCTAGTGGCATGGTATATGAAGATGATGGAACAATCATGGAGGATGCTATTTTTATTGGTACATATGATGCTAAGAGTAATGGCAAGTTGATTGTAAAGTCAATGTTAGAGCCGGAATATGAAGTGGAAGAAGAGGAAGAATCAAGACTTCAATGGGATTTTTATGGTGACTATGAATTGGGTAGTTATGAGCCAATAGTACCAGAAGTTCCAGAAACTAATGATAGTATTTTAAAATATATAATAATGTTTATTGTTGGTGGATTATTAATTATAGGTGGACTTATTTTAATAATTCGTAATAAAGATAAGAAAAGTAAAAAATGATGATTTTAAATTGAGTCACCAAAGTCAAACTGTTTATCAGTTATAGGATTGTACCATGTAATTTACAGGGTACAATCCTTTTATTTCTGTTATGTTATAAGAAAAAATGTTGCAAAGCTATTGACAGACTTGTGAATAAGTGCTATATTATTTTTGCGTTTTAGTTTTGATTTGCTTTTGCAAATCATTAATTAAAAGAATATATGAAACACCTGGGAGTGTGTACTAAATAGTACATTTGGTGGATAAGGAAAGGAGATTAATATGCCAACTATAAATCAATTAGTTAGAAAAGGTAGAACTAATAAAACAAGAAAAAGTAAATCACCTGTTTTGGGAATTGGCTACAATAGTAAGGATAAAAGACAAACTAGTCAAGATTCTCCACAAAAACGTGGTGTTTGTACTCGTGTTGGAACGATGACACCTAAGAAACCGAATTCAGCATTACGTAAATATGCTCGTGTTAGACTTTCTAATGGTATGGAGGTTACTTCTTATATACCTGGTGAAGGACATAATTTGCAGGAGCACAGTGTAGTAATGATTCGTGGTGGACGTGTTAAGGATCTTATCGGTGTTCGTTACCATATTATTCGCGGTACGCTAGATACAGCTGGTGTTGAGAATCGTCGTCAAGGTCGTTCAAAGTATGGAACTAAAAAACCAAAAGATAAAAAATAAGACAGTAAGGAGGAATGAATAATGCGTAAAAGACGTGCAGTTAAAAGAGACGTTTTACCAGATCCAATATATAATTCTAAGTTAATTACAAAGTTGATTAATAGTATTATGTTAGATGGTAAAAAGGGAATAGCACAAAAGATATTATATCAAGCATTTGATATGGTTAAAGAAAAGACTGGACAAGATCCAATGGAAGTTTTTAGTAAAGCTATGGAAAATATTAAGCCAGCTCTTGAAGTTAAGTCAAGACGTGTTGGTGGTGCTAATTACCAAGTACCTATTGAAGTTAAACCCGACCGTAGTCAGGCGTTAGCACTTCGTTGGTTAGTTCAATATGCAAGATTACGTGGTGGACATTCAATGGCTGAGAATCTTGCAAATGAAATTATAGATGCTTCTAATGGAACAGGAGCAGCTGTTAAGAAACGTGAGGATACTCACCGAATGGCAGAGGCTAATAAGGCGTTTGCACATTATCGTTGGTAATAAGAAAGGAAATTAAAGTATGGCTCGTGAATATAGTTTAGAAAAAACGCGTAATATTGGTATTATGGCACACATTGATGCTGGTAAAACAACTTTTACCGAACGTGTGTTGTTTCATACTGGTAAAACCCATAAAATTGGTGAGACTCATGATGGAGAATCACAGATGGATTGGATGGAGCAAGAGAAGGAACGTGGAATAACTATTACCTCAGCAGCAACGACTGCTTTTTGGAAAGCGCATCGTTTAAATATTATTGATACTCCAGGCCATGTTGATTTTACTATTGAGGTATCAAGGTCACTTCGTGTGTTGGATGGTGCAATTGCTCTTTTGGATG
>CANQMF010000020.1 GCA_947624915.1 uncultured Bacilli bacterium
CCGTGGTGTAGCGGTTATCACGTCTGCCTGTCACGCAGAAGATCGCGAGTTCGATTCTCGTCGGAACCGCCATTTATGGTTTCATAGCTCAGTCGGTAGAGCAGAGGACTGAAAATCCTCGTGTCGGTAGTTCGATTCTACCTGGAACCACCAGTTATTGAATTAAACTCGACTTTTTAGAGTGTAATAAGAGACTACTGTCATTGTTGATTTGAAAGTAGTTTTTTTGTTTTACTATTTTAAATATAAGAAATTATTTAGTTGAAATTCATATATTATATTTAGGAGGTATATATGAATTTTGATTATCATTTTGGGAATCAGTACTATAAGTATTATGATAAAACAGGTGTAAAAAGTGTTGAATATAAAATTATGGCCCCAGAGCAGGAACAATTAAAGCAACCAGGACTGGAATATATAATGGAGCCAAGACCTATTTTTGATAACGTTAATTATAAAGGTAGTGGAAAATTAAAGGATAAGGTAGCTATTATAACAGGTGGGGACAGTGGATTAGGTAGAGCTGCTGCAATAGCTTTTGCCAAAGAAGGTGCCGATTTGGTCATTCCTTATTATGATGAGCATGAAGATGCCGAGGAAACAAAAAAATATATTAATGATTTAGGTAGAGAGTGCTTGTTAATACCGACCAATATAACTAGTCACGAATGTTGTAAAGAAATTGTTCAAAAGACGATAGAACATTTTGGTAAGATTGATATACTAGTAAACAATGCTGGCGTACAATATCAACAGGATTTTTTGGATAATATTAGTGATGAACAATTTGATCAAACTATGAAAGTTAATGTATATGGCATGTTTTATTTGACTAAAGAGGTATTGCCATACTTAAAATCGGGAGCATCAATCATTAACCTCACTTCAGTAACTACTTTTTATGGCGATCCACAATTGATAGATTATGTAACAACTAAAGGAGCAATTGTTGGATTTACGAGGGCTTTAGCTCGTAATTTAGCATTGAAAAATATTCGTGTTAATGCAATAGCCCCAGGCTTTTTTTGGACTCCGTTACAGCCATCTTGCTGGGTAAAGGAGAAAATTCCATCATTGGGATCAGATGCTGCTATGGCCCGTGGTGCGATGCCTTATGAATTGGCACCAACTTTTGTTTTTTTAGCATCTGATGATTCTAGTTATGTTACGGGTCAAGTTCTTCATAATAATGGTGGGCAAGTGATGGGATAAATTACAACTTGTAAGTTAGTTAATAAAATGGTATATTAAATATGTAGTAGTGGTGGTTTTATGAAATGTAAAAAATGTGGTTCACAACTAAAAGATAGTTCAAATTTTTGCCGTTTTTGTGGTACAGCTGTAGTTCAGAAAGGACAATTAACAATACAATCTGAAAAAGAAGATGTATATAAAGGTAACGTGCAGAAAAATGAGTTAACTAATTCGTTAGAAGATGAAACATTAGCTCAGTCTAGGTTACAAGATGGCAAAACTTCGGACAAAAAAGTGACAATTGAGGATGATTCCCTTTTATCAGATGAGTTGTCAAATGATGAAAAAGGCTTGAACCATAGTAAAAAGTCATTTGTAACTGTTTTGCTTATTTTATTGCTATTTATATCATTTGGCTTTTTGTATTATTTTTGGACTGTTATCGAAAATAATCATAAACAAATTAGTGAATTAAAAAAAGAAAATAGCAAATTGACTTCTATACAAGAAAAAAATGCATCTGAAAAAGAAACTGATAAATCGATAAGCCTATTTAATTTTGACGGTTATTTGATTGATAATGATGGTGACTATAGTGTTGAAGATGGTGCATATATTTTTTCGAAAGATGATTATACAATACAAATGTCTATTGATTCAACTGTAAAATATCAAGATATTAGTGAAAATCTTTCTAATTATAAAAAATATTTTACTGATTTGGCTTATCAAGTCAATAGTTATGGTACTAAGGTTGTTAATAGTAGAGAATTTATTGTGTATGAACTTTTGGATGCTGAGCAAAATTATATATTAGTTTCTTATGCCCAAATTAGTGAAGAGGAAACAGTAGGCTTTGTAGTTAAGTTTAAAGATAACAAAATTAATTACGATAGTTTGAGTGTACTAGATGATTTTATACATACGTTGAATAAAAGTGACCAAGGTTTGAACAATGTATTAGACATATTTATGGAACTACAATAATTACGAAAATCACTTGCAAATGAAGAAAAAGTATGCTATAATCAATTTTGTATTGGTTAAAGCACGCGCTCATAGCTCAATTGGATAGAGTGTTTGACTACGGATCAAAAGGTTGGGGGTTCGACTCCTCCTGGGCGCGCCACTTTTCGGGAAATGGCTCAACTTGGTAGAGCACTTGGCTTGGGACCAAGGGGTTGCAGGTTCAAATCCTGTTTTCCCGACCATTAGTTAGTTAAGGCTTGGTTAAGCCTTTTTTTGTTTTATCCCCTTGTAACCCAAGCCATATGAGGTAACATAAATTGTAATTATTAATTTCCAAAAAGATTACTATTAACTCTAATAAATTTTATCATATAAACTAGTAATATTTTTTAAATCAATTTCAAACTTTGTGCCATGATCGTGGGTTTGTCCTTTACGGGGACCTTTTTTTATGGTACCAATTGTAAAGTTTACTTTTATGATACCATTGTTAATTAACTTTATAAAAGTATTAAAGTCCTTTAATTTGTAAAAAGTTATTCTTTTATATTTGTAAAACACTTGTTTATGTTCAAATTTTTTCTCAGCTTCAACAATTGCCAAGTAACTCAGTTTTCTTAACAATTTTTGTTTTAGCATATCAAAAGACCAAGATATATTATTGCAGATAAAATTACAATTTAAATCAATAACAAGTAAACGTATTACTTGACTTTGTTCATCTACTTTTAATTTAAATAAATAATGAGATCCAATTGGTGTAAAGTTAGTACTACCAACATTACCGTTAAAAACTAACGTTTCACTATGTATTTTATCTGGATAACCGAATTGGTCCCTAAGTTTTTGAATAGCGAACAATTCATCTCCGTCTGGTGTTGCACAAAAAAGTTTTATGCTTGTTGGACTAAATATGTTTTTGGTTTTAATTTCGATTGAACCATAGTCTGGAAGTTCAAAACTTTCTTCAGGTTTATTAAGTAGTGTTTCAAATGTATAGCCAATACCTGTTGTTCCTCTTCTTAAACTTGGAACCCAATTCATAGCTTTTATTCTTTCAAATTCCGTTTTTAATGATACCATATCATTAATCAATTTTTATCACCTCAATATAATTATTATCGATTTATTAAATATTTCCTTTTTACAACATAAAAAAAGAAAATCTTAATAAGATTTTCCCCAATAAACCATTTCTTTGGCATCGTTGTTACAGCAGACACATTTGGTATTTATTTGTTCCTGTTCAAAAGGAATGCAGCGACTTGTTGCACCTTCTGTTATTTCTTTTATTTTTTGTTCACATTCAGCATTGCCACACCACATAGCCTTAACAAATCCAATTTTATTTGCAAATAGATTAACCATATCATCTAGATTGGTTGCCTGATATATATGTGCATCTAAAAACTTTTTTGCACGATCATACATATCTTGTTGCATATTTTCTAATATAATTGAAACTTGAGACTCTAGTTTATCTATACTAACATTTATCTTTGAGCGATCATCACGTCTTACAATTGTGACTTGATTTTCTTCTATATCTTTTGGCCCAATTTCAATTCGTATAGGAATACCTTGTATTTCTTGTTCACTAAACTTCCAACCTGGGGTTTTATCAGAACTATCTAATTTAGTACGTATACCTATTTTATTCATTAAGGATAGTATTTCTTGGGCCTTTTCTAGTACACCATCTTTATGTTGCGCAATTGGAATTATAACAGCCTGTATAGGGGCAATTCTTGGTGGTAAGACAAGACCACTATCATCGCCATGAACCATTATAATTGCTCCAATTATTCGTGTTGATAAGCCCCATGATGTTTCATTTGGATATGTTAATTGATTATTTTGATCTAAAAATTTAATATTGTATGCTTTTGCAAATCCATCACCAAAAAAGTGACTAGTACCAGATTGTAAAGCTTTACCATCGTGCATCATAGCTTCAATTGTATATGTTTCTTCAGCTCCAGCAAATTTTTCTGTATCGGTCTTACGACCACATATTAGTGGAATTGCTAAGTCTTTTGTTACAAAGTCATAATAAGTTTTAAGCATCATTTGCGTTCTTTCTTTTGCTTCTTTAGCTGTAGCATGAAGGGTATGACCTTCTTGCCATAAAAATTCCCTGGAACGTAAAAATGGCCTTGTTGTTTTCTCCCAACGTAAAACAGAATTCCATTGGTTATACAGTTTAGGCAAATCACGATAAGATTTTATGTCTTTTGACCAATGATCGCAAAATAAGGTCTCAGATGTTGGCCTAATACACAATCTTTCTTCTAACAATTCGTTTCCACCATGAGTGATCCAAGCAACTTCTGGTGCAAATCCTTGAACATGATCTTTTTCTTTCTGAAGAAGTGATTCAGGTATTAACATTGGTAAATATACGTTTTGTACGCCTGTGTCTTTAAACCTTTTATCCAAATTGTTTTTTATATTTTCCCATAATGCAAAGCCGTTTGGTAAATAAATTAAGCATCCCTTTACTGTGGAATAATCGCATAATTTAGCTTCCTTCACCACATCAGTATACCATTTAGCAAAGTCAACATCACGGGACGTAATGTTTTTTACAAGTTTTTCTTTTGCCATAAATAACCTTCCTAACTTTCTAGTAAAATAAAACGAGGAATATTTTATATTATTATTCCTTAATTCGTTCTTAGTTTATCATATATAAGCATATAAGTCAAAGAAAAAAAGTATTTTATGACTTGACACTTTTATAAGTGGTTCAATTACATTTTAAAAAGAAACAGCAAATAAAAGTAACGGCAAATAGTAATTTATTTGAAAATTAACTATAATTGGCGTTTACATATGAAGCTTACTAACAAAAAAAAACATAGTATTGTAAAAGAAATTGTGCTATCATATTTACGGTTATCCCATTATATGATCTTATAAAAAATACATAGAAGAAATTTATTTTTTGATTTCTTCTATGTATTTTTTAAATCTATTAATAAAATGTTTTTGATTAGGTATAATTACTTTTTCTGCATCTTTAATGCTGAACCATTCGACCTTATTCATCTCTGGAAATGTTTCTTTTTTACCAGAACCCTTTGGAAATTCAATAGTAAATGTATTACTTTTAAAGTTGTGAATGTCTAGCTCTTGTTGTGTTGTAAACATATTAACTATTTTATGTTTGCTTACTTTTTTACTGCATAAATATTGTAATGATTGATTGATTATTTGGCCAGTTTCTTCTTCAAATTCCCTTTTGGCGCAATCAATGGCTGATTCCTTTTTTTTATATTCTCCTTTAGGAATTGACCATGCCCCTTCATCAATATTTTCCCAATATGGACCGCCCATATGGGCTAAAAAAACACAATAATTATTGTCATTTTCTTTGTAAACAAGAATACCGGAACTTCTTTTCATTGGTTCACCTCTCTAATTTAAAATTACACTTTTATTTTAATTTTGTCAAATGGTCGTTGACAAAAAAATATAATATACATATAATCAAGTAAATGAATAATTATTTTTATGTTAATATCAATTAGAAATTTAATTAAATACATTTTATGGGGTTTACGAAAATATGCTATTCATGTGTAATTGAGAAGGTAAAGCTAAATAATTGATTAAGTTGTCGTCTTTCCTAAATTTAGCTGTAAAGGTGGTAGCACTTACACATATCGATTGAATTATTATAAATCAGTTTAGTTTTAAAATATGGAGAAAGGAGTTTCTGATTTGTGCAAAGATACACAATTAGATTATGTGATATTATATGGAAGAAGAAATAATTAATAATATGCATAAGGTTGATAATTATATTGGACTTTATGGGACTAAAAACGATAGTGCTATTAGGTTGAATGAAGATAATATAGATATTAGGACTAGTTTTTTTCGTGATATAGATCGTATTATTTATTCACTTTCTTATGTTCGTTATTTAGATAAGACACAAGTATTTAGTATTACTGATAATGATCATATTAGTAAAAGAATGACCCATGTTCAACTGGTAAGTAAGATAGCAAGAACTATTGGTAGAGCATTGAATATGAATGAGGATTTAATTGAAGCGATTGCTTTAGGTCATGATTTGGGTCATGTACCATTTGGACATCCTGGTGAAACAATTTTAAATCGCCTTAGTTTAGAATATACAGGTCGATATTTTAATCATAATGTTCATAGCGTTCGTATTCTAAAAGATCTTGAGAATGGTGGATATGGTGAAAATATAACCGTACAAGTACTTGATGGAATATTATGTCATAATGGTGAATTTTTGTCTGAGCAATATAGCCCTCAAAATAGAACTGTTGGTGAGTTTTTAGAAATTTATGAAAAGTGTTACACTGATAAAGATGTAATAAATAATCTTCATGCTATGACGTTAGAAGGGTGTATTGTTCGTATAAGTGATGTTATAGGTTATATTGGTCGTGATATAGAAGATGCTATACGTTTAGGACTTATAGATGAAAGTGATTTACCGAGTATAGTGAAAAATACTTTGGGTAAAACTAATCGGGAAATAGTTAATACGATTATTTTAGATATTATACATAATAGCTTAAATAAGCCATATATTAAAATGAGTAAGGAGGTATACAAAGCCTTAGAAGAGTTAAAAAATTTTAATTATGTGAATATATATAACAAAGCAAATTCGCAGGAGAGCCTCGCTCATTATGAGACAATGTACCGTGCTCTTTTTAAAAGATTATTGAATGATTTAAAGAGGACAGATCTAGACAGTAGTATATATATTGATTACTTGAATCACATGTGTAAAGATTATCTGGATAAAACTAGTGATGAGCAAAAGGTAATTGATTTTATTGCCGGAATGACTGATGGATATTTTATGACTTTGTATCATAAATGCACAAGTGAATAGAGGCTTACAATGTAGTCTATAATTTAACATTTGACAGCAATAATGAACTAGTTATCATGATTGATAAATACTATGTTTAATTTAAGTTATAATAAGAAAGCAGGCAGATTATGAAAAAGAATAAAACAGTAAAAAAACGTAAGAAATTATCAAAATTTACAGCTTTTCTTTTCTTTTTGATATCATGTTTGTTTTTATATTTAATTTTAGATCTGGGAATTGTGCCTGATAAATACTTGTTGGAAATTGTAGGTGGCGTTGTGATAGCTAACATTTTTATCTTATTTATATTGTCAGTTTTCAAAACAAAAATAATGTATGTTTTTTCGCTGGGTAGCTGTATAATTTTAGCGTATTTTACCTATTTATTAATATCAACACATATTTTTTTAAATACTATGGCAGTTGATTATAATACGAACAATTATTCTCTTATTACTTTAAAAAGTAGTAATTATGAAACGGTGTCCAGTTTAGTTAATAAAAAGATCGGTTATATGGTTGATGATCAAAAGTATCTCAATAGTATTAATATTGATTTTATTGATATTAAGTATGATGATGTAATTGCTTTGGCAGATGCTTTGCTTAATAATAAAGTTGATGCTATTGTTTTGCAGCAACCACATTTGGATATGATACTTGAGCAAGGTAGTACAATTAATAATTTTATTGGTCAGGTCAGAGTGATTAAAAATTATAGTGTTGATATCAAACAGCAAAAGATTATAAAAGATATAAATGTTACTAAAAATCCTTTTGTTGTGTATGTCAGCGGTATTGATACTTATGGTAAAGTATCTTCAGTATCCAGATCAGATGTTAATATGATAGTGGCTGTAAATCCCAATATCCGTCAAGTTCTTCTCATATCTATTCCTAGGGATTATTATGTGGAGCTTTCAGGTAAGAATGAGAAAGATAAGTTAACCCATGCTGGTATCTATGGTATTGAAACTAGTGTTAAAACAGTTGAAAAACTTCTAAATATTGACATTAATTACTATTATAAAGTTAATTTTACAAGTATAATGAATATTGTTGATATATTAGATGGTATTGATGTATATTCTGAATATAGTTTTACTTCTAAAGATGGCCATGATTATCTGAAAGGATATAATCATTTGGATGGTAGTGCCACCTTATCCTTTGTTCGTGAGAGGAAGTCCTTTAAAGGTGGGGATCGAGTTCGTAATCAGAATCAACAAGCTGTTGTTAAAGCATTGTTACAAAAAGTTACAAATCCTAAAGTTATTAATAAGTTTGATAGGTTATTGAATAGTGTAAAAGATAGTTTTGTAACTAATATGCCAACTAATCGTTTAACTGATTTAGTTAAATTTCAATTAGAAACTAATGCTAGTTGGAATATTACGACTTATAATTTAGATGGAGCCAACGGAAGTGACTATACTTATACATATAAGAATAATAAGTTATATGTTATGATTCCAGATCAAGAAACAATTGAACAGGCGAAATATTTAATTCAACAAATATATAAAGGAATTAAATTAAATAATTCCAATAAATAAAAGACTATTAATGATATATTGCTTATTAATAGTCTTTTATTATAGATATTATTTTTTCTTTCTTGCTTGCAAGCTACGGACAACTTCATTTAAAATTAAGGTGCCACATAAAACACCAATAGAACCATATAAGGTACCATAAAACATGTATGTGTCTTTCTTTGCCTGTTCTACATAAGGTTTAGCTACATCTTCATAAGTATCACTGTTATAGTTATCAACAATTGCTTTTATGATTTCATCGTCGAAAGATTCACTGTATCCTAAAAAGGTGTCTTCGCCAATGATTATATAAGGAACACCTAGTTTCTGATCTGATGGACCAAGTTTATCATATATTTGTTTCATTAACTTATTATTTCTTTTATTACCCCAAGTTTCAAACTTTTCTAGCTTAAAATATTTTCCATATTCTTCTTCAATGCTATCAAAGAATTCAAATGCCGCATGACAATGTGGACAACCATTGCCATAAAAAATATAAACAGTGATTTCATCATTTTCTGCTTTTACTATATTTGGTGTTAAAAATACAAGTAAACATGTAATTATCATCATTATTTTCTTCATATCAACATCTCTTTTCAAGAAATATAATATACTAATTAATTAACTATGTCAATTGTTATATAATGTTTTCATAAGCAAATTTATTTTTACAATATAAATGTCAAATACATTTTTAAAAAAGTAAAAATCCCTAAAAAAATTTGTAACAATGTTATAATATATTTAAGTGACGGTGATGTATGAAGGTAAGTAATAAAGAGAATGGAATTTATTTCGAATATTTATTTATTAAAAAATTTGATACAAAATACCACTTAGTTAGTATAGATGATTCTGGGTATCGCTTACTAATCCCAAGTAGTTATAGGATTGACTATACTAAATCTTTAGGAAATTACAGAGGTTTGGGACACATAAATTTTATGACTAAAAAAAACAGTTTTGTTTTAGACTATGAGAAAATTGATTATTCACAGTTTCAAAAAAACATTGAAAAAGTAAGACGCTTTGAAACTAAATCTTTTGTTAACTATCGTGGACAAATATTTTGTGAAGTTTTAAAAGATAATGTTGATATGATTTATATGTACTACAATAATTTTATGTATAAAATAAGTAGTAATAGTAAGTTAACAATTAATGAATATTTTGATATGTATTTTGTACTGTTTAGTATTGATGGAAATGGATTGATTAGTAACTTAGCACTTTTAACAGAAATAAATAAAATTATAGATAATGGTGTATATAGTTTTTGTAATGAAGAAGATATTTTAATCGAAAAATTAGATTTGGACCATGAAGTGTTTTTGAATCAGGATGATATATATGTATTAATTGATGAGGAATATCAAAATTATAAATCTAAAATAAGTCAAGTTGTATTGATTGGTTATAATGTTTTAAATAACTTGAGTAGTAAAGAGCTAAGTGTTGTTTTAGATAATAATATGTGGGTTATGAAGGGCATTTACTTCTTTGGTGGATTAGGATATTATAAAGATGGGCTTATTAAGGATTATTCAGAAATAGTTGCATCTAGTGAATTATCTGATGATGAGAAGTCTAATTTGTTAACAACTATTTTAAAACAAAAACAAATTGAAACTGATAGTTATCAATGTATTATTAGAGATGAGTTTTTACACTACATTGAAAATTATTTCAAAAATACTATGAATTATAAAGTATGGGATAAATACCATTTGCGTGAATTTGTTAATTATGGTTTTTTAGATCAAAATTATGATGATTATTCTGATGATCAAATATATAAAATGGTTGAAGCATATTTACATAGTGATAGTGATTTTAACAAACTTATTAATTTTAATAAAATATGTGATAGTGTGGTTGGCGAAAGGATAGCTATTTATCCTGAGTCTTATGAATTAACTTTATCGGCTTGTAATGGTTTTCTACATTCTGTGACTATAAAGTTTGGGGATCAATATTTGATTAAAATGTAAATTATTATTGAATTAGCTGATTTAATTATGATATAATTTTTTGTAGAAGGAGGGATAAATATGGAATTAAAAGGAACAAAAACAGAACAAAATTTAATGACAGCTTTTGCTGGCGAAAGTCAGGCTAGAAATAAATATACTTATTTTGCAAGTAAGGCAAAGAAAGAAGGATTTGAGCAAATTGCTGCTATTTTTGAAGAAACCGCTAATAATGAAAAAGAACATGCTAAGATATGGTTTAAATTATTAAATGGAGGAGATATTTCATCGACCGAAGAAAATTTGGCTAGTGCAGCTGATGGGGAGAACTATGAATGGACTGATATGTATGCTGAATTTGCCAAAACAGCTCGTGAAGAAGGATTTGAGCATATTGCCTTTCTATTTGAAGGTGTAGCTAAAATAGAGAAAGAACATGAAGAAAGATATCGTAAATTGCTATCTAATATTAACGATAAGTTAGTATTTTCAAGTGATGGAGATGCTATTTGGGTATGTCGTAATTGTGGTCATATTCATATTGGAAAAGAGGCGCCAAAGGTATGTCCAATATGTTCGCATCCGCAGGCTTATTTTGAAAGAAAGGCCATCAATTATTAAAAAACTACTTAGTATGGAGTTGTAAGATAAATGTAGATAATAAACCCCGTTTCTGTTTAAGAAATGGGGTTTATATCAAATAATCTATTTTCTATTGACAACTTCACGAACAGTAGTTTTTTTATTTGAAATATCATATTCATCATAAATATTACCAACTATTTCTTCAATAATGTCTTCCATTGTTACGATACCTATTGTCTTTGATTCTTTTTTTACAACAGCTATTCCAAGATGTTCTTTTTTCATTATATAAAATGTATCATCAATTTTGTTATCGTAACTTAGGTTGTAAACTTTTCTAAGGATTTTTTTTAAATCCACTAATGAGTCCTTTTGTATAATTAGATCTTTAATATTTAATATTCCTATAACATTATCAATATTATTTTCATATACCGGAAAACGTGTATATTTTGAATGTTTAATAAGTGATATTATGTCTTTAATATTATCGTTTATGTTAATGAAAATAACATCATTAACAGGGGTCATAATATCAATTATTTCTGTATCATTAAACTCAAATACCTTAAGAATTAGTTCCTGCTCAAATTTTTCTATAACACCTTCATCTCCAGCAGATATAATAGTTCTTTTTATATCTTCCTCACTATATTCATTGTTTGGTGTTTTTATGTGAAATAACTTTACAAATAAATTGGTAGAATAACTAAGTATCATGATAAAGGGATAGCATATTTTAGATATAATATTAATTGTACTAACCATACATATCGATACTTTCATTGGGTAAGCCAAGCCTATTTTCTTAGGAATTAGTTCTCCAAAAACTAGCGAAAAGTAGGATAATATCATAGTAGTAATAATTAAAATAATAGTTTTTAAAGTTCCAATTGATAAATAATTGATTGATATATTTTGAACAATTTGATCGGTAAAGGTATCAGCAGCAAAAGCACTAGCTAAAAGCCCTGATAAAGTTATAGCAATTTGGATGGTTGATAAAAAGGTGCTAGTATCATTTAATAATTTGTTAATTTTTATGGCTTTTTTATTTCCTGTTCTAATCATTTGGTTTAACTCAAAATGATTAATTGATAAAAAAGCAATTTCTGATGCCGAAAAGATGCCATTATAACAATGAGAATAATAAGAATTATAATATCAATAGTCATCAGTATTGTTTTTCCTTTTCTTGTCTAATAACCATATCTAAATAAGTATTTACCAATATATTTAATCCTTCTTTTGATTGTATTACAGTTTTAGATGGTATTTTTGTTTTTTGGCACATGAGCATTAAACATTTTTCAACTGATAAAGTGCTTGCAAGTTTGGTTCTAGCTCCTTTTTGATTGGTAAAGCCTTGATAAGATTGTTGTTCTAAAAGCTTTGTGATGGCAAAACGGACTTGTTCTAACCCAGGAAATTGGCATTCGCCACGCTCATATAGAGTTTGAAACTTTTGATATGTTTCATTAATTGCTTCATCTAATGGTAATGATGGGTCAAGATTAGCGGTCGGAAGTAATTGAACTAGTTGGCGAAAACTGATATTGTTCTTTTCTAAATATTCATTGATAAAATCTCTAAAAGGTGACGTTACAATTCTAGTACGTAAATTCTCTTTTGATGTTATGTACATTGGATCATTAGTTTTAAGATAAGTTTCAATATTATCAATTGCTGCCCCATAACTATCGAAACGAATCGTAAGGAGCTTGATAGCTTCTATTAATAAGTTCAACATTTTGGTTTGTAATTCTAAATCAATGATTGAAGTTTTTTCTACCTTGGCTGTTGCACATAGGTTGTAATATGTTGAAAAATCCATTCTCCGGCTATTTAAAATATTGAGAATATCTTGTCTAAAATTACTATTAGTAATCCTATCTCGTACGCCACCAACTCGGCTTAAGTTATATTTATCACCGGTTTTTATGTATAGTTCGATAAGAGCTAGTGTTTCCTCTTTACTATATTTGGTACACATTTGATTAACCATCCATCTTAATGCACTGGTTATTTCTTCTTCACTCATTTCTTTGTTCATATATCCATATAAAACGGATGCAAACTGTCCTTCTTGTGCCTTTACTTTTGTAGTATTATTACATTCATTAAAATGGTGATAATAGTGTTCTTCAGTGAAAGAGGGCGAGTGGGATTTAATGATTAGTGAAGTTATATTAGCATAATTAGTCAAAAGTGAAGGAATGGATAATTGATAACGTTGTGCCTCTTCTTCTAACTTGAAGTCGACAATGACTTGTTCCATACCTTCTTTAGATGTGAAATTTTGTACATATGCTGTTACAAAATGATAAAAATCTTCACAATTAACACTTTCTAATTTGTGCTCTTTTTTTCTTTTTAATAAATATAGACTGATATATTTTGATACCGTATTATTATACGAAACCCTTCCATCAACCGCCATAGCGATTCCATCTTTGTTAAATGTGAAAGGATTGGGTCTAATCATTCCTCCTTGAATTTGTTTATTTCTTCGAATAAATTCAAGGATTCTATCAGCATCTTCACGTTTAGCAACTCTTATGACAATGTCATCAAAACGGATTCTACGACCTATTTTAGAGTGATGAGGTATATTATTATCTCTTAAAAAAGAAAATAATTCTTCAGCACTTTTTTCAATATGTTTGGCATCTTGCGGAACGTATATTTTAATTTGATCGGGTTGATCGATAACTTCATTATCACGATTAATAAACTGGCAAAAATAACGCCAATTTTCGCTAACAAAGCATTTGATTTGGGGTTGATTTCTAAAATAATTAATCCATCTTGGGAAACTACTCTGATCTAGACTTACTTTTTGTTCTTCTTTATCAACACCGATATTAATTAATTGACTGTATATGTCTCTTTCGTTAGGATCAAAGTTTGGATTTTGAAGCATTGTGTCCCGCCATGCCCATAAAAAGTCATTAATTATTTTTTCTTTACTGGTCATTTGTATTTACCCCACTTAATTCAGCTGTATTTTCCACATCTGTTTGTATAGCATTATAGTCAACTTCTTTAGTTTTAGATAATGCTTCGTTTATAGCATTAGTATCAATTCTCGTTGTATCTTCAATTTTGTTTAAAGCCCTTTGGCGTTCTTCAGGCGTAATCAAATCTAACTCTAAAACCCCTGGTTCTAGATCTCGTCCTACTTCTATTTCTTCGCCATCAAAAATTATCTTTGTCATATTACTCTCCTATATTTAAAGTATAACATATAAAATGATAAAATTATACACAATTAAGACATTGTATGATAAAATATAATATAGTATGGAGGAATAAAAAATGGTTGAAAATTTAGACGAGGAAATGATTGATAAAATCAATCGTTATTGGAATGCAGCCAACTACTTGTCAGTTGGTCAGTTATATTTATTAGATAATCCATTACTTAAAAGACCTCTTACTTGGAGTGATATTAAAAGTAAGATTGTTGGTCATTGGGGAACTGTACCGGGGCAAAATTTTATCTATGCCCATTTAAACCGCATTATTAACAAGTATGATCTAGATATGATTTATATTTCTGGGCCTGGTCATGGAGGAAATTTCATGGTGGCCAACACGTATTTAGAGGGAACTTATAGTGAAATATACCCTAATATAAGTGTTG
>CANQMF010000021.1 GCA_947624915.1 uncultured Bacilli bacterium
TAACAAAAAAAGAATTGGTACAAACTGTCCAATTCCTACATTGACTTTTTTGTCCAATTCTATATTACCATTTACAAGCGTCAGGAAAGTAAGTTATAAAATGATAAAAGTATGATAACAAATTAAAATCTTAATGACTATAATAGAAGAACTAGTCCTTTTTATAAGAACGTAGAAAAAAATCAATCTTAAAAGCAAAAAAGCAAGTGGAATAACACTAACTTTTTCTACTTTACTAAAAAGATTACCAAAAATATTAAGAAAATATCAAATTTCAATTTTTAAAAAGTGATATGAGAGAAGATTATAGATGGGTTACTTACACTCTAAATAGACATCACGACAATGTCTATTTTAATTTTATTCCAATTCTGTTTTACTAATAAGTTCATTAACTTCTGTCATGTCAAATCCTTTAGCATAAAGTTTTTGTTTTAATCTTCGTTCTAAATCCAAGCCAGAATACTTGCTAGATAGTTTAGTCAACAACTTAGTGTATTCCCTTTCAAGCAATTCAAAATCATTAGTTGAATAATCACCCAAAAGATTGACAACTAGATCACGGTCATATCCCAGATTAACCATATCCATCAACACTTTTTGTCTCATAAAGTATGTAGAATATTTATGATTATTATTCATCTTTTTAGCAATCAGCCTATTGGCTTTAGCTTTGATTACTTCAACATCAATCTTGGCTAATTCTTCATCTATAATATCTAATGACAACTGATTATTAAGTAGATGTTCGCGAATCTTATCCGGTCCATCATTACTTAAATTTATAGCATCAGCAATATACGATTTAACATAATTATGGTCATTTAATAAGTTGATCTTTTTAAGTTGTTCAATAATTTTAAATCTATCCTCATCCTTCAGATCAAACTTTAAAAGATATTTTTTTATTTCTTCTATGCTACGCATTCTTTTTAAAATATAATTAATCGTCTTATTATATGCATCATAATAATTTGTATCCTTTAATAATTTATCGTATAATGATGGGTCAACATTTTTATTAAATAACAAATTGTACTTTAATAATACATCATCATAAGTTGTAACAAAATTATTATCAATCTTAAGTCTGTATTTTCCAGTACCTATTTTCTTTATTTGTTCTATACGCATTACATCACCATTATCATTATACCAAACGTTAGTTCGTTTGACAAGATATATATAATTTACAAAACTACGAATAAAGGGATGAATTACTTCATCCCTATGAGTATGAAAAGGTTTAAACTACTTTTCCTCTTTCATCATTAACTCTTTATTCGTTTTCATATCGAGTGTTGCTTCATTTACAGCGTCATCCAATGTTTTAATTGCATCATTTATAATACTATAACCAATTGCAGCTCCAAAACCATGAGATAAGTTTTTAAATTCACGATTTAACTTTCGAATATAAGATATTGCTTTTTTCTCCTCGTACTTCACCATATATACTAGGAATTCATTACCATCAGTCCTAATTATCTCCGTATTTGGCAATTGATTTTGAATTAAAATATTTGCTGCCTCAGTGATTACCTTATCGCCTTCTTCACGGCCAAAATTATCATTAATATAAGATACACTATTTAAATCAACAATAATTATTACTTGTGGATAGATTTCTGAGTTATCCCATTTTTCAATATTATCATTCAAATAAGTTCTATTTTTTAATGAAGTTAGACTATCAATATATCTTAACTTTTCATCTTTTGACAATTGAGATTTTTTATGTTTAAAAAGCTCAACAACCAATTTGCGAAGACGTCCAAAAAATTGACAAATCAATATTAACAAAAGTAAAATTACTGCAATTAACAAGAAAATATTAAGCCCTTCATATTCATAAGAACTAACATAATCAATATTAATAACTAAATCTAAATTAGTATATTCTAAATAAAAATTAAACAACTTCTTAAAAATACTATTGTTATTACTAACAACAAAACCATAATTTTGTAATTCCTCATAAATATAAGCAATATGGAAATCATTTAGTTTACGTGGTTTGTAATACTCATAATTACTAAGTTCCATAGCTAAAATAGTATCTTTATTTAATTTGCCAAAGAGTTTTTTGTAACTATCATAACTTTCAACCTCAATATTATGTTCAGTCAATAACTTTTCAATCTTACTATTTTTAAGGACAGATACCTTTTTACCAATTAAATAATTTAAGCTATAAACAGAAGCATTCTTTTTATTACTAGTAAGAAATACAATACTATCTTTACGTGGCATAACTGTCTTGTTATCAGTATCATCCAAATTAAAAGATGTATTATCAAAGTAAAAGTCTATTTTATTTTCATTCAACGCCGATTGTAATTCATTTAAATTAGCATATGCTGGAGCATAATCCATATCAATATTAGCAAAAGCAGCAAAGTCTTTTATAATAAAGTAATTTATTCCCCTTAAGGTTTTATGACTAGTATTGTCATAAACACCATTATCTATATAACCATAAGTATATACTTTTGAATTTAAATCACTCAGTTCTTTTTCTGATATATTTAAAGTTTCAATATAAGTATTAAACAAATTACTATTATATGATTTACTTAATTCATCTCTAATAAATTTTTTGAGCTCTTTTTCAATAATACCATTAAGAACGTTATTATTATCATCGAGATGTAACACATAAGTTCTTTCCATATCAAATATCTGATAAGCAATGTGTAATTCATTAGCTAAAAGATCATTTAGATAAACTGACTTTAAACCAATCATACCATTAATAATACCAGAATTTAAAGCAGCTACCATAGATTCCTTTGTATCGTATGGTATCAAGTTCACTGTACTAGGATCAATATTGGCCCTTATCTGTTCTTCATCACTTTTAACAAAGCCTATTTTTAAAGTTGATAAATCAGCCATATCATTATAAGTAACATTGTTTTTAGTAATAACAACATAATTATCTTTTAATATTTCAATATCGTTAGCATCTACATCTTTAACAGCTTCCACTACATAACTACCATCGACCTCAGTATCATATTCACTAGCGTGCATAGTTATGCCTGTATTAGATGTAAAATAATCAATAAAATCAAAGAATACGCCTTTACCATCTAAAGTTAAAGCTGAAATACCTGTTGGCATATAAATATCAACAACTTCATTTTTATTATTATCCAACCACTGTTGTTCTTCTACTGTATAAGCGTATGGATTATTCTTACCCGAAAAAAAGAATACCGAAGCTGTACCAAGGCCTATTAAAAGAACAATTATAGTAATTATAAATATCTTTTTTTTCATACTACTCCCAACTACCAAACGAAGTCTTCGTTCGAACTACCATTTATTTCTTTATGATGTGTACCTATTTGTGGATAGTTTTCACTTTTGTCATTATCAGATGTTATAATTAACTGGATATCATAATATTTTTTCTCATCATCACTAAATACACCCAATAGCGCTTTTCCCATCTTCTTAACATTAGCTAAACTTTCTTTATCTTCAACATTAATAACAACATCTATTAAATTACACTTTACTTCAAACTCATCTAACGACATTGTCTTATAATCGTTAAGAAACTTTTTAATTGTATCTTTACGATCACCTGCTACTGGATAATCAGCTGTCACATCACAACGATCTCCATATACACTTGCTCTTGTATCCGGCATTAAATAAGATATAACCGAATATAAAAAGATAATAAATATAATTATAATCACAAAACAAATACCTATAATTGTACACTTCTTTTTATGTGTCTTTATATAATTCATCATTTTATTCATAAAAGCACCTCACCAACATTATACACTATTTTTATTAGTAAATAAATATGTCAGCTGATGTTTCATTTGCCTCCTTTACAATATACGACTTAATATCATTCATTGCTTTAATTTCAACGACTACTTTAGTATTATCAAAGTATTCCATTATTTTTTCACTTAATAATTGACTAATGTATAATAAATCACCATAACTATAGTAACTTTTCGTAACAGTAATTTCTAAATTAACTAAATTATTTCCTGTATAATGTCCTAAACCAGATACATATATATTTTGATCGTACTCATGAATACTTTTTGTTATTTTCTCAAAGTTAGTATAGTTATTCATATCCAGTTTTTGAACATTGGAGGTATTCATATAAAAATTTTTTTGATCTATATAGTTAAAATCTAATTTATTACCATCATCTATTCCATAATATAAATAATTTCCTGAAGTATTACTCTCTGGCGAAGATTCGACATAAAGTGCCACCACAATAGTAATATCCGGTAAATCAAATTCATCACGTATATATTCTACCAAATTTAAGCTAGCTTTCTTAGCTAAATCAATAACATCAGCTTCACTTAATGTAACATAATTATTATTTTTATCATAAGCATGATAACGATTTAAAACGAGTCCTAATGCCATTCCCTTAATATTGCCATCACTATCTAAAAAATTTTTTTCATATATTCCACATATAACATTAGGCTTAATTTTATGTCCGTCAATCTCCCTTTCTTCAACCTTATTAAGATGCTTATCATCTAATAATTTTTTCAAATGGTCAATGGTTAAGTATTGTCCCTCCTGATAATAATATTTATCAATATCAAACACATTAGTAGCTACTCTTATTAATTCCTTTTCAATCGTTTCAACATCAAAATCAACAACACTACTGTTAATCATATAGTCATTACTTATACCTTTTTTATACGGTACATAAATTTTATAGTAAGCATCATTATACTTTATCGAGTAATTAATATTTAAATCTTCTTTAACTTGAGTACGACATCCTGCAAGAACTAAAATTACTAATAAAAGAAAAATTTTTTTATTCATAATAACAAAAAAGAAGTCTAAGCTTCTGTCGATGTTTTTTTACCTTTCTCTTCTTTTTCTAGTCTCTTTAAAACATCAGCCACCACAACAGTTGCCTTCTCTTTAATAGCTGTAGCCGTTTTTTCCATAACTGGTGTTCCCTTTTCAACAACATACTTAATCAAGTCTTCAGTCTTTTTAATAATAACATTAGCTTTTTCTTTGGCAAAAGCTAAAACCTTCTCTTTATCTAGCTCTGCAAGTGAAACTTTAATCTCCTCAATTTTCTCATCAACGTAGTCTCTAACATCTTCCTTTTTCAAATTTTTAGCTTTAGCTGCTAATTCATCAAATTTAATTTTTAATTCTGTCCTAGTTTCACTACCCTTTTTAGGTGCAAACAAAACACCTAAACCAGCTCCAATTGCTGCACCAGCAATAAAAGCTCCGACACGTTTCCTTTTTCCTTCACTCTTACTCATCTTCGTTTCTGCCTCTCTTTCTTCTAAAAACAAAATTAATAGCGTTAGATATTGCACCTATTATTTTATCGCTAATATTGGAAGCATAATCAGTAGTTCGATCAATAATATCAAACAAGCCATCAACCTTGATCATCTTACGGTTGACATCATCCAATATGATATCAACTTTACTCAATGTCTTAATTAATCTTATGATAAAAGCAATCGAAAATATGATTAATGTAATTAATGCTATATACAAAATAATTGGTAATAACTCTTCTAAATTTATCATTTTTATTCCTTCCCCTCTTCATACATTGAATCAATTAAATTAAATAGTTCATTTTCTGTTAATGGTATATCCGTTTCATCTTCCTTATGATTATGCTCAATTTTTTCCTTTTTATGATTAAACGACTCTTTTTTAAGTAATAAGTTATCAAGTTCTTTTGTCAGATCCATGGTTATTTCCTCTAACTCACGAATATTTTTTTCTTGTTCATTAACATTTTTAGTTAACTCATTAGTACTATTATCTTTATCATCCTCATCACGCTCTAACTCATCAAACAAATCAATATCATCATCTTGCCTATGTCGTTTCACACGACTCTTGTGTTTATCATCATACATTGTATCTTCCAAATCATTTTCTAAAGTTCCATATGCTTTATTTCGTACTTCATCGAACTTATCCTGAACCATTCCATCAGCCACATGAGAGGTACTAACTTCCTTTTTCTCTATAATATCATCTTTAGAATAATTCTTATCTAGAATGCCATAAATAGGTGAGATAATCGGTGTAGGTTTAAATGATGGCTTTTCTTTTGTTAAAATAGAGGTGCTCGTGTATGTACCCGTATAATGCCCACCATACGGCGTCTTTTTCTCTTCTTTTCTGACTTTTGGCTCACTTTCAACTTTCTTTTCAACCCTTTTAGGTCTTTCTGGCTCTAAATCAGCAAAATCATTTTCTGTAAAGAAAACTGGCGTCTTGGAAACATCCTCTTTGGGAGGCTCTACCTCCTTTTCCTCTGGTTTCTCCTCTACGAATCTCTCTCTTCTTGTCTCTGTTACTTTTTGTTCTGAACGTGTACGAATTGGTTCTTTTTTAATTTGTTCCACTTTAATTGGTTCTTCCTCTTCACTTTCTGCAGGCTCAGTAAATAAATCTTTAAATTTACCAAATAATCCCATAATTTCACCATTCCTTTTACTACTAATCTATAACTTGTAATTCTGAATCATTTGTTTGGCTTTTATCCTTAAAAAGCTCGTATTTTTCTTCACGATCATTAATCCTACTGTAATCAGCAGTAAGCTTAATAATATCAGAGTTAAACTGAATTGTTGATAATATATATGCAGCATTTAGAACGACATCATTAATATCATTTTCTGATACTACTGATTCTATCTTAGCATAATTATACACAAAAGTAATATAATATAAATCATCTTTTTGCTTTATTTCCAAATATCCATCATGCTCAAATCCATCATCATGTGTTAATTTTCTTGAATAATACAACGATTTATTCTCTTCATATACAGTATCTATTTGTTCAAAGTAACTAATAGTGTCAACATATAAATAGTAATAATTACCATCTGAATATAATTTTTCATTTAACTCATTAGTATCAATGTAAGTTACACCTCGCGGAACATAATATTTATATCCTCGACCTACTCGATTATATAAGCTATTGTTCTTTGAAAGTATGACATTTATAATTGTATCTATACTACTTGTATTTATCCTAACAACAGAGCATCCTGCCACACATAATAATAGCAGAATACATAGGACCACCTTTTTCATATCTACCTCACAATCACATTATACCAAAAAAAAGAAATTATTTCCATATTTTGTAATAATAATCATTTTGATACGATAATTTTATATATTGGTTCACCTTTTGCATGAAATCTATCTTCATACTCCGTTGAAACATTATCAGTAATATCTTCACTATATAAATCTAAACATATTTCATCAATATGGTATCCATAATTAATCATACTTTTAATAGAATATTCAAATAAATGTCTGTTATCCGTTTTTAATTCAATATTATGAAGGTTCCTAAAAATATCATCATATTTTTTCAAAAAGTAAGGACTCGTAAGACGGCGATCAGTATGTCGTAATTTTGGCCATGGATCAGAAAAATTTAAATAAATTTTATCTATCTCTTTTCTAAATACGTTAGCAATATCGATTGCATCCATCCTAATAAGATAAAGATTAGGTATATTTTCTTGATCTAACTTCTCTAAAGCTCTTACAATAACACTATCAAATTTTTCTATACCAATATAGTTAATATCAGGATTTTTTAAGGCCATCTCTTTAATAAATTTTCCTTTTCCCATCCCTATTTCAATGTGAATGGGATGATCATTATTAAACAACTGACGAAAGTTTCCACAGTGTTCGTTATAATTTAATAATATATATTTTGAATTTTCAATTTTTTCTTTTGCACCTTTTACATTGCGTAATCGCATAACACCACCCATTAAAGTATACCATAATATTTTTTTCAATAAAATGGTAAACAATTTATATTATTGTCATATAATTAATTAGACTAGGAGGTATTATGAAAAAAGATCGTAATTGTGGAGGAACAATGTACTCAAATTTTAGTGGTTCAATGCCAATTATGGGGGTACCTACACCAGTGATGATGCCACCACAAACATATTCTATTCCCCAAACAACACAGAGCTATTCCATGTCACAACCATATACACAAACATACAATAATGTTGAAACACAAATTAATAACATGCAACAACAAATTAACAGTTTAGAAAATCGTGTTTCAAAGCTTGAAAGCAAAAATAATACAACCACTTATAATAATAAATACAATGATTCTAACTACTACATGTTATAAAATGCATAAGTTATTTACATAATATAATTAGGAGATGATATAATGAATATAAGTATTAGGAATAGTATAAAAAATAATTTTAAAGATAGTGATCAAGATGAAATAAAGCAAGCCATAAATTCATCGATGAATGACAAGGAAGAAATAACATTACCAGGTTTAGGAGTCTTTTTTGAAATACTATGGCAAAATAGTGACGAGGCAACCCAAAACAAAATTATTGAAACAATAAAAAATAATATAAAAAGATAGATTTCTTATTAAAATTCTATCTTTTTTTGAATATAAGATACAAGTTCACTGACCTTAACTACTACTTGTTGCATACTATCACGATCCCTTATAGTAACACTATCATTATTTAATGTATCATCATCAATCGTAACACAAAATGGAGTACCAGCAATATCTTGCCTACGATATCGTTTGCCAATTGAAGCAGTATCATCATAGGCTGTTTCAAACTTTTTTGATAACATTTGATAAAGTTCATTAGCTTTTTCACCATGGATTTTTTTATTCAAAGGTAAAACAGCTACTTTATAAGGTGCTAAAAAAGGCATAAACTTCATAACTTCTCGTATTTCACCATTAGCTAATTCTTGCTCCTCATAGGCATTATCTAAAATAGCTAAAACTAAGCGATCACAACCAATTGTTGATTCTACGACGTAAGGTAAATATTTTTCATTAGTATTGGGATCCAAATATTCTTGTGAAATACCCGAATACTCTTGATGGCGACTTAAATCATAATCTGTCCGATTATGCGTTCCATTTAACTCACCCCATCCAAAACAATACTCATATTCAATGTCACAAGCTTCTTTAGCATAATGGGCTAGCTTTTCATGATCATGATATCGCAATTTTTCTTCAGGAATACCTAAATCAATGAAGAATTTTTTTGCATATTCCCTAAAATAATTATAAAGCTCACTATCCATCCCCTCTTTACAAAATGTTTGATATTCCATTTGTTCAAATTCAATCGTTCTAAATATAAAGTTACCCGGGGTTATTTCATTGCGAAAAGCTTTTCCTACCTGACCAATGCTAAAAGGTAGTTTAGCGCGCATTGCTCTTTGAACATTCAAAAAGTTCACATATTCACCTTGAGCATTTTCTGGTCTTAAATATATTTTATTTTTACCATCTTCAGTAACACCACGTTCCGTTTCAAACATTAAATTGAATTGTCTAATATCTGTAAAATCACTTTTACCACAATTTGGGCATGGTACTTTATGATCTCTAATATATTTCATCATCTCAGCTTGAGACATTTCATCAGCATTAAGACTAGAATCATAATCATCAATTAAATTATCAGCCCGATGTCTTACCTTACAATTTTTACAATCAATTAAAGGATCTGAAAAACTAGATACATGCCCTGATGCTTCCCATACCCTAGGATGCATCAAAATAGATGCATCTACCTCATAGGCATTAGCTCTTTCTTGAATAAATCTTTTGCGCCATGCAGTTTTAATATTATTCTTAATTCGACTTCCTAAAGGGCCATAATCCCATGTATTGGCAAGGCCACCATATATTTCACTCCCTTGAAAAATATATCCATAAGTCTTACACACATTTACCAATTTATCCATCGTTAATTTTTCCAAATCAATTCCTCCTTTTACTAAAAAAACTTCTATCATATATAGGGACGAATTATATCGCGGTTCCACCCTATTTATTCTAGAAGAATCTCTTTTAAATATATTGCTCGAGGTTGCCAAGCCTGTCATCACATTGATAACTTGATTTTAATACAAAACGTTGTAGAAGTCAACTTATTTTCTTAATTATTATAATTTTTGGTCAATTATCACCAAGATTAATCATATTGATAAAAATAGTAATATAGACTACAATAGTTCTGGAAAATTTACTCAATAAAATATTATTTAACTTGATATAATACTACATAATTAACAAACAAAAGCAGCATGCTTTTTTAACATACTGCTTATTAATAAATCTCTCAACTTTTTATTACATTATATTTAAAATAACGGTCTAATTTATACAAATATTATTATCTTTCATATCTTAATCATCAAAGCATTACTTTATTTTTTATCTTTTCTTACTCCATCTATAATTACATACTCCTCATTTTCTTTAGGATTAAATACATAAGTGGCTGCATCCTTGAAAGTATCATGATTAGTTTTATCTTGATCACATTTATGATTACTACCACTACTATCCAGAAAAATTTTATCTATTTTCTCTCTAATTTCATCTCTAGTAAAAGGTTTTGCTAAATAATCTTCAAATCCTTCTTGTACATATTTTTCCTTTGCGCCAGAAACAGCATCAGCAGTAAGGGCAATAACTGGTGTATTAAATTCTTTATTTTCCATTAGCTTAGCCAAAGTTGTTTCTCCACTCATTTCAGGCATCATTATATCCATGAGGATAAGATCATATTTTTCACCATCTAAAATCTTATTTAGACATTGCTCTCCACTTTCACATTCATCAACATTTAAATTTAATCCCTCTAATACTTTTCTTGCCACTTTAATATTTAATTTATTATCATCAACAAGCAAAACTCGTTTGTCATCATAGCATTTGTCGTTCTCTACCTTGATAGAACTGATTTCAACTGGTAATGCTTTTACCTCTTTATTTTCACTTGGGCAACTCATTTTACTTATCTTTTGAGGAAGGTTAACTATAAATAATGAACCTTGTCCATATTGACTTTGAACGTTAATCTTGCCACCCATCATATCTACTAAAGCTTTTGTAATTGCAAGTCCTAACCCAGTTCCTTCAGTAGAGGTATTTCGCGCTATATCTAATCTTTCAAATTTATTAAACAATTTATTAACGTTTTCTGCTTTAATCCCACGCCCTGTATCTTGTACACTAATCATTAACATACAAGTATCATTTTGATTGATACATTTTGTACTTAAACTAATGGTCCCTTTCTCAGTATATTTAATAGCATTAGTTAATAAATTGTTAACAATTTGTTTTATATGAGCCTTATCACCTATTAATTCATATGGAATATCGGGAGCAAAAGTCATTTTAAAATCAATCGGCTTGTCACCAATTCTAGTTGCAGTCACACGAGACATATTAGTTATTTCTTCCACAAAGTTATAGGTTTGTTCTACTACCTCCATTTTTTCACTTTCAATTTTATTAATATCTAATATATTTCCAACAATTTCTAGCAATGTTTGAGAAGCATTTTGAATATCTTCTGCATCTTCAATTACCTCTCTTGGCATTTTGTCCTTATAACTAGCAATATCTTCCGATAAACCTACAATTGCATTAAGCGGCGTTCTAATTTCATGTGACATACTAGATAAAAAATCACTCTTAGCACGATTTGCTTTTTCCGCTTGATCTTTAGCAATATTTAATGCCTCAATCATTTTTAAATCTGGATTTTCAATTGTAAAAAACATAGCATAACAAATAAACGTACCTATCATAGTTGCAATTAAAATGCTTGGTTCAACAGTTTGAACTATTGCATTTACTCCCATCATTAAAATTATTAAAATTATTGGAATATATTTTCTTTGTTTTATCCTCTTTATATTGCATAAAATCAGAGTAACCCATACAACTATATACACAACAAGAAATATTTTCAATGCATTAACCGAAGGGCCAAAACTGTACATTTTATTCATATCATAATATATTTTGGTCGGAAGAATGATTATAATTATAGAACCAATAACAGAAAAAAGAATATTGATCACTTTTACTATCTTAAAACGATTATTATATCTTTTTTCATCATCTCTATTCATACATATTATAAAAGTATATATTGAAAATATTCCAAACCAAATAAACATGTATAACAAATATAAATCCGCAAACAACCTTATTAAAAGATCATTTGTATCCAATATCCTAATAAATATTTGCAATAATATTTCTACAACATATCCAATTAAATTTAATATAGTCAAATGCTTAAAACACTTATTTTCTTTTGATGGTATTACTTTTTTTGATAAAAATACAATTAACAATAAAAATACAAATACAAATCCCGTAATTAAAAATATAATATTCCACACTAGACAAGCACCTCTTATCTTTTAACTAGCCGTTTTTCGTTTTCACTTTTATTCTGCTCAATCTTATATTTTCCATCTTTAGGAACAAAATTAATATTTACTAATTCTCCTTCAACTACCTGAACATATCCTGTTGTTTTTTTCGAAAGTTTATTTTTATCTTTCTTTAATGTAGTTGGAGAATAAGGTAACATCACATCATGAAAAGAATAACCTACGATACTAACATCATTTGGTAAAAATTCTTCTAAATCTGTATTAAGCTTAGCTAAAAGTGGTGCTTTAGCATCTTCACTTATATCCTCATTCCATGCAATATGAGCAACTAATGTATTATCTTTATCTGTCGGCATAGACAATACCATTGCATCATTTATTGCAACATTTTCTTTAATTTTGTTAGCTATATCAAATAAATATAGTTTTTCTCCATTTGATACGCTAATTGTATCTTTCAATCTTCCCCAAACATATAAGAAACCATCCTCATCAATTTCTGCTAAATCACCAGTATGTGTAAAATTATCGATTAAAATTTCTTGGGTTAATTCTGGTTTATTATAATACTCTTTCATAGCTGAATTACTTTTTATCCATAGTTCCCCACGTTGATTATAAGAAAGTTCATTTCCATTTCTATCAAACACGCCAATAGTAATTCCTGCATAAGGAATGCCAACATCCATAATTTGCTTTCTAGCTTTATGCTCTACCCCTAATTTATCAACAGAAATGGCAGAAAACAACTCAGATAAACCATATCCACTAAATAATTCGCTTGTGGCATTTGCTTGTCGCATTATTGCATTCCATTTATCAAATTTCTGAACATCAGTTCCTTCTCCACCAATTGTCCACCCTTTTGCACAGCTAAAATCGAACTTCTTACCTTGCTTCATCTCTTTATAAACGCGATTAAAGAATGCCTCCCACATACTTCCTGTAGTTAAAGCAATGTTCGGTTTTAAATTTACTATTTGATTATAAAAATCTTTTTCTGAAACTCTAGGATCTACTAGAACAGTTAGACCTTTATACATTGCCAAAAAGAACAATACATTAAGCGACGTAGAGGCAGTTGGTGGTAAACTATTTAAACATCTATCACCAGGGAAATATTGCACCTCTGAGGCATCAGCCATGTGTAACTGTATTAATGTTGATTCATTTGTGGCAACCGTTCCTTTCACAACACCGCCAATAGTTGTTCCACTAGACGACGTAATAAATGCACTTCTATTAGGGACAAAATTCTCCTTTACATCACCTGTGTAATAATCAGATATTTTCTTTGCTTCATCTAGCCAAACATACTTTCTATCATTTGGAATTATAGATTTGTCCTTTTTAGCCTGAATGTAATTTAGAAAAGATACGATCTCTTTTTTAGGACTAGGCATATCCTCTGTTACAGTCGCAACTAAAATTTTTTTAAATCTATCCTTTGAAAATTCGTTCTTAACATTATTCCACATTCCATCATAAACCACAGCAATTTTTGCATTCCTTGTTTCTTCTTCCAATGCCTCTGGACTAATTGCTAACTTTAGAAAATACGACGTTGCTCCAATCATATTTAAGGCATATACCATAGCGCATATATCAGGGAAAAATGGACCATAAATAGGGACAACTTCGTCTGGTTGAACACCCATTGCTTTAAATGTTCTAGCCCACGTATAAACTCTATCACGAAAATCCTCTCTAGATATTTGCCTATTAAAATACTCTATAGCTGGAACATCATAATATTCTTCAAGTTTCGCTTCCATAACATCCCATACTGTTTTATTTTGTGGTATATCATTGGCATCATTAAAAGCTGAATCTCTATAATATTTAAGCCATACTTGATCAATAGAAGGAAATCCCGTCAACCCATTTGCCAAATATATCTCCTGTTCCTTAGGAATATTTAATATATTCTTTATTTCCTCTATTCTCTCAATATTATTCGTCTTTACTGCTTCCGCCAAATCTTTTTTTAATTCAACATACATTTCTCTACTCATAAACCCTCCTAATTAGCTACTAAAATCATACTAGAAGCTTTTCTTATCCAAGATTATATCATATATATTCTTAGATGTAAATTAATGAAATGAAGGTAAAATTAAAAAAATAAACAAAAAATCTAATAATTGATCATATTTTGCACGAACAAATTTTAAATTGTGCATAAACCAAAATAAAAAAAGCCAATTAACAAAATTAGCTGGTTGTATTATAAATAGTGTTGGTGAAAAGAAATCACTGATACTATTTTATTTTATAAAAAGACATAAGTTTGATA
>CANQMF010000022.1 GCA_947624915.1 uncultured Bacilli bacterium
CAATATGAGTATTTAAAAGAAAAGTATCATGATATGTTGATTGTAGGTATTCAATATGAAATGGGAAGTAAGATTACAGAGTATTTAAAACAAGCTAGTGATATTCAATATGATGCATACATGGGTGATATTTATGATAACTTTTTTACAGCGACGTTTAGTGGCCTTTTAGATTATTATGAGAAATTTGAGATAGTTGATTATATAGATAACACTTATTTTGAAGTATTAAGTGAAGATGATATAAAAATATCAATAGGTAGCGTTAAATTAGAAACTAATGAAAGTAGTCAGAAAGTTATATGGACTATCGAAACTAATAGACTAATGACTGGGACTAAGCTACATATGGAGATTAATGCCAAATTGAAGAAGGAGTATCAAGATAAAGTTGATTATTATCCAACTAATAAAGGAGTTGAAGTAACAACTAAGTTACCTGATGAAGAAGAAAAATATACGGAAAGTAATAAAACACCTGTATTAAAATATGGATATATCGTTTATTATGATGGCAATTATCCTAGTGAATGTGATATGACATATAACACAGAAGAATATCATTACTTTCATGAGGTAGTAGAATTAGCTGATGTTCCACCAGTATGCGAAGGCTATCAATTTACTGGATGGAAGATCAAAGGTGTAATTGAAAAAGTAAGTGATACTAGTTTTAGTATGCCAGAGCGAGAAGTTTATATAAAAGGGACGTGGGGAAGGGCAGAGCTAGTAAAAAGCACGGAAGGTACCATTTATGTGGCACCGCCGCCAACTCTTTATAATGTCATGAAAGAACAATCCGTACCAGACAATATAACCAGTGCCTATGTGACAAATGAAAATGGTATAGATTTTACAACAGATTCATCATCTACTAATGGTAGGGGAGCTTATATGATTGCCGATACGGCAGGTGATGAGTATCCAATCTATTATTATCGTGGAGCCGTTGATAATAATAATGTCTTATTTGCAAAAATTTGTTGGAAGATGGTAAGAACAACGGAAACAGGCGGCGTTAAATTAATATATAGTGGTTTACCAATTGATCAAGATGGTAAAACAGTATGTAGTAATACGGGGAGAAATTCATGGGTGACAACCAAAGAATTTAATACCAATAGAAATTCTTTAACATATGTTGGCTACAAATATGGAAAAGTATACCCAATACATGCTACTGAATTTTCTAATAAATTCCCATTTATATCTCAACACAAAAGTGTTTCTAGATCGAAAGTTTCTAATACTATAAGTTATGATGAAGCAACAGGTAAGTATACTTTAGTTAATGCTCAAAGTCAGACAACCCATATTGTAACAAACAAATATACCTGTTTTTCCAACACAAGTACGACGTGTGCTGATCCAGGATATATAGTAGGCCATCGTAAGGTACCAAACACAAGCAGTAGTTATTATCATTATTATGTTAGCTCTAAACAAGTGATCACCATAGGAACTAATATCAGTGATAATGGTGATGGAACATATTCATTAGTAGATAAGATTGATATTGGCTTAGTTCAATTACATCGGGAAAGGAATAAATATAGAGGTGCTTATTACTGTTATGATGATGCCACAGGTGATTCGTGTTCCAAAGAAGACCTACATCGTATTTATGTTGAGGGAAGTGGTATTATAGGTCTTATAACAAATAATTATTTATATGGTAATGATATTCAATATGATGAAGGTACAAAGACATATAAATTGCTTAATGTGAAATCACCATATGATCTGGATTTTAGTTTATCAACTTATCGTTATACGTGTCTTGATGAAAATAGTGATACTTGTAGTAGTGTGCGCTATATTATATCCTATGGATATGGATATAGATGGGCAGCAAATCCCATTTATTATATTACTTTGACTGACGGTAAAACGATTGATGATGCTTTAGATGAAATGTCTAGTAATGAAACTAATTCAGTAATTAAAGACTATGTTGAAAACGATTGGTATGCGAATAATATGAAAGATTACACTGATTATTTAGAAGATACTGGTTGGTGTAATGATCGAGGCATGATAGACAAGACTTTTACTAGTTATAACTCCTCTATTTTGTATAGTTATGGTACAGCTAATTATTCTCAGTTTAACACTTTTTATCGAAAATATTATGGGACTCCAAGTTTAAAGTGTAGAAAGCAAGATGAATTGACTGTAAGTAATAATGGTGTAACATATCCTGTGGGACTAATAACCACTGATGAACTAATTTATTCTGGAACTGGTGGTAGTTACTTAAAAGTTGGATATGACTATTGGACCATGTCACCGGCTCGAGTTTTTATTGATGTAATCGACAATACAATAACATTTACCATTCAATCATACAGCAGTGATTTAGAAAAAACTATAATAACTAGTGCTTTAGGGGTACGACCGGTTATATCATTAAAAAATGGTACTATGTATGAGTTTGGTGATGGAACTGAAGAAAATCCATATTTAGTTGTTACTAATTAAAAGGTTGAGATAAGATGCTCTCAACCTTTTTATTTGAAATGTAGTGGGCTAATACTTTCTTAGTTGTATCTTTTTATTGTTATTTTTGTTATAATAACATAGATAAATATATTTGGTGATTTTATGAATAGGGAAGTAAGAAAAGATCTTTGTGAAGAAATAACGCTTAGTAAGATTGAGCTTTTTAAAACACAATTGAAGATGTCAAAGCGTTACCTTTATGCTTATTTTAATAGCATGTATGCTTTTGGTAATAATAATGAAGTGGCCAATAGAGTTAGAAAATTATGGGAGAATTTTTACCAAAATATAAATGAGGAAAGATTATTGTTGAAGTTGTTAAAGAAATATTTGAGTAGTATAGAGCCAATATATTCGTATTCATTGATCGATATTTTAGATAGTATTAATAGTGAGCTAGTTGAACATTGTCAAGATGTGTTAGATGATGTTGATGATGCTTGTTTTTTAAAGGAAATTTGGCGTATAGGACGTTATCATGAATTTGAAAAATTAATTAATGATGATAAGTATCGTAAATTTTTATGCTATCATTCTTTAGATATGATTGATATTATGACATTTATGAAATTGCCAATTTCTTTTTGGCAGTATATACAGCCAAGGACATTACGCATTTTATGTGATACCAATTATGATGATATTGAACCTTTTTTCGGTATTAATATGAAGTTTGATAAAGAGCAAAAATTAAATGATATTCTTATGGTAGTACCAGCTATTACTAGTTTAAAAATGGCTTTAATTAATATTTATGAACTTCAAATTGCTTATAATTTATATCAATGTTTAGGAAAAACAGTTAATGAAGACTTAATAAGTGAAGCAGAGGCGGACAAGATTCAAAAACAGTTTATAAAACAATATGTTCCAATTAAATATAAGAAAATGTTCAAAGAGTGATATAAATGATTTTAAATGTTAGTGGTAGAACTGATGTGGTAGCTTTTTATTCAGAATGGTTTATGAATAGATATAAAGTGGGGTATATTGACGTGCGTAATCCTGTTTACCCTAAACAAGTAAGTCGTATTTATTTTAATGATGTTGATGCAATTATCTTCTGTACGAAAAATCCCTTACCTATTATAAAATATTTAAAAGATATAGATAAGCCCATCCTTTTTCATGTAACCTTAACACCTTATAAGAAAGATTTAGAACCTAATGTTATTTTTAAAGGAAGAATTATTGAGGGTATTAAAAAGGTGTCAGAAATAATTGGCGCGGAGTATACCTATGTTAGATATGATCCTGTAATTGTTAATGATGGGTATACCATTTCCTATCATCAAAAAGCCTTTGATAAGATGTGTCATTTGTTAAAAGGATATGTTAAGCATATTATTATATCGTTTGTTGATGACTATAAAAATGTTCGACATCATAAAAGTGATTTAAGAATTAAAAACCTAACGGATGATGATTATCGTGAAATCGGTGAAAGCTTTTTTTCAAGCGCTAAAGAGTGCGGTATGAGCGTTCAAACTTGTGCCGAAGAACATAATTTAACGGAATATGGTTTTCTTAAAGAAGATTGTCTTTCTCATACCTTAGCTTTTAAACTGACGGGTAAGACTGGGTTTAAAACATGGCGTGAACGAAAATGTCGATGCGTTAGTATGGTTGACATTGGTGTGTATAATAGCTGTTCACATTTTTGTAAGTACTGCTATGCCAATTATGATGAAGGAAAAGTTAAAATGAATTATAAAAATCATAATCCTAATTCATCATTATTAGTAGGAAATTTGGAAGAAAATGATATAATAAAAGTTAGAAAAAGTTAAATGCAACCGAAAAGTTACATCAAAACAACTTAAAATCGGTAGAACGCAACTGGGTTTTGTTAGATAATGGTACCGAGGTGGGAAAATGAAATTTAGTGAAAAATTAGTTCAATTGCGCAAACAAAACAAACTGAGTCAGGAACAACTAGCTGATATGTTAGATGTATCAAGACAAGCCGTTTCTAAATGGGAATCGGGAACAACTTATCCTGAAATGGATAAATTACTTACAATGTGTAAATTATTTAAATGTAGTTTAGATGAATTAACTAATGATGAAATAACAACGATGAATTTTGGTGAAAAGAAAAAAAGTAACTTTATTATCGATACTTTGGATATGATTGCAAAAACATTTGAGATGTTTAAAACGATGAAGGCAAAACAAGCGATTAGTTGTGTCCTTAGTATGTTGCTATTATACTTTATTCTGTTACTCTTAGTTATTCCAATTAATAAAATTATTGATTTAGGTAATGAGGTCATTTATTTCTTTGGACCAGCTCGTTCTTTCTTTAGTGTTGTTTGGACCTTTTTAATTAAAGGGGCTTATCTTGTGGTAGCGGTAGTCATCTTTATTTATATCTTTAAAGTTCGTTACTTAGATAGATTTGAATATGTTCCTAAACCAATTAAGGCCAATGATAAAAAAGAAGATACCGGTGAAGAAGTTAGTATTAAAGATGTGAGCCTTGAAGAGAGAAAAGAGCCACAACCCCAAGTTATTTATTATCGTGAAAATAAACCTAATAACTTTTTTAAAGTTTTTAGTACTTTAGCCATTATCTTTATTAAGGCACTTATCATACTAATTTTAATACCTTTTATTTTAGGCTTTCTAGCTTTATTTGCGGTTTTAATTGTTGGTATTATTTTAATGTTTAAGGGTGTTATCTATGTTGGTATCTTCTTAGGTATTATTTTTGGTATCATTTTAGACTATATTATTTTAGAGTTAGGCTATGATTTTCTTTTTAACCATAAAATAGCTTTAAAAAGAATCTTTATTATGTTTATAGCTGGGTTAGCTGGCTTTGGTATTGCGATAGGTACATCAATTTATGAGATTTCGACGACTAAGTATATTGAAAAAGCTCCTGTTAGTGCTTCTGATACGACTACGCATACAGTTAAGATGACGGATGGATTATTATTTAGTACTTATGGTTCATATCTTTATGACGATAAAATACTTTATGAAGTTGATGATACTTTAACGGATGAAGTTCAAATTATTATTCATCATAATGCCGAGTTTACTAGTAATGATGTAGTTTTAAATGGTAGTCAATATAAAGAATTAGACCATTACACGATTAGATCTTGGGAAACATCCTCTAATAGCGTTCAAAAAATATGGACTGACTTTATTATCGATGATTTAAGGCATCATCAAATTCATGATTATGACTGTTTATATTGGGAGGATATAACAATTAAAACCAGTCAAGCTAATATTAATAAATTAAAAGATAATCTAAAAAAATACTATGATAAGGAAGAAGAACGTTACGCTAATCAAGAGCTTGAAATAGCGCTTGAAAATAGTCAGAATAGGTATGATTATCTAGAAGAAGAGTATAACGCTCTATTAGAAGAAAAAGAAGAGTTAAATGATAGTCTTAATGAAACAACAACAAATTACAATACTTGTAAGCAAGAAGTAATTGATTATGAAGAAAAGATTGAAGAATATAAGAATAAAATAAGTGATTTAATAGAAGAATAGTTGTGAGATTATGAAAGAAACAGGAAAAATGATTACTAAATTACGAGTTAAAAAGCAATTTTCAACTCGGGATTTAGCTCGTAAATTAAAAGTCAAAGAAAGTCTAATTAAAAAGTGGGAAAAGGGGATTAAAAGTCCAAATCTTTTCCAATTAAAAAAGTTGGCTTGTCTTTTTGATGTTAAAATATCCAAATTAGTGAGTGATGAAGTACTTGTTCAAAGTATTGAAAAAAATCATCGTTTAATGTGGATAAGAATTGGTATTGACTTTATTATTTTAATTTTTTTAAGCATGGGACTTTATTTTACATATCGTCATTTTAATAATTTACCATCTGATGCTGTTTATATATTTAGGGGGCAAAGTGATAGTTTTAATTTTAAAAATGGTATTGTAACTTTATCTGAGGATAGAAGATATATTTCATTATCCAAATTTGATTGTGTAGAAGACCTTGATATTGAACATTTGACGATTAACATTGCTTTTAATAATGAAATATGGGTTGCTTCCGAATATACAGATGATTCTTTAAAAACAGCTAAAGAATGGCTTAATAAATTAACAGTTAAAGAATATGGTCAAAGTAGTGATAAGTTAGATTCTTTTTTAAAACACGATAATGATAATTTTATCGATAATATGCAAGTTGAAATTAATTATTGCGATCATTATGATAAATGTACAACGGAGATTATGGATCTTGAATTAGAAAAGTTAAAATTAAATAATAAGGTGGTAGAAGACATATAATTATGTCTTTTTGTCACTTTAAAGTCATTTTAAAATTATATAGTTTAAATGAGGAGGATATTATGGAAATATTACGTGTGGAAAACTTAACTAAAATATATAAGAATGGTTCTAATGAAATAAGAGCCGTTGATAATGTATCTTTTAGCGTTGAAAAGGGAGATTTTGTCGCTATTATTGGCGCATCAGGTAGTGGGAAAAGTACTCTTCTTCATTTAATCGGTGGGGTAGATCGTCCAACTAATGGGAAAGTATTTATTGATGGTGTGGATATCTACGAATTAAATAACGATAAACTAGCTATTTTTAGAAGAAGGCAAGTTGGTCTTATCTATCAATTTTATAATTTAATTCCTATTTTAAATATTAAGGAGAATATTACCTTACCATGTGATTTGGATAATAAAAAAGTTGATGATGATAAACTTCAGACTTTATTAGAAACTCTTGATTTAACTGATCGCGTTAATCATTTACCAAATGAATTATCAGGTGGAGAGCAACAGCGAGTAAGTATTGGTAGGGCAATGATAACATCCCCAGCCATTATGCTTGCTGATGAACCTACTGGTAATTTAGACTCTAAGGCAAGTGATGAAATTGTTACGCTTCTTAAAAAAGCTAATCAAAAATATAAACAAACCATTTTACTCATTACGCATGATTTAGAGATTGCTAGTATGGCTAATCGTATTATAACCATTGAAGATGGCAAGATTGTTAAGGACGTGAGAAATTAGTTATGCACTCTTTAAATAAATTAACGTTTAACAATTTAAAACTGAATAAGAAACGAACTTTAGTAACAGTCATCGGTATTGTTTTAGCAACTTCGCTTATCTGCATTGTATCAGGACTAGCTTCTAGTTTTGTTAAGACGTTTCAAAATGATGCAATTAAAACGAGTGGCTTGTGGCACGCTTATTTTACGACATCAACTATGGAGGATATCAATAAAATTACTAATTTTAGAGGGGTTAAAGATACTTTTTATATAACGGACATTGGGTATGTTCGCTCTTTAAAAGAATGGCAAAGTGAATATTGGATTTATCCTTATGACGCTAATAAAACTATTGATTTTGTAAATATAAGAGGCTTTAATGATGTGACGTTAAAGCATTATCCCATTAAACTTATCAAAGGACGAATGCCTAAAAATGATACAGAACTTGCTTTAACCCAAGACTTAGCCGTAGCTTTAAATGGCTATTATAAAATAGGGGATAAAGTAAGTTTAGACGTTGGTTCTTTAAATGTTGAAGATGATTTAATTGATAAAGATAATGCTTTGACTGATATTAAGACAAAGACTTATACGATTGTTGGTATCATCAATGTTGATAACTATGTTGGTCATAATAGTAGTGACTATACAACTGTTAATGCTTTTACTTACGCTAAAGAACCTTATCCCAAGACCGATATGTATGTTTTATACGATGATGTATCAAATTATCGAAGTTTAACTTCCAAAATAGCTGCCGAGCTTACGACTTATGAGGAATATATAGACCCTTCTATCTTTAATCACAATTATCTTTATTCTTTAGGCTATTTTGAATTAGGCAATATTCGAAATGTGATTATCATTATTATGTTAATTGTCATTGCTATTATTATGGTAACAAGCATTTTAGTTATTCGAAATGGCTTTAGCATTTCAATAACGGAACGGTTTAAACAATTTGGCTTACTTAGCAGTGTTGGGGCAACCCCAAAGCAAATAAGAAAAATGATTTTAACGGAGGGATTAATAATTGGCTTGATAGCGGTTCCTCTTGGCATTATTATCGGTAGCGTTCTTGTTTATTTATTAGTTTTGTTCATTGAAACATTAATGCCTGCTAGTACCGAGTTAAAAATTATTGCCAATATTCCTTTATGGGCTATCATCGTTGCTGCTTTTACGTCTTTTTTAACTATTATCTTATCGATATTAGTACCAGCTAGAAAAGTATCGAAGATGCCTATTATCGAATCTATTCGTGGTAATGGTAGTATTAAGTTAGAATCTAAAAAACTTAAAACACCTAAATATATTAAATCTTTATTTGGTATTGGTGGCGTTATTGCTGATAAAAGTTTAAAAAGAAGTAAGAAGAAATATAAAACAACAATAATCTCTTTAGTTATCAGTATTATAACTTTTATTGCCTTATATTCTGTTATGAATGTTGGCTTTAAAGCAAGTAATTATTATTTAGAAGAAGTTAACTATGATCTTGAAATAGATTATAGTGCAAGTAAAAAAATAGATAGTTTAGATGCTGCTTTGATGGATTTTTCTAAGGCGAAAGATACTGTTTTATCACTAGGAAATATCAAAGCTTATGCCATAGAAAGAAGTTATTCTTTGGCTTCTTATGAAGATAATATTTGGAATAATCGCTATCTTTCTTCAAGAAGTTTTAAAAATACATCGCTTGAGCGAGGAGCGTTAATCTTAATGGCTTTAGGATCTCAAGAATATGAAAGATATGTTAAATCTTTAGGTGGTAACGTCAAAGATTATGAAGGAGGTGCTATTATCTATGATTTAGCTTATTTAAAACAAAATCACAAGTACTATGAGATTAATCTATTAGATGTTAAAGCTAATGATAAAATTAATTTAACATTTAAGAATCACCTTGAAGAGGGATTAGTTCCAGATGACTTTAATCCAAAAGGAGTAGATGTCCCTATAACCGTCGTTCATCATACTAATGTACCACCAATAAACATTGTCAAAAACCGAAATAAACTTGATAGAGAATATGATATTGGATATGTTTATGTCATCGTTTCTGATAAATATTATGATACTTTTATTAAAGAACACCTTGATGATATTGAGAAAAATCTTTCTAATAAGGATGAGGTTATTAACTACAACGCTTTAGCGCAATTTAGTGCCTTTCTTAAAACTGATGACGTAAAAGATATTAAAGAAAACTTAGATAATTATGACAATTCTAGAACTAATTTTTACTATTATGATATGAATGATAGTTACGAGGAAACTCACGCTATTATTGTTATTGTTGCTATTTTCTTATATGGCTTTATTGCCTTTATTTCAGCGATTGGAATTACAAATATTTTTAATACCATTACGACTAATATGGCTTTAAGAAGAAGAGAGTTTGCTATGTTACGAGCCATCGGTATGACCGATGTGGAGTTTAAGAAAATGATTCGTTTAGAAAGCCTTCTATACGGCTTTAAATCATTAATTATTGGCATTCCCATCGGCGTCATTCTTTCTTATATCGTCTATTTAGTAATGACAAAAATTTTAGTTACTCCATATGTTTTTCCAACTTTGCCTATCTTATTAGCCATTATTTTTGTTTTTGCCATTGTCTTTGGAACGATGCATTATTCTTTAAAACAAATTAATAAGCAAAATATTATTGATACAATTAGGAATGATAATATCTAAAAAGGCTTCGGCCTTTTTATGGTATAATGGAAGTGATAAGTATGAAAAAGATATTATTATTAGAAGATAATGAAGCTATTATTATGGGTTTAGTCTATGCTTTAAAGCAGGTCCCTTTTATGGTAGAAGTATGTCATAATAAAAAAGAATTAATAAAACTGAATATTAAAGATTATGATTTACTTTTACTAGACATTATGTTACCAGATGTAAATGGCTTGGATTTGTGTAAAGAGATTAAGAAGAATTATCAGATTCCCATCATTTTTTTAACGGCTAAAGATGAAGAAGAAGATATCGTTTTAGGCTTCGATTTAGGATGTGATGATTATGTCACCAAACCTTTTAAAACACGAGAATTAATCTCTAGAATTAAACGTTTAGTCGGTGAAGAAAATGATGTAATTAAAGTGCAAAATGTCAGTTTAAACTTAAGTCTTAACAAAGTTTATGTTGATGATAAAGAGATTTCTTTAACAGCTTTGGAATATAAAATATTATGCCTTCTTTTCACTCATCGTCATCAAATTATTACTAGAGACTATATTTTAGAAAACATCTGGGACTATGATGACAAGTTTGTTAACGATAATACTCTTACAGTTTACATTAAACGTTTACGTGAAAAGCTTCATAACGATAACATTATTAAAACCGTTAAAGGATTAGGATACCGGGTTGATGATTATGAAAAAAGATAATGTTAAATGGTTATTTAAAATTATGCTTGTTAATCTCTTACTTATAATAAGTATGATTTTACTTACAACTTATATTTCTTATCGTTTATATGTAAATAATGTTAATAATGTGGTTTTAAAACTAATTGGTGTTAGTGAAGAAGAAGCTATTAAAATATTAAATGAAGAGAAGCCTAACTATAGTAGTGTTGATCTAAGTAAATATGGTATTAATAAAGATGATAATGTTATAAATAGTATGCGTCATAGTTTTCATTTGAACATTATAATGAATGTTTTGGTTTTGACCCTTTTAAGTGCTCTTATGACATATTGGATGTATCGCCATAATAATGACTATAATAAAAAGGTTATTAAATTAATTGATTATGTTAAAGATATTAATAATGGTATTTATGAATTAAAAATAAACGATAATGTAGAGGGAGAATTATCAAGACTTCAAAATGAATTATATAAAATAACAGTTACGTTAAAGGAAGAAACCGTTATCATGAATGAACAAAAGAAAAATCTTAAAAAGGCTATTTCTGATATTTCACATCAAATAAAAACACCCCTAACAAGTATCAATATTATCTTAGACAATTTAAATGATGAACGGATGGATGATATAACAAGAAACCGCTTTATTAATGAATTGCAAAAACAAGTCAATTTAATTGATAATTTAGTTATTACACTTCTTAAATTAGCTCGTTTTGATACTAATAGCGTAAGGTTTAATATAACTAAAATAAATGTTAAAAACCTTTTAAACGAAAGTGTGAATAATCTATCTATGTTAGCTGAATTAAAGGATATTAACATTCTTTTTAAGACTAACAATGAAGTGTTCTTTAAAGGAGACTATAAATGGGAAGTTGAGGCATTAACTAATATTATTAAAAATGGTATTGAACATAGTGAAAACCATAAAAATATTTGTTTATCTTGGGAAGAAAATGCTTTATATACTAAAATTGTAATTAAAGATGAAGGCTATGGAATTGATAGTGAAGATATCCACCACATCTTTGAACGCTTTTATAAAATGAAAAATGCTAATTCTCCATCCTTTGGCATTGGACTATCATTAGCTAAGACTATTATTGAACATGATCAAGGACATATTAAAGTTAGCTCAAAATTAAATGAGGGGACTGTTTTTGAAATTAAATATTTAAAATGAATAAGTCTTTTTATTATTTTAAGTAATATCTATTTATGGTATAATTAAGCTAATAAGAAAATAGAATTGAGGAATTATGAATACGAATATTGTTGAACAAATTAGTAGAAATTTAACAATTGATTCTAAACATGTAGAATCAACTTTAAAATTGCTAGAGGATGGTAATACTATTCCATTTATTGCCCGTTATCGTAAAGAGGTAACTGGTAATTTAGATGAAGAAAAAATAAGATTGATTGGTGAGTTATATGCCTATCAAGTTAATCTATTAAAAAGAAAAGAAGACGTAATTAGATTAATAGATGAAAAAGGACTACTTACAGATGAACTTAGAAAAGAGATTATGGCCTGTGAAAAATTAGTAGAAGTTGAAGATTTATATAGGCCTTATAAAGAAAAAAAGAAGACAAAAGCCACTGAGGCAATTAAAAATGGATTAGAGCCATTAGCTAAAATGATCATGTCTTGTCCTATTAACGGTAATATTAATGATATGGCAACTAAATTTATTTGTGATAATGTTAAAAATACAGAAGAAGCTGTAACGGGTGCTAAATATATTATTGCTGAGTGGATTAGTGATAATGCTTATTTTCGTAAATACATACGCAACAATATGTATCGCTTTGGTATTTTAGAATCGAATATTAAGAAAAATGCAGTAGATAATGAAAAAATATATGAAATGTATTATGATTATAAGGAAGCAGTATCAAAAATTAAGCCACATCGTATTTTAGCTGTTAATCGTGGTGAAAAAGAGGATATTTTAAATGTTAAAATTAACATTGATAAAGACCATATTATTTCTTTTTTAGAAAATAAAAATATTAAAAATAAAAATAGTTTTTGTGCTAAATACATTAGTGAGGCTATTGAGGATAGCTATAAAAGATTAATATTCCCATCAGTTGAAAGAGAAATTAGAAGTGATTTGACTGAAAAAGGTGAAGTGGCAGCTATTGATAATTTTGGGAAAAATTTAGAGAGTCTTTTGCTTACACCACCTATGAAAGAAAAAGTCGTATTGGCCTTTGATCCAGGATATGTTAATGGTTGTAAATTAGCTGTTATTGATAAAACTGGTAAATATTTAGATTCAACGGTTATTAAACCATTTTTAAATAGTAATAGTGATGACCGTATAAAAATGTGTAAAAATACTGTTGTTAAATTAATTAATAAGTATAAAGTTGATGTTATTGCTATCGGAAATGGTACAGCTTCCCGTGAGTCCGAAAAGTTTTGTGCAGAGATGATTAAAGAGAATAATTTATCATGTAAGTATGTAATTGTATCAGAAGCTGGAGCCTCTATTTATAGTGCATCTGATTTGGCCATTTCTGAATTTCCTGATTTAGCTGTAGAAAAAAGAAGTGCTGTGTCTATTGGTAGAAGATTACAAGATCCGCTATCAGAATTAGTTAAAGTTCCACCAGAAGGAATTGGTGTAGGACTATATCAACATGATGTGAGTCCTAAAAAATTATCAGAAAGTTTGGACTTTGTTGTGTCAAAGGCTGTCAATAGTGTAGGTGTTAATATCAATACGGCGTCACCTTCTTTACTTAAATATGTATCAGGTATTAATAAGAAGAATATCGATAAGATTATTTCATATCGTGAGGAAAAGGGACGTATAAATTCGCGTGACGAGATCAAGAAAGCAAAATTATTAAGTGATAAGACTTACGAACAAGCCATTGGTTTTTTAAGAATAACAGAGGGCAGTAATGTACTGGATGAAACATCTATCCATCCTGAAAGTTATGATATTGCCTTAAAACTTTTAAAAGAATTGAATTCTTCATTAGAAGACGTTGGTAAAAAAACTTTAATAGAAAAATTAGATAATATTGATTTGAAATATTATCAAGAAAAATTAAATACAGATATCTATACTTTAGAAGATGTCGTTAACTCCCTTAAAAAGCCTAATCGTGATCCACGTGATGAAATGCCTCAACCTATTTTAAAAAGTGATGTTTTAAATATTGATGATTTAAAAGTAGGCATGAAATTGCAGGGAACTGTGCGTAATGTAGTTGATTTTGGTGCTTTTATTGATATAGGTTTGCATAATGATGGCTTAGTTCATATTTCTAAAATATCAAACAGTTATATAAAACACCCATCTGATGTTTTAAGTGTTGGTGATATTGTTGATTGCTATGTAGATGAAATATTTAAAGATAAGGAGAAAGTAGCATTGTCATTACTTGAAAGATAAGAAGAGGGCCTTAAGTAATTTACTTAAGGCCCATTATTAATGTTTTTAATTACTTAATATACAAGGTAAAACCCCTATATTACTAGAATGATTATATCAAAATCTTTATACATTGTAAACATATAAATAGCTTGTTATATAATGCTATCTTTGGTCTTTAAGTAAATTACTTAAGGACAAAAGAGGTGCTTTATGAAGAAAGAAAAGTTATTTTATTTATATGTTGTGCTAGGTTTTATACTAAACATTTTTATCTTTC
>CANQMF010000023.1 GCA_947624915.1 uncultured Bacilli bacterium
TATCTTCTAAAAACGGCATTAAATCTAGTAAAGAAAAAATCCGTAAAGAAAACGGATTTTAGTCTAAAAATTTACGTATTTATGCAACTATCGATTGATAAGACTTTCTTGTGTTCCTTTTCAAAATAGAAATAAACTTGTAATAGGTATATAAAAAGGTACAATTTGAGTTTTTGTTTGGCGAAGCATGATATTAAAATATAATTTATATTAATAATAGTCGAAAATTAGTAAATTTTATGTTATACTTAAAGTAGGTGATAGTATGAACGAATTATTAGTTGTCATAACATTAATTGTTGTTGCAATAATATTAACGATAAGTGCTATATATTTTGTTCGTAGTCGTAAAACAAAACGTATAAAAAGGTCATTAAGTGAATTAGAAATAGAAAAGAATAAACTTGATTCTTCCCCAATTATTCCTGAGTTAGCTAAAGTTGAAGCTTATTTAAAAAATGAAAAAGTTGAAGCTATGTATAATGCTTGGACAAAGAGGTTACAAACTATTAAAGACGAACAAATTCCTAAATTAACTGATATGATTTTGGAAACAGAATATTCTTTATCACAAAAAGATTATAAGAAAACCTTATATAAAATGGCTAAACTGGAAATGGAGTTATATAAAGTAAGGACCAATTCAGAATTTTTATTAGGCGAGATCAAAGACATTACTTCTAGTGAGGAAAGAAGTAGGGTTACAATAACTGATTTTAAAGTGAGATTCCGTGAATTACATCAGAAATTTCAAGAAACAAAAAGTGAATTTGGTAATATGGCTCCAATTGTTACTAAACAGTTTGAAATAATATCAAAACATTTTGAAGACTTTGAAAAAATAATGGATAACAATGATTATCCAGAAGTTAATAATATTTTAAAGGATATTGATGATTTACTTAAACATATGGCTATTGTTATAGATGAGGTACCATCAATTGTTTTGCTAAGTACTAGTGTATTACCTAAGAAGATAGCTGAAGTTGAGGATATCTATGGTAAAATGTTAAAGGCTAACTATCCATTAGATTATTTAAATGTTGATTATAATATTGAAGAAGCTAATAAGAAAATTAATGATATTATTATTCGAACTCAAAATCTTAATTTACAAGATAGTTTATTTGAATTAAAGGTATTACTAGATTACTTTGAGTCACTTTTTGGGGATTTTGAAAAAGAAAAAAGTGCTCGTGCTAAATATTCTGAAACAAATAATAATTTTAAAAAGAGATTGGCTAAAGTAAATGATGTGGTAGATGATATTTTTGCTCAATTAGACGATTTAAAAAATGTATATAATTTATCAGAAGATAGTATAACTTTGTTGAAAAAAATTTATGATGATTTGCAGACGATCGATGATGATTATAAGAATTTATTAGAGCAAATGATGCAGAGTAATTTTGCTTATTCTAAAATGTTAAGTGAGTTGGAGTCTTTAACCGTGCGCCTTTCTAATTTAGAAGAATGTTTGGATTCAACTTTAGATACTTTGGGCAATATGCGCGAAGATGAAGTGCGAGCTCGTCAGCAATTAGAGGAGATAAAAATTGTACTTAAGGACGCTAAACTAAAGATGCGTGAATATAATTTGCCAGTTATTCCACAAAGTTATTATGTAGAGCTTAATGAAGCCAGTAGTGCCATAAGGGAGATTGTTAAAGAATTAGAACGAAAACCGATTACTATTAGTATTTTAAATACAAGGGTTGATACGGCTCGGGATTTAGTGTTAAAATTATATTCTAAAACGAGAGAATTGTTACGAACGGCTGCCTTTGCAGAAACTATAATTGTTTATGGCAATCGTTATCGTAGTAGTTTTGATGGCTTAAGTAACAAACTTAATTTGGCTGAACAATTATTTTTAAAGGGTGAATACCATAAATCATTAGAATTAACTATTAATTTATTAAACAAGATTGAACCAGGTATTTATGATCGATTACTTAAGATGTATAAACCAGATAGTGAGGGGGAACAACATGAATGATACTGTTGAAAATCAAATAAGTGAAGAAGATTATATTGATGAGGACTATGAAGAGATCGCTAATAGTGAAAATGAAACCAATTTAATCAATAAAATAAATACACCAATCAATATTATACTAATTGTTTTAATTATCATTGTTTTAATATCTATAATATTATGTGCTATTATGTTATAGTTGTATAAATTGTTTGTTAGAATATCAACTATAAGTCATTTGCATTACTAGTAAGGATGTTAATTTAGACGTTTAAAATAAAGAAATTTATGAACTTTAACCTTTTAATTGTAAGGTAGAGTTTGAAACTGTAGTGGTAAAAATGACAATCTTTACCACTTTCAATTTGCCAATAATGCTTTTTTGTGGTAGAATAAAAATCGCTGTCTGTTAAATGGAGGGATTTATGATTTCGAAGCGGAAGAGAAATACAGTATTGGTATATTGTATGGCATCAATGATTATGCTTTGCGCTATATTATCAAATTTTGCTGAAGTAACAACTCAGGAGAAAACTAATTCTAAGAAAGTTGTTGCAAATAACAATTACGTTGAAACAGAAGAAATATCTTATGGTTTGGTAGCGCTTGAAGCATCGTCATGCATTGAAAAAGTAGAAGATGCTAATGTGACAGAGAATAAAAAAGTGGAAACAAATGAGTCGGCTAAGACGACAGAAAATAAAAATAGTAGTTCAGCAAATAAACAGCAGACTAAAGCGACTACGAACACTACTAAGACTAATAGCAAGAAAACAACTACGAAAACAACAGTGAAGAAGGCTACTAGTTCTCAAAATACGAAGACTAAAGTTGCAAGTAATGTAGAATTGGGAACTAAGATTGTTAATTATGCTAAACAGTTCATTGGTAATCCATATAAAAGTGGTGGAACAAGTTTAACAAAAGGTGCAGACTGTAGTGGATTTGTACAAAGTGTTTTTAAACATTTTGGTATTAACTTGCCAAGAGTTGCTACTAGTCAGTCTAAGGTTGGATCTAAGGTTTCGTTTAGTGAATTAGAACCTGGGGATTTAGTCTTTTATAATAATGGTGGTAGTGGTATAGCTCATGTAGCCATTTATATGGGTAATGGAAAGATTGTTCATTCAAGAACACCTAAAGAAGGAATTGGGGTTAATAGTGTTAATATTATGCATAAAGTAACGGCTCGTCGTGTTATTAAGTAAAGTAGTAGAGCTAGGCTATTGACAAATTTATTTTGTCAATAGTCTTTTTACATGTTTTACTGTTTTATTTGTTTTTTTATTAATTTAGCTTGAATAACAATTCGGCCATTATCATCATTTTGACAAGTGGATAAAGTAAGAATTTTATCATTAGTATTCACTTCTGTATTTATGGGGGCAATATTTCTTTCTTTCATTGTTTGTAACCATAATTTCTTTTTTTCCTCGTTACTAAAGTTTGTTTTTATGTAGTATCCTTCTTTTTCTATGGTATAAATAGAAAATATTTGAAATATCATATTTTCTTTTAGTGTTGATAGAAAAATTACGTAATTGTCACGATTGTTTTGCCAAGATGTTGTTAGGGTATTCCTTAAGGAACCAAACATGGTACCATCTAGACGCGCGTGACCATAAATGATGGTGTTATCATCCAGATCATCGTGGCTATTTCGATAGTCCATAAAAATCCAGCCTGCTTTGTTTTCTTTTTTATCGAAGGAATGGCTTAAATAATAGCTATTATTTGTTGTTTGAACAATTGGATAGTTGATGTTAGTATTTTTTATGTGAATAAAACCTACAGTATCTTTGTTTTGGGATAATAAAGAGGTAAAGTCGGCTTCATAAAATGGGGTGTTAACATAGTAGTAATAATTGCTACTTTTATTAGTTGGGGGATTAATAAGTTTACCTTTTACATTATTAGTTTCAATACGAATATTTTTGTCAATTTCTTTATTAATTTGTCGAATTTTGGAATTATCATAGAACCATTCTAATATAGTTAATAGTGAGAAGATGATAATACCAAGACACGTTATAGTAAGTATTTTATTTAAAGTTTTTCTTATTTTATGATTCCCTTTATTTATTGACTGTGTCTTAAAATATTCTTCTATAGTCATATATTTTCTCAATTAAAATCACCTCAGTTATGACTAAATATTAATATGAAAAAAGGAGTTAGATTATGAAGAAAATTGTATTTTTTGCTCTTGCTGCCGTTATGATGTTAGCATTAATGCCAAATGTTTTTGCTGCTGAAGATTATGGACAGGTAAGAGATATTACGGAGGAAGCAGGTGATTCACTTTCATCCGGAAAAGGATCATTGGAAACTAAAGGAAATACAACGATAATTAGATATGGAACTTCAACGTTTAAGATGTTAGAGTCAGATGATAGTGCAACTGATGGGGCAAGACCTGGTCCTGCTGCTTGGATTGGGTTTGAGATTACAGAACCAACAAGTGATAATGATTCACAATTTAAGGTTACTACTCCCGATGGTAAAACAACAGAAATAAGAAATTCATTTTATAAAGATTATGTAGGTATAACACCAAACAATTTGAAAAAAGCTCTTTTGAATAGTACGGTTTTAACTTATAAGTATTCATTCGACTGGGATGAGGATGGAACAGATGAACAATATGTTATAATTGAAATTGATCCAGAGAAAACTACATTAATGCCAAGCGACGGTGGTGATAGCGTTTGGTCACCAGAAATTGCTCAAGGAATTTTAAAACAAGAGAATCCGACGACTTCCGATATTAATTTGTTTTCTGTATTAGGCTTTTTAGTGGTTGGGGGATTAGGACTTGTTTATTGCTTAAAAAAAGCCTAGATTGATTATTTAATTGGTAATAAGTAGTCAATCTACTTTTTTTTTGGTATAATGCTAACGAGGTGTCTTTATGCAAAAGATGATATTAATTAAATATGGAGAATTAACGACTAAGAAAGGGAATCGTAAAATTTTTATTAATTTTTTAGCTCGCAATATTGAATCATTATTAAAAAATATGGATTATAAAATAAAATATGATCGAGTTCGTATGTATATAATGACTGACGATATTGATCAAGTGGTTTTAAAATTAAAAAATGTTTTTGGAATTCATAGTATAGTTAAATGTTATAAAGTTAATACTAATATTGACGAAATAAAAGCATCTTTGATTGATGTTTTAAATCAAGTTGTTTTTAAAACTTTTAAAGTTGAGACCAATCGTGCGGACAAGCAATTTACAATACCTAGTATGGAGTTTAGTCGTATGATGGGTGGTCATATTTTAAAAAATTTTAATTGTTCGGTGGATGTTCATCATCCTGATTTAACAGTTAAAATTGAAATAAGAAATGATGGAACTTATATATATACTGATGAGATAAAGGGTTTAGGTGGTTATCCAGTTGGTATTCAAGGCTCAGGTTTACTTATGTTAAGTGGTGGTATTGATTCACCAGTGGCTGGTTATTTGTCTTTAAAAAGAGGAATTGATTTAGAATGTTTGTATTTTGAATCGCCACCACATACAAGTGTAGAAGCCAAAAATAAAGTTATGCGTTTAGCTTCTATTATAAATGCTTATTCTGGCAATATTAAGGTTAATGTTGTACCTTTTACCAAGTTACAAGAAGCAATATATAAAAATGTACCTGACAGTTACGTTATTACGATTATGCGTCGTATGATGTATCGTATTGCATCCAGATTAATAAATATGCGGAAGTTAAAAGTAATTATTAATGGCGAAAGTGTTGGACAGGTTGCTAGTCAAACATTAACAAGTATGGCTGTTATTAATAGTGTAACCAATTTACCTGTTATTAGACCAGTAGCGTGTTTAGATAAACTAGAAATCATTGATATAGCTCAAAAAATTGGTACATATGAAATTAGTATTTTGCCGTATGAAGATTGTTGTACGATCTTTTTACCAAAACATCCAGTTATCAATCCTGTTTTGGAAAAATGTTTGGAATATGAAAAAAATTTTGATTATGAAACATTAATTGATGAATGTTTAAATAATATTGAGACAATTACTAATTTAGAAGAAGATAAATCAGATTTATTATAACCAATAATTACCAAGTATTATATTGTATTTACTTCACATTCTATTAATGTACAGGAGGTGAATACAATGAATAATAGTAACCAAAATAAATTAGTAGTACCTGGTTCAAAACAAGCTCTTGAAAAAATGAAATACGAAATAGCTCAAGAATTAGGTGTTAATATGGGTCCTGATGCTACAAGTAGAGCTAACGGTTCTGTTGGTGGAGAAATCACTAAGAGATTAGTTAAAATGGGTGAGCAACAATTAGGAGCTACTACATATAGTAAGTAAGAATAATATAAAACCTTTAAAGTGATCATGCTTTAAAGGTTTTATATTATTCTTGATAAAAAAATATATATGTGATACCATTTATTAATGGAAGTGGTTGTATGAATTTACCAGATTTGAAAGAAGCACGTAAAAGGACTAATAAGGACGTTGTTATTAAAACAAATGAATATATTGTTAAAGAAAATTTAAAAGAATTAGGCTTAGGAAAAAAGTATTATATAAAGACTTATGGCTGTCAAATGAACGTTCATGATTCCGAAAATATTAAGGCCATCTTAGAAGATATGGCTTTTGAAGAAACAGATACATTTGAGGATGCTGATTTAATACTATTAAATACTTGTGCGGTTAGAGAGAATGCTCATAATAAGGTTTTTGGTTTTTTAGGAAGAGTTAAACATCTAAAGGAGAGTAAACCCCATATTATAACTGGCATATGTGGTTGTATGGCTCAAGAAGAAAGTGTCGTTAAAGAAATAAAGGATAAATATAAATGGGTTGATATTGTCTTTGGTACGCATAATATTTATAATTTGCCTAATATTTTGTTTGATAGTATGACTCTTTTAGAACAAAAAATAGAAGTTTTTAGTATTGAAGGAAACGTCTTAGAAAATATTCCGGTTAAAAGAGATTCTAAGTATAAAGCTTGGGTTAATATTATGTATGGTTGCGACAAATTTTGTACTTACTGTATTGTTCCTTATACAAGAGGTAAGCAAAGAAGTAGGACACCAGATTATATTATTAATGAGGTCAAATCATTAGTTAAAGATGGTTATAAGGAAGTTACCTTATTAGGACAAAATGTTAATGCTTATGGAAAAGATTTGGGTATAGATTATAGAATGGGAGATCTGCTACGAGATGTTGCTGCATCAGGTATTGAGCGCATCAGATTTCTAACTAGTCATCCTTGGGATTTTGATGATGACATGATTGAGGCTATTAGGGATTGTGATAATATTATGCCTTATATACATTTACCCTTACAAAGTGGTTCTGATAGAATATTAAAGTTAATGGGTCGAAGGTATACAAAGAGTAAATATTTAAACTTATATCATAAGTTAAAAAAGATGATTCCTAATGTTGCAATAACAACGGATATTATAGTGGGATTTCCTAGTGAAACAGAGCAAGACTTTAATGATACTTTAGATGTAGTTAAAGAATGTCAGTATGATTCAGCTTTTACTTTCATTTTTTCACCACGCGATGGTACGCCGGCGGCTAAAATGGAAGATAATATTACTTTAGAGGAGAAAAATCAACGTTTGTATAAATTAAATGAACTAGTAAATGAATGTGCTAATGCTAATAATCAAAAATATTTAAATAAAAAAGTCAAAGTGTTAATTGAAGGTATTGGTGAAAAGGGTAATTTATTTGGTTATACTGATACTATGAAATTAGTTAATGTAGATGGTAGCAAGGATAATATTGGTAAGATAGTGGATGTTGAAATAACAGACATTAAAACATGGAGCCTAGATGGAAGGATTATTTAATAGTTGACAAACTAAGCGATTTATAATAATCTTATGTATGGAGAGTGATATTAATGCAAAATTATGTTGGTAAAAAGATCATGTATGTATTTAATATCACACCTACATCTTATTAAAAAAGATAGATGCAGGTGTGAGTTTTCGTCGTGCCTGCATCTGTATATTGTGTAAACTATACGGGTGTTTCTGTATAGTTTTTTTGATAGGATGTGATTATATGATAGATATAAATTTAAATAGAGTTAGAAAGTCTTTTGGCTTTGATTTGATATTAGATAATATCAATTTAACAATAAATAAGGGTGAGAAAGTAGCTTTAATTGGAGCTAATGGATCTGGAAAAAGTACGCTTTTAAAAATTATAGCAGGCATAGAAAATGTAGATAGTGGGGATGTAGCTGTTAGAAAATATGCTAGTGTTGGATATTTAGGTCAGATACCTATTGATAGTGGGGGAACAGTTGAAGAATACATTTATGATTCCTTTAGAGAATTAATGTCCTTAAAAGACAAACTTACTACTTTAGAAAATAATTTAAGTAGTGATATGAGTGTTATAGTAAGATATACTAAACTGCAAGAAAAGTTTGCCAAAATGGGTGGTTACGAATTAGAAACTAAGGTCAGTAAAGTTTTAGTGCCATTTAATATAACAACCGAAATGTTAAAAAGGCCTTTTAATACTTTATCTGGTGGTGAAAAGACTATTTGTTCACTAATTAAATTACTTTTAGTAGAACCTGATATTTTACTTTTGGATGAGCCTACTAATCATTTAGATATTAAAAGAGTAGAGTGGTTAGAAAAGTATTTATATGGTTATAAAGGAAGTGTTATAATTGTATCTCATGATCGTTATTTTTTAGATAAAATTACTAATAAAACAATTTTGCTTACTAAAAGAGGTGTTGAAGTATATTTTGGTAATTATTCTTATTTTATAAAAGAAAATGAAAATAGAGTTTTGTTGGAGTTTAAGAATTACAAAGATCAGCAAAAGATTATTAACGCCATGAATAAAGCGATAAAAAGATTACAAGAATATGGACGACTTTGTGGTGATAGTGGCGGTGAAATATTTTTTAGACGAGCTAATAGCATAAAAAAAAGATTAGAAAGAATGGAAAAAACTGATAAGCCCCAAGTAAAGCGAAAAATCAACATTAATTTTAATAGCAAGTTAAAAAGTGGAAAACAAGTTCTAATCATTAAAGATTATTGTTTAAATTTTAAAGATAAAGTACTATTAGATCATGCTGATATAGAAATATTTGCTCATGATAAAGTGTGTCTTATTGGTAATAATGGAAGTGGCAAATCTACTTTAATTAAACAAATTATTAAACAAGATGCACAATTTAAAATAGGAGAGGGCATTGTCATTGGTTATATACCTCAAGAAGTAACTTTTGATAATGTTAATTATAGTATTATTGATGAAGCTAGAAGATTTTTTATTGGTACAGATGAACAACTTAGATCGGCTTTATATAAATTCTTATTTGTAGGAGAAAATGTTTATAAAAAGTTGAAATATTTATCTGGTGGTGAAAAAATTCGTTTAAAATTGTTTTGTTTAGTTCAGAAAAAATATAATTTTTTGATATTAGATGAACCAACTAATCATATTGATATTGATACGCGTGAGATTTTAGAAAATGCTTTGATTGAATTTAGTGGAACCATTTTGTTTGTATCACACGATCGTTACTTCATTAATAAAGTCGCTAACATTATTGTTGAGTTAAAAGAACAGAAAATGCAACGTTATATTGGTAATTATGATGATTATAAAAGATATATCAATCAAATTACTAAGTAGTAAGATCTAAGAGTATAAAGTTAATTTTGTATATGTATCAATTTATGATATAATTATCTGCGAGGGATGATAATGAAAAGTTTAAAATACTTGATTATGGTAATGACAATGTTATTAGCTATGACTGGTTGCCAACTAAAAAAGGTAAGTGCTGAAAAGAAATTGAAAGATAATTTAAAACAAACACAAGATTCACCTTCTTTTTCTATTCAAGTTAATGATAATTTTAAAATAGGTGAGATGACTTTTAATGCTGCTGTAAATGAAAATCATAATATTTTGAATGATAGTAATTATAAGGCATATACAAATACTAATGCTTTAGTTAAAAAGTAAATATTTATTCTTAATAAATTGTTAAAGATTAAGAAAATAAATTTCAAGTATAGTAAGCATTACATAAAAAACTCGAATTATTTAAATAGTTCGAGTTTTTTATTAAAAAGAATCATCACGATTCTATTTAGCATCAATATTTACCCTTACACGTCCTAATTTATTGGTATAAGCTGCTGCTTGTACAATATTACGTATTGAGTTAGCAACTTTTCCTCCTTTACCAATAACAGAGCCCATGTCTTCTTCGTCAACAACCACTGTAATAACTTTTTCTGATTCATTTTCTGTTAAAGTTATTTGAACTTTGTCTGGATTCTTAACAAGATTTTCTACTAAATATTTGGTTAATTCTACTAAATCCATATTACTTATCTTCTTTCTTTGTCATTTTTGACTCATGAAATTTCTTCATAATACCTTCGCGACTTAATAAATCCCTAACTGTATCAGTTGGAATGGCTCCATTATTTAACCAATTAAGAGCTTTATCTTCGTCAATCTTTACTACAGCTGGTGTTTCAAGTGGATTATAATAACCAATCTCTTCAATAAATCTTCCATCTCTTGGTGATCTTGAATCAGCTGCAACTACACGGTAGAATGGTCTTTTTTTAGCACCCATTCGTCTTAGTCTTAATTTAACTGCCATAATATCCCTCCCATCAATTAACAGTACAATCATAGCATAAAAAAAAAGATGTGTCAACTATTTTAGGTTAACACATTATAAATATTCTTCGTTTACTTCATTGTCAATTTCTTTGGCTTCTTGTTCAGTAAAATCATCATCGATGATATCCCATGGATCTTCATCTTCTTCGATAGCTATTTTTACTTTTGTTTCGCCAACTACTTCTATGCCTAATTCTTTATCTATTTCAAATTCAATCGTGTTATCATGAATATCAACGTTAGAACAGTTTGGCTGATATAGGCTTCTAACAATTATATCTGTATTGCCTTCAATTTCAGCATCAGGTCTAAGTTTAATATTGAAAGTATCATTATATTCAATATTTTTAGTTGCTACTGTAGTCTTTTGATTATTATCATATGAGTACCATATGTTTATGTCAAAATTTCCCTTAACACCGATTTTATCACCGGCTTTATATCCATTAAATTGATGGTTTATCACCCAGCATCCCAATATGGTATCTGGTTTTTGTTCAACATCAAGTGTATACATATTTTTAAAAGATTTTTTCCCTTTACCAATGATAGCCTTTGTTACAATTTCCTTATATAGCGCCATATTATCACTCCTCAGTTTAATATATGCATTTAAGAGGAAAAAGTACTAAAAAGTGTTTGTAATTTATTTAATCTGTTATTTTAGGCATAGGACTATCAAAAGTAACATTGTTGTAGTGTTGTATGTTTTGTTCTTTACATAATTGTGTATATTTATCATCCCACGATAAACGATAAGTCTTTTTGATATCTAAATTTAGTTTCTTAGTCCATTGCAAAATCACTTGTTCTGGATCTTTATTATCACTTTTATTTTCAATTTCTAGAGCAATTCCAAATGGATATTCATCAATAGCTATTTCAATATCTTGGTTAGTAAATATAGTGCGATAACGTTCGTAACTTTCAACCATTTTCATTTTCAAAACGTTGGTTATAATGAACATTAAATTATCGTATTCTTCGTATTTAATATTTAATCCCACTTCTTCTTCCTGATTTACTTGGGATTTGGTTGTTACTGGTAATCTACGTTTCCAGCTTATTTTACAGGCTTCATAAGAGTCACTGTGGGAAACTCTTATACGAAATCGACCATCAACTTCTTTTGTATAAAAACTATAATTTTGGTTTGGATGATCAAATTGCATTGTTTTTTCATAACATCTTTCTTTTTTGGTAATGTTCTTAAAAGTTTCTAATTTTGATATTATTTTATTTAACTGATTATAACTAAAATAGTATCTTACTTCATACTCCATTTTATGCCTCCTATAAATAAATTTATTATAGTATAACACGTAAATGTTAAAGATAAAATATGATCATTTTATTTTTGTTTCAATTGTATATTTTTTATGATATAATATACTGTGTAAGATTGAGTAAATATTATTTATTAGGTAAATTGGGAGGTATAAATTATGAAGCAAAGGGTTATCAGTGCTATTGTTATGCTGATGCTTGTTATTCCCATTTTTGTTATTGGCGGAAGCCTTTTTAAGTGGGCTGTTTTTATCGTTGTACTTGCAGGATTGAAAGAGTACTTAGATATTAAAGAAACGAAAAAAGAATTACCCATTTTAGTAAAATTGGTTGCTTATTTATATTTGTTTGTTTATTTTGTGTTATTTATGGTAAATACTGGCAGCAGTTTAGATCTGATTATTGATTTTAGAATGGTATCAGCATTACTTTTAATATTATTATCACTCATTGTTTTATACCATAAACGAGAAACATATAGTATTAATGATGCTAATTATGTTTTTATGGGTGTAATGCTTCTTTGCATTATTATGACTTTATTTAACAATTACTATAGTGTTAATAAATATTTACTTGTTTATTTATTATGCATTACTATTATGACGGACACGTTTGCTTTATTTACTGGTATGTTAATAGGTAGACATAAACTGTTGGAAGTTGTATCACCAAAAAAAACATGGGAGGGCTTTTTTGGTGGATGCTTTTTTGGAACGTTTATTCCAACTTGTTTGTACGTAACAATTATTAATTCTAATGTTAATTTACCATTAATTATTTTAGTCACTTTGTCTTTATCTATTGTTGGACAAATTGGGGATCTGTTCTTTTCATCTGTTAAAAGATATTTTGGAAAAAAGGACTTTTCTAATTTAATACCAGAACATGGTGGAGTATTGGATCGTTTGGATAGTATCATTTTTGTTCTTCTAGCTTTTAGCTTTTTTGTAACTGTTTTATAGGAGGTTATGTATGTTAACATTAATATATTTTATCTTAATACTAGGAGTCGTTGTACTTATTCATGAATTAGGACATTTTCTATTTGCTAAAAAATTTGGTGTACATGTATATGAATTCAGTATTGGTATGGGACCTCGTATTTTTAAATTTAATCGTAAAAATGATGAAACTGATTATTGTTTTCGTTTGTTTCCAATAGGTGGTTTTGTTCAAATGGCCGGTGAAGAACTGGAAGTAGATGAGAAGATTCCACCTAAAAAAAGATTACAATCTAAAAAATGGTACCAGCGCCTTTTAGTTATGGTAGCAGGAGTTATGAATAACTTTATTTTAGCCTTTATTATCTTTTTAATTATTGGTTGGACTAATACTGTTAGTTTGAACTCTGTTTATGTAACGGAAAGTGTTATCGATGATATACCAAATGGTTCTAAAGTTGTTAAAGTTGATGGACATAAAGTAAATAATTATGATCGATTGGCTTTAGAATTAACAGTTAAAGGCGATAAAGAGTTCCCAATAACAATCAAAGATGAAAATGGCAAAAAGCAAGATATTGTTATTAAACCAATAGCGTTAGGTAATAGTGGTATGGTATATGGTTATGATTATGGATTTACCCTAGGAGTTAACAGCGATGGTAATCTTATTATAACAAAATCAAATAATGACAAATTATCAGATGATTCAATCATTAAAGCTGTTGATGGTGTAGAGTTTGATAACTATCTTGAATATTTAGAACTTATTCGTGACAAAGATAAATCATTTACTTTAACATTAGAAAATAAGGATGGGGAAATCAAAGATGTTAGTGTTAAAGTGGAAAAGACTGATGACGACGATTTAAATGGATATTCACAAGGTTTTTCTGTGACAGGCATTGAACAAAAAGGTTTTCTAGCTGGAATAAAGTATGCCTTTGGTAAATTCTTTAGCACTATTGAACAAATGTTTTGGACTGTATGGTATTTAATTACTGGAAAAATTAGCCTTACAATGTTGTCAGGTCCAGTAGGTATATACTCAGTTGTTGGTGAAGCTTCCAAAGCTGGTTTTACAACGATATTATCATTAATTGCTCTTTTAAATATTAATGTTGGTTTTATTAATATTTTGCCATTACCGGCTTTTGATGGTGGCCATGCTTTATTTTTAGTCATTGAAAAAATTAAAGGCTCACCAGTTAATCCAAAATTTGAAAATTTAATTCATAATATTTTCTTTATTTTGTTGATGATTTTGATGGTATATATAACTTTCAATGATATAGTAAGATTATTCTAAAACACTAATACCACGGTATTAGTGCTTTTTATAAAATTAGGGCCTTAAGTAAAATACTTAAGGCCCTTTATTATCTTCAATAATTACTTTACATATAACGGTAAAACCCTATCATACTAGAGAAATTATATCAAAATTTGATAATATTGTAAATAGCTTCAATTATTATTTTATAAGGAAACCTTAAGGGTGTAAGTATTTTACTTAAGGCCTAGTGAGGTGCTTTATGAAGAAAGAAAAGTTATTTTATTTATATGTTGTGCTAGGTTTTATACTAAACATTTTTAT